>CAZTWF010000001.1:0-2866 GCA_964617245.1 uncultured Nitrososphaerota archaeon
TTAAAATAAAATTAATTATATGGTGGAAAAATGTCTATAATAATTGTAAAAAGAGATGGAACTAAAGAAGAATTTATTCCTGAAAAAATTGTTGTAAGTTGTTTAAAAGCTGGAGCAACATATGAAAGTGCAAAGAAAAGTGCAAAAATTATTGAAGGTAAACTTTTAGAACAAAATGTTAAAGAAGTTACAGCTAAGGAATTAACAAAAATGACATTAGATTTACTTAAAAAAGAAAATGAAGAATGGTATAGAAATTGGATTGTATTTGATAGAGCAGTTAAAAGAAGAAAAACAGAAGAAGAACTTTAATTTTTTCTTTTTTTATTATTCCTAATTATGATTCCTAAATATAAACTTAGAAATAATTATGAAATTCCAGCAATTGGATTAGGAACATGGCAATTAAAAGGAGAAAAATGTATTAATACAATAAAATTAGCTTTAGAAATAGGTTATAGACATATAGATACAGCTGAAATCTATGAAAATGAAAAAGAAATAGGAAAAGCAATTAAAGATTTTCCAAGATCTGAAATTTTTATTACTTCAAAGGTTTCAGGAGATCATTTAAAATTTCAAGATGTTATTAAATCTTGTGAATTATCTCTTAAGAATTTGAATACAAATTATTTAGATTTATATTTAATTCATTGGCCAAATCCATTAATTTCTTTAAGAGAAACATTTAAAGCAATAAAAAAATTACATAATGAAGGAAAAATAATAAGCTTTGGAGTTAGTAATTTTGATATTAAATTATTGAAAAAAGCATTAGAAATAGAAGAAATTCCAATATGTGTTAATCAAGTAGAATTTCATCCATATTTTTATCAAAAAGAATTATTAGAATTTTGTAAAAAACATAATATTATTCTTGTTGCATATTCTCCTTTAGCAAGAGGAAAAATAAATGAAAATAAAATTATTAAAGAAATAGCAAAAAAATATGGAAAAACTCCAGCTCAAATATCTTTAAGATGGATAATTCAAAAAGGTGCAATTCCTATTCCTAAAGCAGGTTCAAAAGAACATTTAAAAGAAAATATTGAAGTTTTCAATTGGGAAATTTCAAAAGAAGATGAAATAAAAATAGATAATTTAAATGATAAATTTTCAAAATTTGGATTAATCTTTAAAATTCTCAATTTTTTATCATTATATAGAAATTAAAAAAGTTTTAATTATTTTCCTTATACTTTTCTTTGTGGAGCTTGAGGAGTATAGTAAAGTGTAGATATAAATTCAACACTTGGTCTTAATGGTGAAGCTTGTGAATATAAGTGCATAAGATGATATACTTCAATTGGTATTCCAATTTTTATTGGTATTCCAAGTTCCTGAAGTTTTTTAGGTGTAAGAGGATAATCATGAGTCCATGTACCATAAACTAATATTTTAGCAATTTCTTTAGCTTTCTCTCTTTTATCTTCAGTTAATTCTATAACAAATTCTTCAAGTTGTTTTATTGCTTTTTCAGCTATATCTGCTCTTATTAAAGTTTCATCATTAACTTAAGGATTCATTTGAATTTCATCAGCTACTAGAGCAATTAATGTACCTCTACTCATAGCATAATGAGAAACAATAATTATTTTTTTTAGCTGAATGATTTTTTAAAGCTAAAGCAATTTGTGCAACTGCTAAAACAAGTCCTTCAAGGGTATGAAGAATTAATGTAATAGGCATATCTGGAGGTGTCATTCTTATTGCTCTTAGGATTTGTTCTGAATCTTCAATATCAATATATCGATAAAATGGTATACCAAATAAGGAAAGATGTTCTTGTCGATGTATCATTGTAATAACTCTTGATTTTGTAGTTACTTTAATTTTTCTAATTAAATTCATTCATTTTGAATCATTTTCTGTCTTATTTGTGGCCAAAGAAATGCTACTAGAAAGAAGTATACAAAGAATATCCAAAAATATATCTAATATTTTTTCACCAATAATTTTATTGAGATCATAAAATTTAAAAGTTATATGATTTTTGATTAAGCATTTTATATTGCTTATAATTAAAATTTCATTACAATTAATTTTTTAAATTAAATAAATAAAATTTCAAAATAAATCTTTAAATATTAAAATTAAAATCTATTTGATAGAGAATGAATAATAAAATAAAGCTTAGAAAAATTATATCATTTTCATTTTTAATCTTAGCTATTACACTATTTACTATTAATTCTATTGATATTATTAAAGAAAGGATTTCTTTACCTTCTGTTTTAACAATAGAAAATGAAGGAAAATTTATTGCATTTAGTCTTAAATTATGGGCTTTTTATTTATTTATTATTCCCATTATTATTTCTTTAATATTTGCAGCATTTATTATTCATCCATCAAAATTTGAAAAATATTCTATAATTGTAAAAATATTATCTTTAGTTTTTACTATTATAGGATTTAGTTCAACAATTATAATAATTTCTATGGCAATCATTAATATCTTTGAACAATTACATTTAATTCCATTAGGAATAATATCTCAAATATTTCTTATGACATCTCCATTTTGGATGTTGGGAATTTTCTCTCTTTTTGCATTTAAAAAAGATAAATTTGAAAAATTGAAAAACTATTACAAAATAATAATATTTATAGTATTAATTATAGTAGTTATATGGGCAATATATTGTAATTTATTATACTTTATAATAAGTCCATTATTAAGTTAAAATTTAATTTCAAATTTTTGTAAAATTAAATAAAATAAAAAGAATTTGAAATTATAGATAAATTATATGCAACAATATTTGGTAAATTATATATCTCTTTCGTTCCATTAATACAACATAGTGTATCATACACTCTAGGCTTCATTAAACCATTTAAATATGTAAGATTTACGTAATAT
>CAZTWF010000002.1:0-11162 GCA_964617245.1 uncultured Nitrososphaerota archaeon
GTTTATTATTCTGAAATTAGTCTAACTAGGAATTCCATTTTTATTTTTCTAAAATTAATTATTCTTAAATGCATAACACTTATATATGTAACACTGTTATATTTATATGATTAAAATGTGTAGACCAATATATGGATCGAGAGGCTGTAGATGTTGGCATGAATATCCAGAACGAGGATGGATACAATTTCTAATAATGCGAATTCTCTATGAAAAACCAATGCATGGCTATCAGCTTCTAGAAGAAATTGAAAAAAGAAGTAATGGATATCATAGACTTGAGCCTGGTTCTATTTATACAATTTTAAGAAGAATGGAGGAGCGTGGCTTATTAGAATCAAAATGGGAAAAAGTTGAAGGAGGATCAGAAAGACGTATTTATAGATTAACTAACAAAGGTATTGAAGCTTTAAAAATGGGATTAACATCAATAATTAAACGCAGAAAATTGTTTGAAGATCTTATTAAATTTTATTATGAAAATTTTGAAAAATCTATAGGAGGTGAAAAAGAAAATGTGTAGATGTTGTTGTGAAATGAAGAAATATCATTTATGTTGTGAATTCTGGCATATAGGTTTTCCATGGTTAGCAATAGATATAGAAGAAGAAATAAAAATGTTAGAAGAATATAAAGAAGCTTTAACAAAAGAATTAGAAAAAGTTAATAAGCGATTAGCAACTTTAAAACAATAAAAACTATTAAAAGTATGAAGAAAATAATGATCTAAAGAAATAATACAATTTTCAGAAGAGTATTGGAGATTATGGAAAATATAGACATATTAAAAAATTGTTTAAAACAAATTGCTTTTAATATTGTAGTTATTTTGACAAATCTAAGAGATCTAATTGTTAAATTTTTGAGTTGATAAAGCCTAAATGTTAGTAAATGAGGTTATTTTTATATTATTTATAACTTCATTAGTAAAATCATACTTGATACTTTTAAATATAACATTTAATATTCATTTAAAAAATCTTTAAATCATTAGAACTAAAATATTAGTGCGGCCGCCGGGATTTGAACCCGGGTCCTCGGCGTTCTTCGATTTATCTTGGAAGGCCGACGTCCTAGACCATGCTAGACTACGGCCGCACAAAGTTAATTACTAAAATTCTAATATTTAACTATTATTTGAGATAAGAGTTTTAAAAATATTTAATTTTTCGATATATTTACCTGATTTTATTTCAGAAACTTTAAATGCTTCTTTAATTATTGGTTTCTTATTACATGTTTCTTCCATATCTTTAAAAACATTTGATGGACTGAATGAGAAAGTACAGAAAAATGAAACTTTATTAAATTTATCTTTATTATTTAAAATATAAGTTCTTATAGGAACAGACATTTTTCCTGCCCATACAGGAGTTCCTATTATTATAATATCATAATTTGATGGATCATATTTTAATTCAGCTATTTTTGTAGTTTTCTTTTTTGCAGCTTCATAGCCTGAAATCAAAAATCCAAAAAATCCATTTCTATTTTTTGTATCCTTAATTTCTTCAATATCACTTTTTGTTATTTCAGAAATTTTTTGAGCAATTATTCTTGTATTACCAGTTCTAGAATAGTACACAGTAAGTATTTTCATAAAATAATAAGTAAAAAAGAACTATTTTTGTATTTCTAAGAATTAAAAAATAAATATTTTTATAATAATATGAAAGATAAAGGGGCCGTAGTCTAGCTTGGTCTAGGATGCAAGCCTGGGGCGCTTGTGATCTCGGGTTCAAATCCCGACGGCCCCACCATCATAATATTAAATTATTATTTTATAACTTAGTTTAATAATTTATATTACAAATATTAATTTTATTAATAAAATTAATATTTCTGTTTAAGATAAAAATAAAAATATGGATTCTGATTATTAATCAGATAGAAATGCCCTATCCATTTGATATAGGACGTTATGTAGTTGATCCTAATAGAAAATTCCTTGGTCTTCTTATTAAGAAGAAAGATAATATTGTAGAAGTATGTTCATCATTTACTTCAATCATTTCAAAATATAATATAAAAATAGTTAATATTATAGTTACTTATGATAAAGATAATACTATAAAATTATTAGTTTTTCTGGATATTACTGAATCTATTGTACCAATTGAAAGAATTATATTTGAAATAGAAAAAGAATTTTATATTTTAGAAGTTATAAAATCTCAAGGAATTTTAATAGATACTATATCCTTTCCTTTAATGGCTAATGCTACAAGAATTATATTATTAAGAGATACAGCATATGGACAAATGATTAAAGGAATTAGAGAAAAATTTGGTTCTGCAGGAGAAGCTCTTTTATATTACATAGGATTTGAGGCTGGAAAAGGTTTTGCAAAAATACATAAAGAATTTGCTGAAAAAATAGGCTTAAGAAATCCATTAAGAATATATGAAGAAATTTCTCAAAAATTTTTTCAATGGGCAGGATTTGGAATAATAGAAATTCTTAAACTTCAATCAAATTATAGTGAAATTATAATACATAATTCTTTTGAATGTGAAATTGTAAAAAATCAATTAGATAAACCATATAGTAGTCTTATAAGAGGAATATTAGCTGGAACATTTACAGAATTATTTGATACAGAATTTAAATGTAAAGAAGAAAATTGTATAGCTAAAGGAGATAAAGCTTGTAAATTTGTAATATATCAATGATCTATTACCATATATTCTTTTAATCTTCTTGCAATTATAATTGCTAATATAGCCTTTAAAATATCCCATGGAAGAAAAGGAATAATACCAAATAATAAAGCATTATAATATCCAATCCAATAAGAAAGCCATATCCATCCTAATCCAAATATTATCAACATACATATAAAAACTTTTAAGATATCTTTTTTAAATAAAGATGAAAATAAAGCTCCTAATAAAAAACCAATTATAAATCCTCCTGTAGGTCCAGGAATTGCAATATATCCTGGTAGACCTTTAGCAAATACAGGTAATCCAATAAGACCCATCATTATATATATTGCTTGACTTAAAAAAGCATATTTTTTTAATAATAAAACAGAAAGATAGACAAAGAAAGTTTGAAGAGTAAATGGTACAGGAGATATTGGAATAGTAATCCATGCTCCTATTGCTGTAAGAGTTGCAAATATAGATGAAATAGTTAATATCCTTATGGAAAACATAAATTATATTTGTTAACATTAAATATAAGTATTTGGTTAACATAGTATTAAATTCTTAATTACAAATAATAAAAATAATATAGAAATATATAATATTTAAAAGAATCTAAAGTTTTTTAATATTAAAAATTAGAAAAGATCTTTTAAAGGAATATTGACTTCAGGTTCTAATTCAGAAAGATGAAATAATTTTCCATGTAAATTTATCATATGTCTAGAAGTCTTTGGAGGAAGAAGATTGCCTTTAATTCCAGAATCTATTATTAATTCTTTAGATAACATAGTATTATCATTCCATGATAATACTATAATTAATGGAGAAGAATAATCTAGAAGAATACATGGTATAAATTTACATCCTAATATTTCTAAAGCCTTTACTCTATGATGCCCATCAAGAATTATATTATTTTTCTTATCAATAGCAATAGCTTTTCTAAAAATTCCTTCCTCTTTTATAAGAATAGCGAGTTCTCTTACCATCTTAGAGTCAACTTCTTCATGAGGTCTTAATTTATTGATAGGTAATATTTTGATTTCTATATTTAGATCTATATTCTTCATGTGAATTACTCCATGACTATAAACTTCTATTATATAAAGGAAGCTTTATATTTATCTTATATATTAATTCGAGACTCATACTTCATCCCATATCTTTCATTTATAAATTTATATAATTTAACTTAGAATATTTCTAATTTTTATTATTCCTGAATATTATCTTTTTTATATGAAATTTTCTCTATTACTAAAATGAAAATAAAAAGTAAATAAAATAAAAATAAAATGGTGGACCGGGAGGGATTTGAACCCTCGACCTTCCGCGTGCAAGGCGGACGATCTACCACTGATCTACCGGCCCTATTTTTCATTAAAAATTTGAGGTTTTTATTTTTTATTCTAATATTTTTAAAATATTATTAAGATAACTTCTTTGAAATTGCTATCATATCTGAAATTAATGCGTATCCTGTAGCTCTTTTTCCAGCACCAGGTCCTATTATAGTAATATCTCCTAAGCAATCAGTTTTAAAGGTTATAGCATTCATTACACCCATTATATTTGCTAAAGGATCATCAAGAGGAAGATATTGTGGTGATACTTCTGCTAAAATTTTATTATCAATTTTTTCAGCTTTTGCTATGAGTTTGATTCTTTTTCCCATACTAATAGCTTCTTTTATATCATTAATTCTTATAGAAGTTATTCCTTTTCTTTTTATATCATTTAACTTAATATCTACATCAAAGATTGTATTTACTAATATAACTAGTTTTGCTGTAGCATCAAATCCTTCAATATCCATTGTTGGATCTACTTCTGCATAACCTAATCTTTGTGCTTCTTTTAATGCTAATTCATAATCTAGACCTTTTTCCATTTCAGTAAGTATAAAATTAGTTGTGCCATTAAGTATTCCTCTAATAGATTCAACATTACATCCAGCAAGAGGTCCTTCAAAAATATTAAAATTAGGAGTACCACTCATAACAGTTCCTTTATATCTCAATTGAACATTTTTTCTATTTGCTAATTCTTTTAATTCTCTATAATAAAGAGCAATAGGACCTTTATTTGTAGTAATTACATTTTTTCCTAAACTTAAAGCTGTTTTTATATGAGAATAACCTGGTTCACCATCTACTAAATTTGTCCATGTAACTTCTACTATAAGATTAGAAGGAGATTCTTTTATAATTTCAATTGAAGAAAGTCCTTTTTTTCCATTTAAAGATGAAAAATTTTTATTTGATTCTACTAAGTTTAATACTTCCTTAAGATCAATTCCATTATCATTAATAATAGATCCATAACGTAGATCAGATATAGCAATTATACGCCATGTAATATTATAAAATCTTTCTAGAATAGATTTTTTTTCTAATAATAATTCAGCCATTCCTCTTCCTACAGTACCAAATCCTATAAAAGCTATATCAAAATGCATAAAGTATAGTATAAAATTCATAATAATTAATTTTACTAATGAAATATTATTTTTATATATTACTTAGACAATAAAACATATAGATAAAAATGGTTAAAAGAATTTCAGTTATTGATGTTGATTTATGTGTTGGCTGTCAATCATGTATGTTTGCTTGTAATAGAAGATTTGCTGAAGCTGGAACTTCAAGAACAGCAATATTTGTACAATCATCAGGAGGAATTGAGCGTGGATTTATTATAAAAGTTTGTAGAGCATGTAAAGATCCTCCATGTGTAAAAGTATGTCCAACTGGTGCTATGAGTAAAAGAGAAGGAGGTGGAGTAAGACTTAATTATAAAAAATGTATAGCATGTGGAAATTGTATAGAAAATTGTCCTATTGGAGCAATATTTTGGGATAAATCATTAAATAAACCTACAGTTTGTACATATTGTGGATATTGTGTTGATTATTGTCCATATGGAGTAATAAAATTGGAGGAAGTATAATGGAGGCATCTTCTCTTTCTAAAATTCTCTATATTGATTTAGATAATAAGAGATATTGGATAAAAGAAAGACCAGAGTTATTTAAAGAATGGCTTGGAGGAGTAGGAGTAGGAATAAAATTATTAAATGAAGAATGTCCAAAGAATATTGATCCATTATCAGGAGAAAATCCCATAATATTTGCTATAGGTTATTTTAATGCTATTTATCCTCTTGCTTCTAAGACTGTAGCACTTTTTAAATCACCATTAACAAAAAATCTTGGAGAAAGTCATGCAGGAGGAAGATGTGGAGTAGCTATAAGAATGACAGGATATGGAGCTATTGTAATAAAAGGTAGTAGTGATTATCCAATTTATTTAGTTATAGATGAAAATGGTGTAAAATTTAGAGATGCTTCTGCTTTATGGGGAATGAATAGTACTACAGCTATAGGAAGAATTTTAAGAGAAAGAGAAGGAAGACCAGGAATGAGAAGTATAATGAGAATAGGAAAAGCTGGAGAAAAAATGATTCCTTATGCTTGTGTAATAACAGAAACTTTTAGAACTTTTGGAAGACTTGGATTAGGTGCAGTTTTTGGTTCTAAAAAACTTAAAGCAATTGTTATATCAGGAAGAGAAAGTTTAAAAGTAAAAGATCCTCGAGGTTATAGAGATATCTATGATGAACTTTATAATTCTTTTATAAAAAGTGGAGCAATGAAAAAATATCATGACATAGGCACATCAATGAATGTTATGTCATTAAATTTAATTTCATCATTACCATCAAGAAATCTTCAAAAAACAAAATTTGAAGGAATAAATGAATTATCTGGTGAGGCTTTAGCAGAAAAATTTCTTGGAAGAAGAATTGCATGTGCTCATTGTCCTGTAAGTTGTATTCATATAGCTGCATTAAGAATACCTTATGAAAATGAGCCATATTTCTATAAAATAAAAATGATACCATATGATTATGAGCCAATATATGCATTAGGTTGTATGCTTGATATAAGAAATGCTGAAGGTTTTTTAAAAATAATGGATAAAGTTGAAGAATTAGGATTAGATGCAATGAGTACAGGAGTTATACTTGCATGGGCAACAGAATGTATGGAAAAAGGAATAGTTACTACAAAAGAAACTGATGGATTATTATTAAAATGGGGAGATTATGAAACATATATAGAAGCTATTAATAGAATTGTAGAAATGAAAGGAGAATTCTATGAAGCTTTATCAAAAGGTGTAGAATATGCATCTTCAAAATATGGAGGAAAAGATTTTGCTTTATCCTTTGGAGGAAATGAAATGCCAGGATATCATTGTGGATTAGCTACACATATTGGATTTTTAGTTGGAATGAGACATAGTCATTTAGATAATGCAGGATATGATATTGATCAAAGATTATATGCTGAAAAAAGAAAATTAGAACCAAAAGAAATTGCAAAAATGATATTTGAAGAAGAATCTTGGAGACAAATATTATCAAGTCTTGTAGTTTGTTTCTTTTCAAGAAAAGTTTATACCCCAGAAATAATTAGTAAATGTTTTTCAGTAATTGGAATTGATATTACTCCATCTCAATTAAAAGAAAAAGGAATTGAAATTTTAAAAGAAAAATATAAATTTAAAGTAAGAGAAGGATTTTCTTTTGAAAAATTAAGAATACCTAAAAGAATTTTAGAAATACCTACACCTCAAGGAATTTTAAAAGAAGAAGATATAAGAGAAGGAATTATGGAATATAAAAAATTAATAGAGGGAAAATATTGAAAAGAATTTTATTCTTTTTTGAAGTTCATCAACCAAGAAGAATTAAAAAATTTTTTGGAAAAGAGAATATTCAAGAATTAGATTATTTTGATGATAATTTAAATAAAGAAATATTTCAAAGAATTGCTAAAAATTGTTATATTCCTACACTTGAAATTTTCTTAGAAAATGCAAAAAAATATGATTTTAAATTTTCATTAGGAATTTCTGGAATATTCTTAGAACAATGTAGTTGGTGGGAACCTAAGATTATTGAAATTATAAAAAAATTAATAGATGAAAATTCATGTGAACTTGTATCAGGAACATATTATCATTCTCTTTCATATCTAATAAATGAAAAAGAATTTATAGAGCAAATAAAACTTCATAAAAGAATAATAAAAGAAATTTTTGGTATTAATCCTATAGTAGCAGAAAATACAGAATTTATATATGATAATAAAGTTGCAAAAATAATGGAAAATTTAGGATTTAAAATGATATTAACTGAAGGTGTAGATAGAATTTTAGATTTGAGATCACCAAATTATTTGTATAAAGCAAAAGACTCTAATATATTATTATTAATGAGAAATTATAGATTATCAGATGATATAGGATTTAGATTTACACTTAGAAATTGGAATGAATGGCCATTAACTTCAGAAAAATATGCAAAATGGTTATCATTAACTCCTGGAGATGTTATATTTATAGCAATGGACATAGAGACTTTTGGTGAACACTATTGGCCAGAAAGTGGAATTCATGATTTTATTAAAACTCTTCCAAAATATATAAAAGAAGAAAATATGAAATTCTCAATACCTTCTGATATTATTTCTAATTTATATGCTTTAGATGAAATTGATGTAAAAGAAGCTATATCTTGGGCTGATATGGAAAGAGATTTATCAGCATGGCTTGGAAATGAAATGCAAAGATATTGTTTTGAAGTATTAAAATACTTAGAACCTATGGTAAAAAGTATAGGTGGTGAATATTTAAGAACATGGAGATATCTTACTACAAGTGATCATTTTCATTATATGAGTACAAAAGAAAATGGTGCAAAAGCTGTACATTCATATTTTAGTCATTTTAATGGTCCAATTGAAGCATTTATATCATTTACATGGGTATTAGCAGATTTAAGATATAAACTATATGATACAATAAAAGATAAAATATCCTATTATAGAATATTATTTGAAGAATTACCAGATAGTCATTCATTTCATTTTTATTCTGGTTTTGCAAAACCCTTAGGTATAAAAGCTAAAAACCTAATAGAATTACATAATATTATAAAGGAAATAGATGATGAAGTTTTAAATTTCCATATGAGAAGAAATGATTTTAGTAAATGGTTAAATGATGTTCTTGGACTTAAAGAACTATCAAAAGAAATTAAAAATGCTAAAACTAGAGAAGAATTAATTAAAATCTTAGAAAAAACAATAAAAGAAGCTGAAAAGATGATTTATAAACATGAATAATATAAAATCACTTGAATTTTCTAAAATAATAAAAGATAACATAGAAATTTCTCAAGAAATAGAAATTAGAATAGATCCATTAACTAATATAATATCAAGAATTAATATGGAGAGATTGAAAAGACCAAAACAAAAAAGAATAAGTGATTATTGTCCTTTTTGTCCACAAAATATAGAAATCGCTACACCAAAATTTCCAAAAGAAATTATTAAAGAAGGAAGAATAAAAATAGGAAAAGCAATAGTTTTTCCAAATATGTATCCATTAGCTAGTTTACATGGAGTTTGTGTATTTACTAAAGAACATAAAGTTAACATAAATGAAATTAATGAAGATGAAATTTTTGATGGATTGAAATGCTCAATAGAATTTTTTAATATTAGTAGAAAATTAGGATATTTATATCATTTTATTGGATGGAATCATTTACCAGAAGCAGGAGCTTCAATTATTCATCCTCATTTTCAACTCATATCATCAAAAAAAGGATTAAAAAATGAAAGATTTATTTTTAAAAGATCTAAATATTATTGGAAAAAGAAAGGAAAGAATTATTGGGAAGAAATAATAAAAGATAATGAAAGATTTATTGGAGAAACTGAAGGATTTTCATGGATTGCTCCATGGGCACCTATAGGAAATTATGAAATTATTGGAATTAGTAAAAAAAGTTCAATTATAGATTTAAATGATGAAGAGTTAAGAGGAATGGCTAATGGAATTATTAGGATATTAAAAGGACTATGGGAATTAGAAATAAAAGCTTTGAATATGGTAATTTTTTCATATCCTTATCAAGTAGAATGGTTTAATTTAAATCTAAGAATAATAGCAAGAAAATTACCATCAGATAGAGCTTTTTTAGAAATTTATAGTGGAGAAGTGGGAATAGAAATTCCTCCAGAAGTCTATTCAAAAATTTTTAAAAAATTTTTTTAAGTTAATTCTAAATTAATTCTTCTACACTTTTTCTTGCACTTTCTATACCTTTAATATACCAGTATAAGGCTGCTATTAAACCAAATAGCCATATTAATATAGCACAAATAATAAATTGAGTTGCTGTTAATATATGTTCAATATATACCATAAAAGCACCAGATATTCCTGTTAAACTTACAAGAAGACCTACAATTGATGATCTTACACCTGTTGGAAATAATTCACTTTGAAGTACACTTATTGATCCCCAAGCCCATTCTGAAAACATTAAGTTAATAAATAATAAAGAGTAGAACATTAAAATATTTTCAAAGTTATGAGATAGAAGAATTAATATTGCAGTTATAGATCCTCCTAAAAATGCTAAAAATAATGATAATCTTCTTGCTCTATCTATAATTGGTAATAATATAAAAGCTCCAATAGAGGCTCCAAGATTTGCTACAAATATTATTTTTGGTGCTTCATTAATTCCAAAAACAAATCCAGGAGCATAAGGAGCATAATAAGCTAACATTCCATAGGTTACATATTGAGCAACTGTAACTATAGCTAATATTATTAATCTCAAAGGATATTTTTTAAAAGCTTCTTTTAAGTAAATAGATTGATCTAAAGGTAATTCAAATAAAATTTCAGGGTTTTTATCTTTTATAAATTTTTCAATAATATTTTTTGCTTCATTTCTTCTATCTTTTATTACTAACCATCTTATACTTTCTGGAAATCCAAATCTCATTAATCCTACAATTATAACAGTAAATATAGAAGATAAAAGTAAAAGTCTTATTTGAGTTTCAGGATCTGAAGAATATATAGCAAATATTAAGAACATAGCAGCTATTAAAGCAGCGCCTATATTCCAAAAGTTTGTAGAAATCATTATTGTTTTTCCTCTATGATTTTTAGGTATAATTTCTGCTAAAGCAGCATATGCTGCTCCAAATTCTCCTCCAATACCAAAGGTCATTATTGATGTTAATATGAGAAATGCTATTGGATCATTATAAGTGAAATATAAAATTATTAAAGATATTACTTCTAATGTAAGAACAAAAGCAAAAATAGGCCTTCTTCCATATCTATCAGCTAATATTCCAAATACTAAAGCACCAAGCATTTCAGAAATAAGATTAGCTGCTAATACAATAAAAGCTATACCTGGAGCAACAATATAAGCCATAAGTGGAGCTATAGAAAACATAATTCCATCTAAAAGATAATTTGCAGAAACTAAACCAAACAATTTCCAATGTTCAATATTCCATATTGCATTATCTAGAACTTCAGTAAAATTTTTCATGAGTGAAGATGTATCTTTTACTTCTTTAAATATCTTTATATAACTTAGATCGGAAGAGCGGTTCAGCA
>CAZTWF010000003.1:0-3289 GCA_964617245.1 uncultured Nitrososphaerota archaeon
GAATACTTTATCTTTTATTAGATCTACTGATATTAAAATATCTCTATTTATTATGAGATTTTTACTTTCTTTTTTTAATATATTTATTAAATCAGAATAAATTTTCTTACTTGATATATTCTTTAATCCAAATTTTTCAAAAATTGTCTCATTAATATTATCATTTTTACCAGCCATTCCTAATCTTAAGTTATTAATTCTATTTTCATCTAAATTGCTATAAATTTCAGACATGAATTTTTCGTCTTTAAATTCAATTTCATTTATATTGAATTTACAATCATACTTACTTTCACTTATTGTATATAACAGTCCTTCAAATAATAGACTACTAAAAAAAGTATTATCTATTGGATAATTTATCTTAATTTTCACCATAACCGATAACAACCTCTTTTTCATATGAATATCCTGTTGCTTTACCTTTAATCCTTATTTTACATTCAGGATCTTCCATAAATCTCTTCAAAGGAATGTTAAATCTAATCAGTTTTTTACCAAGCATGTAATTTTTAAAAGGATTTTCATTTTCATCATAGGCTTCTAATTTAAATGGATTGATATATACCTCTTCTTTCCATGAGTCTCCAGACTGACCTATTATTTCAATATCATTACCTATTGGAAAACTATATGTAGTTACTATAATGCTATCTCTTATGATATTGATTTTTTCAATTTCAATAACATCTAATACTGATACTATACTTTCTTTTGAACCTATTCTATGAATTCTCCATAAATCTTCTTCTTTTATTTTAAATTTATTATTTCCTAAAGTAAATTCATTATTTTTAAATACTATAAAGACTCTCATCTTAGGCGCCTCATTGTCAATTGTTGATAAAATAGTATGACCTCTAGCAGGAGAATCAAATGATTTTAAAATATACTTTGATTCTGGACTTGGATATTGAACTTCTCCAGTTATTCTTATGGCTATTATTCTATTCATAGCTCGATAAGTTATTGGTACACAATTTAATGGTTTAATACCAATTGCTAATAAATTTCTACTTAGTATAGGAATAATATTTTTTCCTTCTTTTTCTCCAATTTCATACTTTTTAGCAATACTTTCAGCAATTCCTCCTAGTATTACTGTAGGAGGGGGGTAAAGAAAAGAGGGGGGTGATTTAGATAATCCTGCAATTCTTGCTTGAAAACCCCAAATAAATTCAATATCTACTATAAATCCAATAGTCATTTTATCACTTTGATATTCTTTCTTTTGCTTCCTTTATTGCATTTATTACAGTTTCTTCAAAACTTTCCTTAACTCCATCATAAATATGTAATGAAGTTTTATAGTTTATTTTCTCTTTTTTCTTTTGTGTTTTCTCAATATAATTAGATGTAAATGGACTTGGGACAGTCCATATATCATCTGATATTGCTATTACAATAGATTCCCAATCTATTATTGGTAGAAATCTTGATTTTTTTGCTCCAAACATAAGTTCTAATAAGAATGATTGTAATGCATCAAGTGTTGTTATAATTCTTTCTTTTCTATCTTTGACTTCACTTCTAGGTCTATCGATTACAAAAGTAGTTTTGCCAATATATCTTGTATCTAAATCAAAGCTAAATACATATGGTGCAGAAGATAATTCTACATAATAGATCATTTGTCCTCTTTCTTCACCTTTCTTTACAAATGGTGTGCCTAAAGCATATCTTGTTTGTAATTGCGGCTCTATTACAACATTTCTAATAGCTTCATTTACAGGTATCATATAACCAACATAGAAATTTGAAGTTCTTTTTACATTTCTTTCACCATGAGCATACAAGAATCCACCAACATCTTCAACAATACATTTTTCTACAATTGTCTTTTCAAGATCATGATCATCTTTGGGTACATCCATTTCAAAGGATGCTTTGAATATACTTTCATTAGAGCTTTTCAATAATATCCCTTTATTACATAATTTACAAACTGGAATCTTATTATTATTTGCTAATTTTGCAAGAATTTCTTGAAATCCATGGGCTATACTTTCACCAGAAATTGAAGGTACAAAATATACTCCATAACCTCCATTTTCCCTTATCATTACCGGCACACGTCTATGTTTGACATAATTACCAACAGATTCTGTCATATTTAATGCTTCTACATTTATTACTACTCTACCTCTGATTGAAAGAAATATATCACTCATTTTTTCTCACCCTCTAATTTCTGAGCTTTTAGATTTGCAGAATATGTAAGTGCTGTAGAAGTTATAAATGAAGTCAATTCTCTAAGCTCTTTTCTATCTTCTATTTCTTTTAATCTTTGAATACAATTTTCGATAATCTCAAAATTTATAGATTTTAGTATATTTGGAGTTTCTTCATTTTCAAATTTTGTTTTCCTCATTAGTGAATGTAGATCTCTTAATGCTTCTCTTAGATAAAAGATCACTAAATCTTTTGAAGGGGCATATGCTAATTTATCAACATAAGTATAGCTATCTTCTTCAGCAATAAGTAGAGCTAATACTTTTCCCATTTCTCTTAAGTTCTTTGTATCTATCAAATCTACCACCAATTAATTTTTGTTTATTTCTAAATATATTCTTTTTCTTTTTATTTTTACTATACTAATTTTTAATAAATCGTTCACTTTATATTATACTTCTACTATTATTGTTCTTATGTCTAAATCAAAATTATTAATCTTAAGTTTAGGTTTTGATGAAAGATTTGCTATTCGAAGTATTCTTAGAACAGGTCTTTCTAATAATGATGAAATCTTAATATTTATTGCTAAGCCTATAGTTGAAAAATCTGAAAAAGCCTTACAAATATTAATGGATTTTCTAAAAAAATATTTTGAAAAAATTAAAGTAGATGTTATTTTTGTACCTACAAAAGATTTTGAACAATCTATTTTAACTATTGGTGAAAAATTAATGAGTTATAGAGATTCAAATTATGAAATTATAATAAATTTAAGTGGTGGAATGAGAAGTTTAATAATAGAGTTATTAATAGCATCATTAATAACAGATATTAAAGGAATTATAGAAATAGAACTTGAAAATTTAGAAGGATATTTAAGCTTTCCAACTGAAATTATGAAGATTAGATTACCATTAAAAGATGAATATAAAGAAATTTTAAGAGAAATTATTGAAAATGAGGGGATAAATCTAAGTCAATTATCAAAAAAAGTCAATATAGCTAAAAGCACAGCTCATAAAATTGTAAAGAAATTAATTGAACATAAATTAATAGAATATGAGAAAATTGGAAAAGAATATAAATTTAAAGCTAGAGAAATTGGAAAAATGTT
>CAZTWF010000004.1:0-13991 GCA_964617245.1 uncultured Nitrososphaerota archaeon
GAAAATAAAGAAAAATTTTTCTCAGAAATGATGAGATGCTTAAGAAGAAATGGTAGATTCGGAATTAGTATTTTAAAATATTCAAATATACCAAAAAATATACCAGAAAATACTGAAATTTATGAATCAGATACTATGAAAAGTATTTTTCTAATTGGTAAAAAATAATAATAAGCTTAATAAATATAAGTTACAAACTTTATAATAGAGGAACATGTGGTGTTGATTAATGCCAAATGAAACATTTAGATTGCTTAATAAAGCTCTAAATAGCCAGATATTAGTAAAACTAAAGGATGGTCATGAATATATAGGAAATCTTGTTAAATATGATCAAACAATGAACTTAGTATTAACTGATGCTATAGAAACTATAGATAATGGTAGTCCATTAGCAAAATATGGCAAAGTCTTAGTAAGAGGAAGTAATATATTATATATTGTAACATCTCCTGCTAAAGAGATTTTACAGCATTTATGAGAATCTTTTTTATTATATGGTGAATATAATTGATCAGTAGAAAGATCGTAGTTGAAGAACTTTATTCTCAAACTATTAAAAATCAATCAGTAGAATTTGTAGAAAGAAAAGGCACAGGTCATCCTGATTTTATGGCAGATAGTCTATCAGAAGAATTTAGTCTTTATCTTTGTAAATACTATATAGAAAAATTCGGTCAAGTACTTCATCATAATGTAGACAAGGTACTAATAGTTGGAGGACAAACTAATGTAAGATTTGGCGGAGGAGAAGTAGTAACACCAATATATGTACTAATGTCTGGAAGAGCTACTACAGATGTAATTAATAATAATGTAAGAGAATATGTACCTGTTGGAAGAATTGCAATAGAAGCTGCAAAAAATTGGATAAAAAATAACATGAGGTTCTTAGATCCTGAAACTCATATAATAGTTGATTATAGAGTTGGAAGAGGTTCTGTAGATCTTGTTTCTATTTATGATTATAAAAGTAAGATAAAATGTGCAAATGATACATCTTTTGGTGTTGCTTTTGCACCACTTACTACACTAGAAAAAATAGTTTATGATACTGAAAGATTCATAAATTCAAATCAATTAAAAAAAGAAATGCCTGAAGTTGGAGAAGATGTAAAAGTTATGGGATTACGTATAGGTAATGAAATTAAACTAATAATTGCAGTAGCAATGATCTCTAAATTTATATATGATATAAACCATTATCTATCTGTTAAAGAAGAACTTAAAAATAAAGTACAAGATTATTTAATTAAAAAATATGAAGTACCTATAGAAATAGAAATAAATACTGCAGATAAACCTGAGATAGGTAGTATTTATTTAACAGTAACAGGAACTTCTGCAGAAATGGGAGATGATGGTGAAACTGGAAGAGGTAATAGAGTTAATGGTCTTATAACACCATCAAGACCAATGTCACTTGAGGCTACTGCAGGTAAAAATCCAATGAGTCATGTAGGTAAGATATATAATGTAATTGCATGTAATATTGCAAATGAAATTGCAAAAATAAAAGGAATAGAGGAAGTTTATGTAAAAATTTTAAGTCAAATAGGTAGAGCTATTGATAATCCTTATCTAACAAATATACAATTGGTATTAGAGAAATCATATAACTTAACTGATAATATGAAATATGAAATAGAAAGTATTGTAAATAAAGAATTTGATCAAATTGAAAAAATAATTGAGGGTCTATTAGAAAGAAGATTCACACTTTTTTAAATTCTTTAATTCTTTCTTGTTTATATTCTTCAAATAATGAAATTAATTTCTTAGTTTTCTCTTTAGTTTTTTCTTCTAATCTTTTCTTAGAATTTTCAAATGTCTTTTCAAATGAGTTTTTCTCAATTATTATAAAATCATTATAATCCTTAAAGTGAAGTTCATTTAAATAAATAATGGGTATATTAAAATCAAATAGAACATTAGAAACTTCTTGAGTTATTATGAATTCTGGAGGAGATTTTAATAATTTATTTTTAAGTTCTTCATCAATTTCTCCTACTCTTTTTATAACAAATCTATTAATTTTAGAATTTATAGCTTCTTTAAGTGTAGAAAATTTTCTAATTATAATAGTATTTCCATTTGCTAATGAGATCATATTATTTATTATATCTTTTTTCTCATCTCTTTCTTTTTCAAGTTCATATCTTAATTTATTTATTTCATCTGTTAAAGATTTTAAACGACGATCTACTTCATAATCATTAGGAATTTGTTTAATCTCTCTTTTAGCCAAAAATAATTTTTCTTCTAATTCATTTATTTTAGCTTCTAAAGCTTTTATTTTGAGAAGTAAAGCATCTCGTTCTAACTTTATAGAATTTAATTTGTTTTTAAGTAATAATATCTTCTCTTTTTCAGATGTACGTTTTTTGATACTTACTAATTTTCTTTTTTCTTGTGGTAATTCTGATAAAGAAATTGCGTCCTTAATACTTACACCTCTAATTACTAATGCTTTAACTTCTTCTATATCAACTTTTATACCAGATTCTTTTACATGTGCTATACATTGTTCTAGTTTATTTTTATAATACATAAAGGCTTTTAAAGCTGCAATAAGTGCATCTCTTTGATGAGAATCTTTAACTATGATATTTTGTTCAGAAGTAATTCTATTTAGAAGAGAGATTTTTTCATCTATTTTTAATGAAGATTCTGGTGAAAATATAAGTGCATTATGAGAAGCAGCTAATTTTGAAATCATTAATGGCGGAGGATTAACATCTGATGCAAATATTAATGCTCTACCTAATGATATTATAATTCGTGTAATTTCTCCTCTTGTAATATTTCTACTACTTGATAAATACAATACTTTTCCATTTAAATCAAGTATAGCAATTCCACAGACTGTTCCTGGATCTATTCCAATGATAAGATATTTTTTCTTTTGTTTCTCCTCAATATGAGATATTGGAATATAATCAAATGATTTAGATAAAATAGGAATAATTCTTACATTTATACTTGAAGTACGCATTGGACGAATAATTCCAGTTAATTGATTTCTAGGTGAATAAATAACAAATACAGCACTTTCTATACCATGAGATCCTTTTTTAAATAAAAGATCATAATCTATTCTTTTTGATTTTAAACGATTTTGAATAATTTTTGTTAAATTTAATATTGCTCCTTCAATACTTCTTCTATATCTATTTGCACTCATTCCTCCTGAGCCAAAACTTCTTCTTCGAGAAATTATTACTTTAGTTTCAGGATCATAAAGTTTTACTATAAATCCATAACCTAGTAAAACTGCCATAGCACAAACTTCTGCAGATTTTATAGGAGATAATTTTCCTCCTTTTGAAAGACCTAATTCTTTTGCAATTAATGAGAGAGATTTAAAACCATGAATAGGAGAACCACAAATTTGAATAAGATCAGCCTTATAGATATAACTCATAAAATTTTTAATTTCTTGTTCTGTTCCAAGTTCATATATGTTATCAATTGCAATTGCATCAACTTTATATTGTTGAGCAATTTCTAATACTTCAGTCTTAGATAAACCCTCTTTTCTTAAAAGAATATCAGAAGTATTCATCACTACAATTGAGTACTTATCATAAGAGGGAAGTCTATCTATTCCTAATACAATTTTATATAATTGCATTTATATTCCGTCACTTTTTTATTACTTTTTAACTATATTATATTTTTTGTTATAAATATTGTTTTAAATTAGATAAATAAAATTATTAATAAATAAAAAGTAAAAATTATTATTACTTTTACACTTTATTATATAAACAAAAAGTTTAAAAGTAAATTTTTTCTAAATTAAAAGAAAACCTAATAAAAAAGGTGAATAAAGTGAAAGAAGAAAAAGAACAAATTAAATATGAAAATGGAGTTCTAATAGTAAAAGGAGAAAATGGTATTGTAAATGTAGCAATGGCATTATCCTCTCCTACAAGAATTCAAATATTAAATTATGTGAGAGGAAAAGAAGTAGATATGCAACAAATAGCTGAATTTATAAAACAAAGTAAAGCAAATGCTAGTGCTCAAATGAAAATTTTAGAAAATGCAGGACTTATTAAAACATTATATAAACCAGGTATAAGAGGAGTTAAAAAAATTTGTACAACAAATATAAAAGAAGTAAAATTTATCTTTGAATAATCTTTTTCCTTTCTATACATGATTTAATAAATCCTAAAAAAGGTGGAGATGGCCTACCTGGTCTAGATTTGAATTCAGGATGTGCTTGACAAGCAAAGAAGAATGGATGATCCTTGATTTCTATAAATTCTACATTTTTCTCATCATAAGAAATACCACTTATAATTAAACCATTTTCTTCTAATATAGGAATATATTCTGGATTAACTCCATATCTATGACGATGTCTTTCAAAAACTCTACTAGAACCATAAATATTATGAGCTAATGTTCCTTCTTTTATAATTATTTTATATGCACCTAAACGCATAGTACCACCTAATTTTGTCATATCCTTTTGTTCTGGTAATAACTCTATTACAGGATATTTTGTATTTGGATTTATCTCAGTAGTGTGTGCTTCTTTATAACCAACTACATTTCGCATAAATTCTACAATTGCTAATTGAAAGCCAAAACATATTCCAAGAAAAGGAATTTTATTTTCTCTTGCATATTTTATTGCCATTATCTTTCCTTCAGATCCTCTTATACCAAATCCAGGTAAAACTATAATACCATGATAATTACTAAGTTTTGATATAGATAAAGGATCTTCTTCAAATTCTGTAGTTTCGATCCATCCAAATTCTGGAGAAACTTCAAGCTTTGCTCCTGCATGTTTTAATGCTTCTACAATACTTATATAAGAGTCTACAAGTTTAGTATATTTACCACACATTGCTATCTTTACTTTATCCTTAGTATTTCTGAAAGAGTCAACAATCGATTTCCATTCATTCCAATTAGGTATAGTATTATTTAACATTAATCTCTTTACAATATAATCACCCATACCTTGTTTATCTAATTCTATTGGAAGTGCATATATATTATCAACATCATATGATGTAAATACTGCATCAGAAGTAACATTACCAAATAATGAAATTTTTCTTTTAACTTCTTTATCTAATTGTGTACGACATCTTGCTACTAGTATATCTGGCTGTATACCTATTCTTCTTAATTCTTGTATACTATGTTGAAAAGGTTTACTTTTTTGTTCATGAGTAACATCTAATATTGGTACTAAAGCAATATGAACAAATAATGTATTATAATAACCTTCTTCAAGTCGCATTTGTCTTACAGCCTCAAAAAAAGGTAAGCTTTCTATATCTCCAACAGTTCCACCAATTTCTACAAGAAGTACATCAACTTTTGATATGCTAGCAGCTTCTTTTAAACGTCTTTTAATTTCATCTGTTACATGTGGTATTATTTGAACACAACTTCCAAGATATTCTCCTTTTCTCTCTTTTTCAATAACTGTTGCATATATTTGTCCTGTAGTAATATTATTTAATTTTGATAAATTTATATCTAAGAATCTCTCATAATGCCCAAGGTCTAAATCTGTTTCTCCACCATCTTCAGTTACAAATACTTCACCATGTATATATGGATTCATTGTTCCTGCATCTACATTTACATAAGGATCTATTTTTACTACAGAAACACTATATCCTCTTACTTGTAACATTTTACCTATAGAAGCTGTAAGAATTCCTTTTCCTACACTACTTAAAACTCCTCCAGTTACAAATATGAATTTACTCATAAATATTTCTAAACAATTTAATTTTTTTAATTTTTTGAAATTAATTTATAATCTTTTATAAACCAATAACCATAGTTTCTATACCATACTATTTCACTTTTAGTTATTTTTATTTTCTTTTTAAATAAAGGAGAATCACAAACAAAAGTTTCATATTCTCCTCCTTCACCTATTATACTAATTCCATATTTTTCTTTTAATTTTATTAATTCTTTTATTGCTTCTAGATCTAATTTTCTACCAAGCCATTCCTTTCCAAGACCTTCTGCAGCTACACATGAAAAATATACTTCAAAATTTAAGTTAATTATGTCATTTAAAATTTCCATTTCTGAAAGACTCCATAATGGAAATATAGGTTTAATATTTAATTTATCACAAATATATTCTATTTTTGTTTTTTGATATTTACTTCTAATAGCACCTGCAACAATACCATCAATTTCCTTATCCTTAAGAAAATCAATGATTTCTTGAATTTCCTTATCTTTTTCTCCAGAGACATTAAAAGATTGCCAATTTAGTTCCATACATTCAGCTTGTACCTTTGTAAATTCAACATTTGGTCTATGGAACATCCATGAGTTAAAAGTTCTAGGAATAATTGTAAGAAGATCAATCTTATACCCTTTATTTATTATCTTATATAATGCTAAATTACTATCTTTACCACCAGAATATAATAAAATTAATTTCATAAAAGAATAAATATAAATGAGTTATATAAAGCTATAAAGGGATTTAAATTGTTATTAAAAATTGATAATTTACATGTAGTAGTTGAAGGAAAGGAAATATTAAAAGGAATAAATTTATCAATGGAAGAAGAAGAAATAATTGCTATAATGGGTCATAATGCATCAGGGAAAACTACACTTGTACTTACATTAGCTGGTTTTCCTCAATATACAGTAAGTAAGGGAAAAATAGTATTTGATGGTAAGGATATTACTAATCTTCCAATTTATGAAAGAGCAAAATTAGGAATAGGAGTGGCATTTCAATCACCACCTGCTATACGTGGTTTAAGATTTGGAGATATGATAGCTTTTGCTGCTGGTAAGAATCCTTGGACGTCAAAAGACTCTAAATTTATAGAAGAAATTTTAAGAAAAGTAGATCTTGAGCCTAGTATTTATATGGATAGAGAACTTAATATAGGATTTTCTGGTGGTGAAAGAAAAAGAAGTGAACTTGCACAATTATTTGCAATGAAACCAAAGCTTATGATTCTTGATGAGATAGATAGTGGTGTAGATATAGATTCTTTGAAAATACTTGGAAATAGCTTAAAAAATTATATTGAAGAAAATAATTGTGCAGTAATGATAATTACTCATCATAGACATATACTTCAATATTTAAAACCAAATAAGATTTATATAATGTCAAGAGGTAAGATAGTTCTAACTGGAAGTTATGAAGAATTGATTCCTAAAATAGAAGTTTTAGGATATGAGAAACTGATAAAGGAGGTATTAAAAAATGAATTGGAGGGATAAATATAGAGAACTTGCACTTCAAGCAATAACAAAAAAAGCAACATATGGAAGTGATATTGATATAAGTAAATTTATTGATAAAGCAGAAGAGAAAACTATAATTAGTGATGAAATAAAAAATAAGGCATTAGAAGTTGGTATTGAATTATCTCAAGAAAAAAGTGGTACTTATCTTCAAGTAGATCATTCAGTATTATTATCTAGAGTAGCATCTAATATAGAAGGATTAGAAGTTTTATCTACAGATGAGGCTTTATTAAAATATGATTGGTTAAAATCATATTATTGGAAAGCAATATCTACTGATCAAGATAAATATACAGCTATAGCTGAATTAAAATCAACTAAAGGCTATTTTATAAGAGCTGCTCCTTATGTAAAAATTTCACAACCAATTCAAGCTTGTTTATATATACATTCTCAAGGATTACTACAAGCTCCACATAATATAATAATAGCAGAAGAAGGATCTGAAATTAATATAATAACAGGTTGTACAATAGGTAGTAGAAATGTAAATGCTCTTCATATTGGTATTAGTGAATTTTATGTAAAGAAAAATGCAAAAATAATATTTACTATGATACATAGTTGGAATGAGAATACATATGTTAGACCTAGAACAGGAGCAATTGTAGAAGATGGTGGAATATTTATATCAAATTATATATTACTTAAACCAGTAAGAGATTTACAAGCCTATCCTACTGCTTATTTAATAGGAAGAGATGCAAAAGTAAAATTTAATTCCATAATATATGGAAGTCAAGATTCTATTATAGATTTAGGAAGTAGAATTATTTTAATGAATGAAGGTTGTTCTGGAGAAACAATTTTTAAGGTTGTTGCTACTGGTAGTGCAAAAGTCTATAATAGAGGTCAAATTATTGGACAAAATAGAAATACTAAAGGACATCTTGAATGTAGAGGAATGATATTATGTCCTACAGCTTCAATAGTTGCTATACCTGAATTAATAGCAGAACATTCTGAAACAGAATTATCACATGAAGCTGCTATAGGAAAATTACAAGAAGAACAATTAAATTATCTAATGGCAAGAGGAATTCCTCCTGAAGATGCCATAGGAATACTTGTAAAAGGTTTTCTAGATCCAGGATTACCAGGAATTCCTGAGATATTACAATCTGAAATTAGAAGAAAAATTTTTACTACTATAAAAAAATAACGTCACCAGAATAAATCTTTATTATTTCTCCATTTTTATCTAAAATTAATGAACCATCATTATCAATATCTAAAGCTATACCTTTAATACTCTTATCTAGTAATTTAACTTCAATAGGATTTCCAAACATAGATGATCTTGAACGCCATAATGAAATAATATTAGAAAAACCTTCATTAATTGCTTGAATATATAGATTTTCAGAATTCTTTAAAATCTTACATAATAATTCTGCTCTATCTATATTTCTTCCTAAAATATCATAAAGAGATATTGCTGAAATTTTTAAATCATTAGGAAGAATACTAGAAGGAAAATTAACATTAACTCCTATTCCTACAGCTACAAAATTTACTTTATCTAATTCAATATCACTTTCTAATAGTATTCCACATAATTTTCTATTATTAATTATAACATCATTAGGCCATTTTAATGATGCTTTTATACTATAATATTCTAAAGAAATAACAATTGCTACTCCAAATAATAATGAAAGTTTATAAATATCTTTTGGAAGAATTGGTGGACGTAATAATAAACTAAACCAAAGTCCTCCTCTAGGAGAAATCCATTTTCTATTCATTCTTCCCTTTCCACTAGTTTGTTCTAATGCAATCACTAGAGTTCCTTCTGGTAAACCTTTTTCTGCTAATTCTTTTATTATTGTTTGTGTAGAATCTATACTTTCTAATGTTATTATCTCCTTTCCAAAAATTTTAGTTTTTAATCTTAATTTTAATTCTAATGGAAGAAGACTATCAAATTTTGGTATAAGTCTATAACCTTTTCCACGTACTCCTTCTATTATATAACCTTGTCTTCTAAGATTTTGAATTTTCTTATGAACAGCTACTCTACTTATATTTAATTTTCTTGCTATTTCTTCTCCTGAAATAAAATCAGAAGAAATAAAGAAATCATATAACATTTTCTTTTTTAAGTTCTTCTATTTGTTCTTTAGTATATCCTAGAAGTTGTGTTAATATTTCTTCAGTATGTTGACCTAATAGTGGTGCTGGTTTATTTATTTCTATTGGAGTTTCTGAGAATTTAATTGGACAACCAGCTATTCTTACTTTTCCATATTGAGGTTGTTCAATTTCAACTACCATTTCTCTTGCTTTTGTATGAGGATCTTCAACAGCTTCAGCTACATTATAAACTGGAGCAGAAGGAACATCATGTTTTAATAATAAATTAACTATTTCCCATCTTGTTTTATCTTTTGTCCAATCTTCTATTATTGGTTTAAGTTCTTGTTCATGTTGACATCTTAATGGATTCGTAAGAAATCTTGGATCATCTGCTAATTCTGGTTTTCCCATTGCAATACATAATCTTCTCCATATAGCATCATTACCTGCACCTATTACCACATATCCATCTTTTGCTTTAAATATATCAAATGGAGTAATAGTTGGATGTTTTGAACCTATTCTTGTTGGAGGTTTTCCTTCTATAGCATAACGTATAACTGCATTTTCTAATATTGCAATCATCGAATCCATTTGAGCAACATCTATTTTCTGTCCTTTTCCAGTTATATCTCTATATCTAAGTGCAGCAAGTATACCTATACAAAGGAACATTCCTGCTACTATATCACCTATAGAAGAACCTGCTCTACATGGAGGTTTATCTGGCCATCCATTTAAATCCATAAATCCACCCATGGCTTGTCCTATAATATCATAACTTGGCCAATCTTTATATGGACCATAATGTCCAAAACCTGAACCACATGCATATATTAGTCTTGGATTTACTTTTCTTAATTCTTCATATCCAATTCCCCAACTATCTAGTGTTCCTGGTCTAAAGTTTTCAATTAGTACATCACTTATTTTAACTAATTCTTTAAGTATCTGTTTTCCTTTTTCTGTTTTTAAGTTCAATGTAATACTTCTTTGACCTCTATGTAAGCTTACATAGTATCCACTTTTATCTGGACCTTGGACATTGGGAAAGAATGGCCCCCATTCTCTATTCATATCACC
Organism: uncultured Nitrososphaerota archaeon; assembly: GCA_964617245.1. GTDB lineage: Archaea > Thermoproteota > Methanomethylicia > Methanomethylicales > Methanomethylicaceae > WYZ-LMO11. The sequence goes on from CAZTWF010000004.1 coordinate 10,441, forward strand.
AGTTCCAGGTTTTTCAATTTTTATTACATCTGCACCAAGATCTGCTAAAATCATAGCACAATATGGTCCAAATAATGCTTGTGTAACGTTTAATACACGAATTCCTTCTAATGGTTTTTGCATTTAATCACCAACTTTAAAAAAAAGATAACAAATATAAAAATTTCACGAAAATACCATATAGGGAAAAAATATGGAAATAAAAGAAGGAGATGAGGTTCTTTTATATTTAAATGATAAAAATAATTGGATTATAAAAATAGAAAAAGGCAAGACTTTTCATACACATAAAGGAGTAATAAAATTAGATGATATAATAGGAAAACCATATGGATGTGAAATTCAAACAAATATGGCAGTTTCACTAAAAATTTTACCAGTTGATTATATAGACTATCTTGAAAAAATGATAAGAAAAACTCAAATAATTTATCCAAAAGATTTATGCTATATATGTTTTCAAGCTAATATACATCCTGGCTCAATAGTTGTTGAAGCTGGAACTGGAAGTGGAGTATTAACATCTTATATTGCAAATTTAGTAAGACCTGATGGAAAAGTATTTACATATGAAATTAGAGAAGAATTTCAAAAAATTGCTAAGAAAAATATTGAAAAATTAGGATTAGGTAAATATGTAGAATTTAAATTAAAGGATATTACTAAGGGAATTGATGAAAAAGATGTTGATGCAATTATATTAGATATGGCAACTCCATGGCTTGTAGTAGAAGAAGCAAAAAAAGCTCTAAAAATAGGAGGAAGATTTGTAAGTTTTAGTCCTACAATAAATCAAGTTGAAAAAACTGTTGAAGTAATGAAGTCAGTAGGATTTATAAATATAAAAACTATTGAATTAATTATTAGAAGATATAAAGTAAAATTAAATGAAACAAGACCTGAAACAATAATGATTGGTCATACTGGATATATTACATCAGGGAGGAAGGTGAATTGAAAGAAATATTAGAAGGTCTTAAAAAAGCAGAAGATTTAGCAATTTCTATAGAAGAAGAGGCAAAAAGAAAAGCTGAAGAAATCATGAGAAAAGCTGAAGAAGAAGTAAAAAAAATAGAAAAAGAAATAGAAGAAATAGCAAAAAAAGAGGGAGAAAATATATTTTCAAAAATACAAATGGAAGCTAAAGAAAAAATAAAGGAAATTGAAGAAAAAGTAAAGAAAGAAGGAAAGGAAATTGAAATTAAAAGTGAAAAAAATATGAATGAGGCTATTAATGAACTCTTCCAATATATTCTCAAGAAATTCAAGGAGATGTAAAATTTGAGTGATGTAGCATATACAGTAGTTAAAGCTTCTGCAGAAAAAAGTAGAATGCTTAGTGAAAGACAGTTAATTGAACTTGTCTCCTCTAGGGACTTAAATGAATTAATAAGTAAATTAAGAAATATATATCCAGAGTTAAGTGATATAAAACCTGATTCTAAAGCTATAGAAGAAAAATTATTAGAATTATTTTATAAAAAAATAGATGAATTTATAGAAATTATTCCTTCTTATAAAGAATTATTAGAATTATTAAGACAGGAATTTGAAGAAGAAAAAATAGCAGAAACTATTGTAGAAAGATATAAGAAGGGATTACTAGATGAAATTATTGATTTAAATCTTAATGAAGAACTTAAGAAAATTATTGAATATGAAGTGCCAGGGGTACTCATTTCATTTGCATCTAAATATAGAATTTTGAAGTTAATAAGATCAATAAAAAAATATGGTATCTATAAAGTATTGAAGAGTTATATTTCATTAAAAGTAGACGAACATAATATACTGACAATAATAAGAGGAATTAAAAATAATATAAGAAAGGATATTTTAATGAGTTTATTGATACTAGAGGAAGGAGAATTTAATAAAGAATTACTTCTTAATGCTCTAAAAGAAGAAAGTATTGATAAAATTTTGTCAGTATTAGGTATGAGTAAGTATATAGATAATCAAAGAGCTATAGAAAGAGATTTTGAAAAGAAACTTATAGCTATACTTAAAAAAATGTATTATAAAGATTATGCAGGATTAGGAGAAATAATTGCATATATTGAAATGAAGAAAAATGAAATAAGAAATATAATGAGAATAGCAATTGGTATAGAGAGAGGAATTCCATCAAATATAATAATTCAAGAATTTATTATTTAACTAACATTAATAATTTAAATGGAGAGAATCTTACTCCATTATTTTCAAAGAATTTACTAAACCATTCATAGAAGTGAAGCCTAAGGTCCTGAGCTACTACTACAACTGATTCTAAGAGAACAACAAATATATTTCCTATTACTGCCATTATCCATGAGAATATAACTCCAAATATTCCTTCTCCAGCAATATTTGATAGACTATAGAATACATTTGTAAGATAAATATGTGCCATTATCATTGCAAATATTCTTAAATAAGATACAGTATTTGAAACAAAACGAATTACTGTATCAAGAGCTTCAAATGCTACCTCTCCAAAAATTGAAAGAAATTCTTCTTTTCCATGAGATATAAGAGTCCATATAGGCTTTCCAATAATCATAAATATCATAGGAATAATCATTAATAATATTGGACCTTCTAACCATTTTATTATATTTAGACCAAAGCCAAATACTAAGTAAACAAAGCCAAAATAAAGTATAAGTCTTGGTAAATTAACTAAAAATGCATCAGCTCTTTTATTCTGTATTAAATTATTAATTATCTGTATTATTATGCCAATTGAGATATGTGCTATACCTATATATAGAGAAAATTTGAGTAAAGACATTACATCTTCTGTAGGTGAAAATACTCCATGAAATATATGTTTACCAAATGCCTCACCATAAAGAACTCCACCAATAATAGCAGAAAATACTCCACATATGGAAAGATACATTCCAATTTTTGATAGAGATTTTGTATATTTATATAAGAATAATCCTAATAGTATTAACATAATACCATGTCCAAGATCTCCAAACATAAATCCAAAGAGAAGAGGAAATGTTATAGCTAAGATAGGGGTTGGATTTATTTCATTATATGAAGGAGTTCCATACAGACATGTTATACTTTCAAATATTTTAATAAATTTGGGATATCTATATATAACAGGAACTTCTCTTGATGAATGTTCTTCTATATGAGTTATAATTATTTTACCATTCAATCTTTCTCTCAAATCTTTAAATAAGAAATCAATATTTCTTGTAGGAACATAACCCTCTAATGTAATTAAATTTCTTCCAAAGGAATAATTTTCCTTAATATTAGTAATAGAAAGAAAATCAGATAATATTAATTTAAAATATGATAATCTTGATATTATCTTAGATATATTAGAAATTAGTTCATTTTTTACTACAGATATTTCATTAAGTTTATTTTCCAGTAATTTCACAACTTCATTTGCCTCAAATATATTCTCTGGCATATCATTGAATTTAGGTATTTCTATATAACCAGTTTCTTCAAGATATTTTTTAATATTATATTCATCATTTTTAAAACAAATTAATAAAATTATATTTGGATTTTGTAATATATTAATAATAATATTT
>CAZTWF010000005.1:0-2762 GCA_964617245.1 uncultured Nitrososphaerota archaeon
TCATTCCAAAATTTACTTACTTCACATTTTGTATCTAATGGATGTATAACTATATCATGAAAAGCAATAATTCCTCCTTTTCTTACTAAGGGAGAATACATTTCAAAGTCTTTCTTAACTCCTTCATAAGTATGATCCCCATTTATAAACAGGAAGTCTATTTTCTCATCGCTTAAAATCTTCTTAACTCCTTCAAGTGTTTGAAGATCATGAGAGTCTTTTCTTATGAGATAGATTTTCTGCTTTTCCCTAGAAAAATTTTCAAAAGAAATCCAGATAGATTTAAATCCACTTAGTTTACTGCTATGATATTGAATCACCACCACGTTATTATTTCTAAATTATTTTTAAGACTAAAGCTTAACTCATTATTACTAGAAATCCATTAATAAGAAAGATTACATCACTTCTTTTTACTGAGCTTTCTTAAGTACGGATGAAAATATTCATACAAAAATTTATGAGAAATATAGAAGGAAATGCTTTACAGGCTATGCCATTTCTATTATATTCTTTAAGTTAATATAAAGCCTTGATTTAATATAAAAATATGTGAAAGTAAAAAACAGTAAATATATACAGGTGTATATATTTGAATGATAATAGCTTTGCTACTATTGATATAAATACAATAATGATCTCACCTCAGATTCAAAGTACATTGAATAGTGTTTTTATCGCATGGCGTAGATTAAGTAGAAGAACATCATTTCTATCTAAAGAGCTTGGCTTAGAGCTTTTCTTTATACCTGATAAACCACCATATATAAGAGCTATGTATAAAACATTGAATTTTTTAATATCTAGAAAACCTAATATAGTATTTGTACAGCTTCCACAAGGACCCCTACTAGCAGAGGTTGAAATAATTTCAAAGAGAGTGGGTTTCAAGGTTATAGCTGATGTACATACAGGTTTTATATATCCAACTTCAATCAAGGAATATATACTCAATGGGCTATTTCATAGCTATTTAAATAAAGTAGATTTAATCTTAGCACATAATAAACTTCAAGCAAATTTGATAAAAAATAAAATTAATATACCAGATGAAAAGATTATAGTTGTCTATGATCCAATTCCAAAAATACCACAAAATACTGAAGATCCTCAATTAAATATAGATCTTGATAAATCTATATTATTTCCAGCCTCATGGGCTTTAGATGAGCCATTAGATTTTATTGCTATAGAATTTCTTAAATCATATATAGCTAATGATCATACTTTAATAATTACAGGTGATTGGAGAAGAAATAGAAGACTACATAGAAAACTAAGAAAGTTAATAGAAAAAAAGAAAGCTAAAAACAAAATAATTTTAACTGGGTATATACCAGATGCTGAATACTATCATATACTTAAGCTATGTAAAGTAGTTATGGCTGTATCAGAAAAAGAATATACATTACCACATGCATTATGGGAAGCTATAGCAGTAGAAAAACCATTTATAACATTATATACAGAAACTATGATTACTGAAATAGGAAGATCCTATCCATGCTTCTTTACAATGAATAATGATAGTCTAAAGAAAATACTAGAAATATACTTAGATAAAAGATATCTTGATATATGTAGAATAGCTAAGTCAAAAGCTACAGAGCTAAAGCTTAGATCTAAAAATTCTATGGATGTGCTTATCAAAATACTTTCTGAAATATATTAGTCACTCCTTTTTAAAAGCTTATCTTTTAAAAGCTAGAATATTATAAGTAGCTAGAGAGTTGATAGATTTGATATGGCCTAAAGTATCAATAATTTGGCTAAATTACAATTCATCTAAAATTATAGATATTGTTTTAAAATCTTTAGAATCTATAGCTGATTTGGATTATCCAAGTGATAGATATGAACTTATAGTTATTGATAATGGATCTACAGATAAAAGTTTTGAAAGAATAAAAAATTTTCTTGATAAAAAGAATAATCTTAGAAAAAAGATAATTAGATTAGAAAAAAATCTTGGATTTACTGGTGGTAATAATATTGGTTTTAGAGCTAGAGATCTAGATTCTAAATATATTGTTTTATTAAATAATGATGCCATACCATTCGATTATAGTCTTAAAGAACTTGTAGAATATGCTGAATTGAGAAATGATATTGGTGGTATACAGGGGGTTATAGTAAATCTTGATAATGGAAGAGTAGATACAGCTGGTGATATGCTTACAGAATTTCTTATAGGTGCTCAAATATATCATGGAAGAGATCCTATGAATATAAAAAATATAAAAAAAGCATTTTATGTAACATATGCTGATGGAGCATATTCATTATATAGAATAGAATCTATAAAGAAGGCTACTGGCTTTCAAAATAAAATTTTTTATGATGAAATGTTTGCATATTTTGATGATAATATCTTAGGATTACAATTATGGAATTCAAATTTCAAAATAATAAGTATTCCAAAAATTGTAGCATTACATAGAAGATCATCATCATTTGGAAAAATATCTCCATTAAAGCTATATTTATTTATAAGAGGTTTTTGTGCTTTAAATGAAATAACTAATACTAGATTTAAAATATTTATTCGTAATTTACATGTTTTTTATAATATGATTAGAGAGGTTTTGATTACACCTTTAATATTAAAGTTCATTGAAAATTATGGAAATAAGAAAAATCTTTTCACAAAAAGCAAGGATTTTATTAAAGCTATTTATTTAGGATATATTCATGGTACTAAATGGGGAAAGAATAAACTTAAGGAAATGAATAAACCTATAGACATATATAAAGCACCCTTA
>CAZTWF010000006.1:0-4052 GCA_964617245.1 uncultured Nitrososphaerota archaeon
TTTTTATAATATTTTTTATTATAAAGGTCCTTTTTTCAGATGAAGTGAATATAAGTTTTATAAAAGACAAGTCAGTGATTATAAATTTAGAGAGAGTGTCAGAGAAAGAATTTAAAGGGAAATTGAATGAATATGAGATAATAGTAGAAGATAGGAATAAAGATGGAAAACCAGATATAAAAGGAGACAGATGGTTTTTTTATAAAGCCAATAGACCAATTTTTACCTGGAGTTTTTCAGACCATAGATTTTATTTATTTAAACTTGAAGGTAAAGACCCAAAGGTATATAAACTTGAGGAATACTTTCCAGTGATTACAACAGATATACCTGAGTATTTACTACAACCGAAAGAATTGAAAGGAAAAAATAATATATTGTATCCGAGTTTAATAATAGAGGATTGGTGTAAGAAAGGAAAATTTTTAGAAGGAGATTTAATAGAAGGAGGATATTTAACGAATGGAAGAGTAATTATAGGAAATAGATATTATGAAGCATATGATATAGATGATGATGGAGATGTAGATATTATAAGAGCAATAACAGGAAGAGACCATGTTTTGTTTGATTTTAGAGATGAGATGAGAGACGAATTAAGAATTTCTTTAAAATATCCAAATATAAATGTCTATTATCCTGATTATTACAATTTAAAGGATATAGGTAAAGATAAAGAATATTTTTCAAAGACATTTTTATCAGGTAGGATTTATAAAGGTGCATTAAGAGGATTTGAGGAGCATATATTTATCAAAGAAAAACCTTCTGAATTATTTAAAACAGGAGCACAATTTTTTATTGCCACACTTGAGGATACTATAAGAAGGATGACTATTGGAGGATTATCCAACGAAGGAAATCTAAATTGGAATATAGAATTATCTCCTCTTGTAACAACAACCGGACAGGAACCAACTTTAAGGATATGTGAATATACTGATAGATATGGTCATTCAATAAGATTTACAAGTTGTATATATCCTGAGAGTTGGGATGGTAAGAGAATAGAATTTACAAAGATAGTTGGGTTATATGAATTTTTTCCTAATGCGCCTTGGTATAAAATTACAACAGGCAAATATTTCAAATTACATGGTACACATATGTGTATAACAAATGAAGGGGACTGGTTTACTTCTGACGAGGGTATGTATGGAGGAACTTTAACATGGAAAGAGAGAATAGAGACATCTTCAAAAAAACCTTCATTTACATTATATTATAGTTCATTAATGGGAGGACTTCATTTAAAGTATGCAGATTTTGGATATAAAGCATATCCATTAGGATATAATAGAGGTTCTTCACCTTTTGACTATACAACCTTATATCATAAAGAGGCACTTGAACTACCTGCAAAATTTATAGGTATAAGGGATTTAGATTTTCCTGAAGGCAAGAGATTAGAGGGTCCAATTTATTTATGTTATGAAGATAGAGACAAGGATGGATATTTTGACACATATTTACTTGACATAGATAATGATGGGATATTTGAGAAGGCACTTTATTATTTTCACAAAGATAGCTATGTTAGTTTAAGTAATAGAAAATATACAAGCATTTTTCCATATAAAGCGGAATTTGAAGAAGTAGAGTATCAGATGGAAAATTATGACAGAATAAAGGAATTATATAGGAGAGGGTATTTAGAGGAGCCATTGATAGAGAGAGTAGATATTGCATCATCAGGTAAACCAATAGAAAGGAGATTATTTCAATTTCCAGAGGGTTCAACAACAGATATAACATTTTTTCCATTTTATATAACAATTGAAAACAGTTGGAAGAACAAATTTACAATATTAAATTTATCAAATAATTCAGATTATACATTGACAAATTTTGGTATTAAGGGTTTTGTCTCATTAGGCACTCATTTAACGAAAAAGGGATTTCAAATTGATGAGATAAATAAATTAGAAAAAATTAAAGATACAGATATTCTTTTTATACCTAATTTAGATAGATTTTTAACAAAGAAAGAGATAGAAGAATTATTAAAATGGGTAGAAGGGGGAGGGATATTAATAATAAATGTGCCAGAAGAATTACCTGAGAAAATATTTTTCTTTAATGGTTTAGGAAAATTTATAGGCTATGAAGTGATACCTGAGATAATAAATAAAAGAAGTGTAAGATATAAGGAAGCACTATTTGGTAATTGGGGAGATGTAAAGGCGCCGATAGGAGAAGAAAGAGCCCCTGGTATATGGAATAGGATAGAAAAATATAAAGGAGAAGAGAAGATATTAAAAGATTTAAGATATATAAGTTTTGTTGGATATGGTCTAAAAACTGATAAAGAATTTAAGCCATTAGTTATTTGGGAAGATAAGATATTAATAAGTGAGAGAAGTTATGGTAAAGGTAAGATAATTATTTCAGGTATAAACTGCTTTTCAAACAAATATTTAATACATCCACAATTTTACGAGCCATTGGATAACTATAAATTTTTAGAGAATATCATTTTATACACAAAAGAAAATTTAAAATTCCCGTTTGAATACAAACTTTTAACAAAATCAGATAATAAAATTTATGAGATAGAGATAAAAGGGAATGGAGGTAAGATAATAATACCTGATGAGTATACTGTTTTTATAAATGGGGAAGGAATTAATTTAAGTAGAAAAGGAAGAAATTTAGAATTAGTATTAGATAAAGGTAAATATAGTATAAAAATAGAAAAAAAGGAGAAGAGATGAAAAAGGTGATAATTTTAATAATTACGGTAATTTTTTCATTAAGTTGTGATATAAAGATAGAGAAGAGTAAATTTATGAATTGGGATTCAATAGTAGTAGATAATGGATTAATAAGAGTCACTATTTTACCTGATATAGGAGGTAGGATAGTTGAGTATTACAATTATTTAACAGGACATAATTTGATCAGGATAGCACCTTGGTTTTTAGAGATACCACCTGATAAACTATTACAAACAGGAGAGTATGGAGGGATAAGTGATATAGGTTCATTGGGTTGGCCTGGATATTTCTGGGACAAAAAATATGAATTTGATATTAAAAGAGAAAGAGGAAAAGTAGAGATAATAGGTGTAAGTAGAAGCGATGGTATTTATATAGAGAGGAAGATGGAAGTAAGAGAAAATAGCACAAAATTGAGATTCAAAATATTGGAGAAAAATATTTCTAATGAGATACAAAATATGGTTATAAGATTACATGGCGAATTTAAAGTAGGAGAGAAAGCAGATGAGAATGATGTTTATTACTGGATATATGAGAATAAACTAAATGAAAGGAGATATAAGCCATCAGATTTAATAAGATTTTCAATAGATAAAAATACAGAGGGTTGGAGTGGGATAGTTGATGAGAGAGAAGAGGAGGTATTAATAAGAAGATATTATCCAATGAAGGGATTACATAAAACTTTCTGGTGGGCTGGTTTTTTAGAAGGAGAATTTTGGTGGATGGGGGCGACTTTTTTAGAAGGAGACCCGAAATTAAAAGAAAGAGATGATAAAGGTGGTTTTTATAATTTTGAAAGATATCCAGACCCTATAAAAGTTAATCCTGGAGAGAAAATAGAAGCAGAAGAAGATATATTTACTATAGTTGGATTAAAGAGAATAAACTATGTGAATGAGGATATAGCATTTGGATTTTGGGTATCTAAAAAATTGATAGGAGAAGAGGGTTTTTTTATAAATTTAGGTATTGGTTCACCAGAAGAAATTGACCAGGAATATAAAATAGAAGTATCTCTACAAAAAGATGAAAAAACCTATGGTAAAAAAGAGATAAAAGTAATAAAATTTATTCCAGGAAAATGTGTCAAAGAAAATGTCTTTTTTGATACTAAAAATATTTCTGATGGAAAATACAATGTCCAAATTTCAATATTTAAAAATAATAATCAATTAACAAAACTTACAGAAGAGATTGAAATAAATAAATCAGTTGTAAAAGAATATGAAAACTTAATAAAATTAGAAGAAAACTATATTAGTAAAATTTCAAAAAATAAAGGATATCCTTATCAAGAACTCCAAGAATTACTGAATTTTCTAGTTAAAC
>CAZTWF010000007.1:0-2735 GCA_964617245.1 uncultured Nitrososphaerota archaeon
AATATATAATCTATGCTTGAAAATTTATTAAATTCATAATTAATTATTTTAATAATAACTACAAATCATATTCCTTATCTTTTTTATTATTTCATATTAATCTTCTAAAAATAAAATTACTTTCTTAATATTACTACATGTGGAAATTGCTTTTGCATACCTTTATACCATTCTCTATAATATTCTTCATCTACATTAACATCAAAAAGTACTATTATAAGTTGATCAAAATAATGAAGATATCTAACACATTTATCTGCAATAGTTTTGAGTTCTTCTTTATCTGTAGGTCCTTTAACTTCTATGGCAATATTATCGATAACTATATCTGGTCTGGAATGCCCTTTTTGAACTTCTATATATGCATTAAAACCTTTGGCTTTTAACCAACCAACTAATTCCATTCTATATCTATCTTCATTTTTATATGATCTTAAAGGTTTGAATTCTTCAATGGTCTTTACAATTAACTTAACTTTTTCAGGAAGAATTTTCTTTAATTTACGTCTTTTTATAGATTCAGAAATAGAAGATATCCCCTTAGATACTGTCTTAAAAATATCTTCAATTGGGACATTAAAATCTGAATCCAATGAAGTTTCTGGAACTTTAAGAATAGAACGATCAATTTCTTTAATAATCTCCTCCATAGAAGGAATTTCATAATCAAAAACATAATTACTCTTACGACTTTTTCTTCTTTTCCTCTTTTTAGGCATGAAAATTTCGCCTTTTCTATTATTATTTATATCAAACTTTATTTTAAATTATTCGAAGTAAAGAACACAAATATTGTAGATTTTACTTTAATTATTAATGAAGATATTGTATTATTATGAGTAGAAAATCGTAAAAATGTGAAAACAATCTGCCATACTATTTATAAAATTATTTACAAAAATAAATAACTATATAAGCAAAAATGAGCAATTTTTAAAGAATTAAAAAGAGCTGATTGTGTAATACTTCGTCCTATTTCTGATAATAAAATTCATGTATTTGTTATAGAAGTTAAAACAAAAATCACAAAGTATTATGATTTAGATGAAGTTAGAGAAAAGATGGAGAATACTTTAAGCATGTTGAAAAATATTTTAAATCATTCACTTATTCCTATTCCTATATTGTATGCTGAATCTCATAAAAAAGGAATAAAAAGATATGCTATTCTTAAAAAAATAAGATATCAAGGAAAAACCTTTCCAATAATATTTCTAAAATATTGTGAAAGTATTCAAAGTGCTATAAGAGTCAATGATATGTAACTCATATGTATTATCTTTCTAAAATTCTACTAAATTTAAAGATATTTTAATAGAGCTCCCTCAGAAATGATTTTATTTACTTTGAGTATTCTCTTCAATATCTTCTTATCTTCAGTAATTCTCTTTTTAGATTTAACATATTTAGTTAAATCATTTTCATTTATTGCTTTTGAAATTGCTAAAGCTTCTAATCCATGTCTTTCAGCATTAAAAACTTTAGTTAGTTTGGTATTTTTTAGAACATCAGATAATTTAACTTCAAAGTCACCAGTCTCACTTATAGAATTTTTAGCTATTTCTAAGCTATAATATCCATAGTCTATTCTATTGAAGATTTTTGTACTAAGCTCATAATCTCCAATACCACCTAATATTGGCATTATCTTATGATTTGCTCCAAAAAGATTAAATCCCATAGTAAATATCATAATATCCTTAGCAGGAATAATATTTTGCTTTTTAGTAGTCTTACCATATTTAAGATTAATTCCATATCTAATACATGGCTCACCATATTCTTTTTCAAGTTTTTGTGACTCTTTTATTATTTCTGATACAAAAATATATTGAGATATAGGATTACCTCCATTAAAATCTATACATATAAAATTCTTGCTTACTTGATCCTTTTTTGTATAATATCTGAATAGTTTAGTAATATCTGAAGTAGCATAATGAGGAATAATTGGTACAAGTACTGCATGAAAAGAAATTGATTGATAAGTATCAATGAATTCATCTAAAAAATTGATATATTTATTATAAGGCATCTTAGATATAATGGGAAGTACTAATATATCTAATAATGGATTATTAAAGAGATAAGAAAGATATTCTACTTCTAATTTTTCAGGTTTTCTTCCTTTGGCATTATATTCTATTAAACCAATTGTTATATCATCTTTTGCTTTTTTCAATAAAGATGACAATTTATAGCTATACTCTAACTCATATGATTTATCACTCATAATTTTACATAAACTTTCATAATCAATATGACGATAAACCTCAACAAAACCTCTTATATCTTTATTTTTTAGAAGACTCTCATCATAATGCCTAGATCCAGAAATTGCTAAAACTCTTCTCGGAGTTACAATAGTCTTTGATCCAATAGATACTTCAATGGTTCTAGAAAGTCTTAAATTATCATCAATATTAACTATTTTAGTTCTAATAGACATAAATATATTCCCAAAGATTAATTAATCTCTAATTTTAGAAGAGATTATAAAGATAAAAAGATTTTGTTGGGGAAAATATGAAAATTTTAGAAGATATAGAAAGACTTTCAATTATTGAAAAATATATACTTATGTTAATTTATGTAAAAAGAAAAATAAAAGGAAGATTATGGCTTCATAAAGAAATGTTTTTACTTAGTAAAAATTTTAATGAATTAGCAGAAGAATTAGACTTTGAAGCATATAGCTATGGTCCATTTAGTGAGGTATTAGATGAATATAAAGA
>CAZTWF010000008.1:0-3947 GCA_964617245.1 uncultured Nitrososphaerota archaeon
AAATAACTTCATATGTTTTTTCTTCATTTAATCCTGCTCCTTTTGCTATAGAAATAGCTATTTCTGGAGATAATAATTCATCAATAGTATGAGCATCTGAATTTATTAATAATTTTGCTCCAATTTTTTCTGCTAATTTAGCTATATGACCATTTGCTAAACAATGTCCTTTTCTATAAGAAATCTCAAGAAAAATATTATTTTCCTTTGCATTTATAACATCTTCTTCAGATATAATACCAGGATGAGCTAAAATATCAACATCTTGACATTTACATGCTATAGAATTAGTATTAGGAGAAACTGGTTCTACTAATGTTTCTCCATGTACTATAACTATTTTTGCACCAATTCTTTTTGCTTCTTTAGCTAATAAAGGAATACTTTTTGGAGGAATATGAGTTAATTCAACACCTGGTATTAAAATAAAATCATCATAATATTTTGAAATTAAATCTGAAGCTTTTATTATTGCTTTTATTATTTCTTCCATATTTGATGAATCTACATGATCTGTTATAGCTATAGCTTTATTATTAAGTATATATGATCTTCTTACAATTTCTGATGGTAATAAATCTCCATCACTGAATATAGAATGAATATGAAAATCAAAGATTTTTTGCATTTTATCACCATTTTTCAAATATATATAGAAGCATATATAATATTATTTCAAAACTAAGGTGATCTATATGCATATAACACCATGGGAAGTAAGAGGAGAAGTAAATTATGATATGATAATAAAAGAATTTGGTATTGAATTAATAACAGATGATATTATAGAAAGATTAAAAAAATATACAAATAATATTCATGTATTATTAAGAAGAAGAATATTTTTTGCACATAGAGAATTTAAAGATTGGTTAGATTCGTTTGAAAAAGGAATTAAAGTTATTTTATATACTGGAAGAGGTCCTTCTGGATATACACATTTAGGACATTTAATACCATGGATATTTACAAAATATTTACAAGATATATTTAAAGCTGATTTATATTTTCAAATAACTGATGATGAGAAATTTCTTATTCATCCAGAAATGAGTATAGAAGATATAGAAAGTTTTACAAATGATAATATATTAGATATTATAGCTGTTGGATTTGATCCTGAAAGAACTAAGATATTTACAAATTTAAGCTATAAGGAAATATATAGAATTGCAGTTAGAATTGCTAGACATATTACATTTTCTACAGCAAAAGCAACATTTGGTTTTACTGAAAGTTCTAATATTGGTATAATATTCTTTCCAGCAATGCAAGCAGCTCCTTGTTTTTTATATCAAATATTAGAAGGAAAAGATGCTCATGTATTAATACCATGTGCTATAGATCAAGAACCATATTGGAGAATTACAAGAGATATAGCACCAAAACTTAGATTTAGAAAACCTGCAGGAATTTATAGTAAATTTATACCTGGATTAGGAGCTAATGGAAAAATGAGTACAAGTCATCCTGAAACATGTATATTTTTAAAAGATTCTCCTGAAGATGTGAAAAAGAAGATTTGGAATGCCTTTACTGGAGGACAACCTACATTAAAAGAACAAAGAGAAAAAGGAGGAAATCCTAATATTTGTGTTATATATTGGTATTTATATTTCTATTTTGAAGAAGATGATAAAAAAATAGAAGAGATCTATAATGAATGTATAAGTGGAAAAAGAATTTGTGGTGAATGTAAAGAATTATTAACAAAGAAAATTATAGAATTTATTATAGAACATAAAAAAAGAAGAGAAAAAGCAAAAGATCTATTAGAAAAATACTTATTGAGAGATTAGGTGATATAATTGAAAATAATTATTGCTATTACAGGTGCAAGTGGAGTAATTTATGGATATAGATTAATTAAAGAACTTTATAAAAATAATGAATTGATTATTATTGTAAGTAAAACTGGATCAAAAATTTTAGATTATGAATTAGGAATTAAAGAAGAAGAATTAATGAAATATGGTAAATTATATAGAGATAATGAAATAACAGCTCCTATGGCTAGTGGAAGTTATCATTTTGATGCTATGATAATAGCTCCATGTTCTATGAAAACATTAGCATGTATTGCTAATGGTATATCATTATCATTAATACATAGAGTTGCTGATGTAGCTTTAAAAGAAGGAAGGAAATTAATGGTATTGATAAGAGAAATGCCTTTAAATTTAATACATTTAGAAAATATGTTGAAATTAGCAAAAGCTGGAGGTATTATATTTCCAGCATGTCCAGGATTTTATCATAAACCAAGTAATATAGATGAATTAATAAATCATGTAATTGGAAAAATTTTAGATTATTTAAAAATATCTCATAACTTATATAAACGTTGGTCAAATGATTAAAAAATTATTAATAATTAAAATTTTCTAGGAATTTTTCTATACATTTTTTAGAATTATTAATTAATATTTCAATATCTTCTTTTGTTGCATTTTCTATATGAATTCCACAAATTACTACTACTTTAATATTTAATTTATTGAAGATTTTTTCTGAGGCATAATGAGAAATTATATAATCTTTATGTCCAAGAAAAGATATAGAAAAAGGAGGAGCATTATCACATATAGAAATAGAACCTATATGAGGTCTTTCACCACCATATATAATTACTAAAAGCTCATCTCCAATTTTAAAATAATTTAGATATATTTTGTATTTTCCTTCTCCAAATTCTATCATTTTAAAAACCAGGAATTTCTTCTAATAACATTCCTTCTATCATAAATGGTGGATTCTTTGAAATAACATCAATTGCTTCTTTAAGTTTTGTATTTCTTTCTGCAAATATTTCTATGATAGGATCTCCTTTTTTTACAGCGTATCCCATTTTTGCATAAAGCTTAACACCAGCTCCTTTATCAATAGGAGCTCCTGCAGCTCTTGCTATAGCATTTATAGCAGAATTACTTATACTACTTATATAGCCATCAGTTGGAGCTATTATTACATATCTTTTCTCTCCTAATGGAATTTCATCTGGCTTTATATTTGGATTTCCTCCTTGAGCTTCTATTATTTCTTTCATTTTCTGATATGCTTTTCCACTTCTCAGAATATCTTTTGCTATATCTTGTCCTCCACCTTTAGTAGCTAAACCTGTCATTTCAAATAGCATACCTGCAAGAGCTGTAGATTTTTCTATAAGACTTTTTGGTCCATTACCTATTAATGTTTCAAGAGCTTCTTTAGCTTCTAATGCTGGACCAACTGTATGTCCTACTGGTTGACCTCCATATGTAATACCACATCTTACTCTTATGTCTAGTCTACTACCTAATTCAATAAATTGATTTGCAATTTTTCTTGCTTCATCAAAATTTTCTACTTTTGCTCCTCTTCCTACTGGAATATCTAAAACTAATGTCTTTATATTCATAGCTAATTTCTTAGCCATTATTGATGCTAACATTTGTGATAATGGATCAATGGATAATATATGTTCAATTCTAATGAAAATATCATCAGCTGGTGCTATATTTAGACTTCCACCCCAAACAATAAAACCATTAGTTTTTTTCAAAATTCTTTTCAATTCTCTAACTGAAAAATTAACTGGAGCAAGAACTTCCATTGTATCTGCAGTACCAGATGGACTTGTTATAGCTCTACTACTAGTCTTAGGAATTTTCAATCCAGCTGAGGCAATAATTGGAACAATCAATAAAGTAACTTTATTGCCAGGGACACCGCCTATAGAATGTTTATCCACAACAGATTCTTCAAAATCAATAATACTTCCATTTTCAGCAATAGCACGTGTAAGATTTTCAATTTCATCCATATTCATACCTATATATTCTTCTGCCATAAGAAATGCAGCAATTTCAATTTGATTTAATGAATATGAAATAACATCTTTAATAATTTGATTTATTTCACTCTTAGTTAAAGTCTTACCTTTCATTTTCTTTTTAGATCGGAAGAGC
>CAZTWF010000009.1:0-6790 GCA_964617245.1 uncultured Nitrososphaerota archaeon
TATTTCAGTAATAGATTATATATTATTAACACATGGTCATTTAGATCATTTTGGATTAGCAGATTATTTACAAAAGGAATTTGGAGCTGAAATTCTTATACATAAATTAGATAAAGATAAATTAGAGGATTATAGAAATGCAATAAAATGGTTTGATGAATATTATGAATTAATAATTGAAGGAGGTTATAGTAGAGAAGAACTAAATGAAATAAAAAATAAGCTAATAAATTTCATAAATATGATAAAATTACCAGAGAATTATAAAACATATGAAAACTTAAAACTAAATATTGGAAAAAATAATATAAGCTCAATTCATTTACCAGGTCATACTTCAGGAAGTGTAGGATATTCTATAGATGATATAATATTTTGTGGAGATGTAGCAATAGAAGGTAGTACAGCTATTGAGAATCTTAGAAGAGAAATAGATTCTTTACAAAAATTAAAATGTTTTAATAGTATTTTTCCTTCACATAAAAAAACACCATTAACTAGAAAGGATATTGAAAAACTTGAAAATCATTTTATTGATAGACTTGAAGAAATATTAAAAATTACAAAAAATGGAATGAAACTTAAAGATATTATAAGAAGAATTTATGGTGATATAATTTATGAAAATCCAATAAGAGCTCTTATTCCAATAAGACAAATAATATCTTATCTTTTATATTTAGAAGAAGAAGGTTATATAATTAGAAAAGGCTACTTATGGATCTCTACAAGAGATAGTTTGTAAATATTTTAAGGATTAATCTTTATTTAAAATATTTAGATGAATAAGAATAGTGACTAAATTTGAAAATGAGTTAATTAAAAATAATGATATCATACTAAAAGTACAATATTAAAGAAAAATAATAAATATAATTCTTAATAAATAAGAGGACAAAGAGGATCTGGCATTAATAAATCTTTAAATATTGCATATGCTCTTGCATGACATCCTCCAAGACATGTATTTACATATTTACATTTTCTACATTTTTCATTTAATGAATTTAATAATGTTAATTTCCTTGTAAGTTCATGATCAAGATAACTCTTCCAGACTTCCCTTATACCATTTTTTATATTAGTAATTTTCACTTCAATACTATCACATAACATTATACTACCATCTGGTGCAATATCCATACCCCTTCCTATTAAACAAGGACAAACTGTAGTTCTTTTTGAATTAATAAATTGTGAGACAAAAGGTGCACACCATATTTCTATATTAAATCCAATTTCATCAGCTTTTTGACTTGCTAATATTATTGCTTCTTTAATTATTTCATATGAAGGTAATATTTCAATATTTGCTCTTCCTATAGGTATTACTGGAATAATAGCTGCTCCAACTGAACCGATATTTGCAGCTAATTCTACATAATCTGTAACTTCATTATAATTAAATCTATTTAATGTCATAATAGGTCTAATTTTTGCTTCAAGTGTTTTCAATTGTTTTAGTTTCTCTAATAATATTTCTAAATTCATTCCTCTTATTTTATGAAAGGTTTCTTTTTTTATTCCATCTATACTAACTTGAATTTCTACATCATTTTTTACTAAGAATTTCACT
Organism: uncultured Nitrososphaerota archaeon; assembly: GCA_964617245.1. Lineage (GTDB taxonomy): Archaea > Thermoproteota > Methanomethylicia > Methanomethylicales > Methanomethylicaceae > WYZ-LMO11. The sequence goes on from CAZTWF010000009.1 coordinate 1,577, forward strand.
AAATTATAATCTAAAAGAGATGTATTTGTAACAATACTTAATTCATATCCAAAATTCCTAGCTTCTGATATTAATAAAGGCAAGTCCTTTCTAATTGTAGGCTCTCCACCAGTAAAAGAAATATGTTGTGTATTAATTTCAGTTAATTCTTTAATTATTTTTAATGCTAGATCTGTTGAAATTTCATTATCTCCATTGAATCTTGAGGCGTAACAATGTAAACATTTTAAATTACATTTTCCAGTAATGAGCCAAACCACTAGTTCACAATTCTTCATAGTAATCACCAGCTGAAAGAATAGATTTTATCTAGTTTATTAATCTCTATTTATTAAGCTTTTTATCAATCCCATTATTATATCATATATCACATGTTTAAATTCTTTCTGGATAAATTCTTTATTACCTATTAAATAATGTTTTAAATAAATCATTCTAGGACTTGAATCCCTTATAATAATAGAAGAGCCAAAAGCATCTTTAAGACATTCCATAATAGAAGAGACTATTTCTCTTATAAAACCATATCTTCTTTTAGTCTCTAATGATAATATTTCAGCAATTGCTGGATCGATAAAGGAGATTTTCTCTATAGCTTCTAAGATAATAGAATTTATTTTTAGTTCCATTTCCCAAATATCAATTATACCTTCATTATTTTTAAATATACTAGAATAGAAAAGACTAGATATTCTTTCACATGCCTCATAGATAGCCTTTTCTACTTCAAGTTTTGTAAATGAGCCTTTTCTTAAAGAACGAATTCTTGTCAAGTTCAGACCTCAATCAATTTAAATTTTAAAAAAACATATTCAAAAACTTTACTAGTGTATATAGAAAAATTAAAATTTATTATAAAAAATTTACTTATTTTAATAATTTTTCTAAATTATTTTTTATTGCTATTATAAATTCATCTGTAGTAACAATTTTATCTATAGGTGGTTCTGCTACATTAGCTATATCTTTTGTCATTATTCTATCTATCTCTATAGTTATTTTAACAGCTTTTTCAAGTTTATTAGCAAAATCAATAAGTTCATTATTATTATCAATTTCTCCTCTTCTTCTCAATGCACTACTCCAAGCAAATATAATAGCTGTAGGATTCGTTGATGTTTTTTCACCTTTTAAGAATTTATAATAATGCTTTTGTACAGTACCATGAGCTGCTTCTGAGAGAAAATCACCATTAGGAGAATATAGTATTGAAGTCATTAAAGCTAAACTTCCTACATATGCAGAAGCAATAAAATCTGAAAATACATCACCATCAAAATTTTTACAAGCCCAGACAAATCCTCCTTCAGATCTTACAACTCTTGCTATAGCATCATCAATTAAGAAATAATTATATTTTAATCCTTTATTTTCAAATTTTTCTTTAAATTCTTCTTCATATATTTTATTGAAGATTTCTTTAAATCTTGCATCATAGACTTTTGATATTGTATCTTTTGTAGCAAACCATAAGTCTAAATTATTTTCTAAAGCATATCTAAATGAGGCTCTTGCAAAACTTTCTATAGAATTATCTAAATTATATATTACTTGAACTACACCTCTTCCTTTTACTTTTGGAAGATATTCCTTTATTTCATCTCCATTTTGTTTTATAGTAATTTCTATACTTATTGGATTATTAAATTTCATTCCAATTCCATCATAGATATCTCCAAAAGCATGTCTTGCAATAACTATTGGTTTCTTCCAAAATCTTACAGCTGGAATTATATTACTAAAAATAATTGGAGCTCTAAATATTGTTCCATCTAATATATTTCTTATTGTAGCATTTGGACTTTTCCATTCTTTTTTTAAATTATATTCCTTAACTCTTTCAGCATTTGGTGTTATAGTAGCACATTTTACACCAATTTTCCATTTCTTAATAGCTTCAGCTGCTCTTATTGTTATCATATCATTTGTTTCATCTCTTTTCTTAATATGCAAATCATAATAATCAACTTTTAAATCAACATAAGGTAATATTAAATATTCTTTAACTAAATGCCACATTACTCTAGCCATTTCATCTCCATCAATTTCAACTATAGGATTATCCATTATTATTTTTTTAAACAAAATCTCACCTTAGCTTAATTTTTTATTTATAAATCTCTTATATATTTTTGAGTAAAAATGCCAAGAAGAATTATAAAAAGAAAAAGAAAAAGTGGAAAAATGTTTTTTGAAGCTGAAAAAGTATCAAGTAATATGAGTTTAAAAGATATTATGGATATAGTCTTTACTAATTCTGAATCATATAAAGAAATAGCAATAATATTATTAGAATGGATTAAGAATAAAAGTAATGAAGAAAAACGTGGAAAAATAAAATGGGTTACTACAAGTGAATTATCTAATTATATAAATGAAAGATTATTACCAAGAAGAAGAAGTGCAGCTTATAATGTAATAAAGAATTATTTAATACCATTAGGTTTTCTAGAATATAGACCATCAGAATCTAAATATGTATTAAGTAGAGATTTTTCTGGAGCTCTCAAAAGATTAGCAGAAGCATATATTAAATGGATGGAATAATATATATCTATGTCGAAAAATCCAAAATGGATAGGAATAGGCTCAAAGTTTTCTCATTTTACTTCTATTCATCCATGTTTTGGTGTAAAAGCACATTATAAAATAGCAAGAATTCATCTTCCAGTAGCATCTAAATGTAATATACAATGTAATTATTGTAAAAGAGATATTAATAAATGCGAATGGAGGCCAGGAGTTGCTTCATGTATAACAAATGTGAATGAGGCAATAAATAGATTAGAAGCTGAAATAAAAAGTAATAAAAATTTAAAAGTTGTTGGTATAGCAGGTCCTGGAGAAAGTCTATACAATAAGGAAACTTTTGAAGTTCTTTCTATAATAAAAGAAAGATGGAATTGGCTTATAAGATGTATTTCAACTAATGGATTATTATTAGAAGATAAAGCTGATGAATTGAAGAATTTAGGAGTTAGTAGTATTACAATAACTATAAATGCTATAAATCCAGAAATTGGAGCAAAAATATATGAATGGATATTTTATGAAGGAAAAATTCTCAAAGGGATAGAAGCTTCAAAATTATTAATTGAAAAACAATTAAGAGGAATAGAAGAATTAGTAAAAAGAGGAATTATTGTAAGAATAAATACAGTATTAATTCCAGAAATAAATTCAAATGAAATAGAGAATATTGCTAGAGAATGTAGAGATAGAGGAGCAAGTCTTATGAATATAATACCATTAATACCTATGTATAAATTTGAAAATTTAAGAAGACCAACATGTAATGAATTAAAAAAAGCAAGAGATATTGCAGAAAAATACTTACCTCAATTTAGATTATGTAAACAATGTAGAGCAGATGCTAGTGGAATACCAGGAAGAGAAGAAATATCAACATATCTTCATGGTTAATTTTTAATTAAATTAATATCATTACTATTGATATATTTTATTTCTCCTTTGTATTTTATTTTAATTTTTGTATATTTTGGTAATATTATTGAAAGATCTTTTGTTATTGGTAATTCTAATTCTCTAGAAGTTAATTGAAGATCTATAATATCTCCATTTGAAGGTATTATAATTTCATTAACATGTTGTTTTATATTTTCAGCAAGAGAAATTAAATTATTATAATCACCATGAATTAATATAAGTTTTTCTGGTTTCATTTTTGCTATATAACTACATAATTCACTATGCATAGCATGTGATGATAAATCAAAATGTTTAATCTCACAATTAACTTTTACATTAATTTCTTCATTACTTATCATATCTTTTAATTTAAATTCACGAATATTATTTATTAAATCATAACCAATAGTACCACTTTCCATATGGCCTAGAATAGTAATTAAATTATTTTCAATAGGAGCAATACGTATCATATGCCAAATACTCCATCCTCCTCTTAACATACCAGAGGGTGCTATTATTATACATGGCTCATCTTTAGAATAAATTTCCTTTCTTTCAGCTAAGCTTTTAAATTTCTTTAAAGCTTCCCATCTAAATGGATTAATATTATTGAAAATAAATGCACGTCTTATATTATCAGCCATATAAATCATAAATTGTTCATAAACATCTAAAGCATCTAATGACATGCCTTCTAAATATACATTAACATTTGGTAATTTATTCCAATTATCTTTTAAAATTTTTAGAATTTCTTGAGTTTTTCCTACAGCAAATACAGGTATTAAGACCTTTCCTTTTCTTTCAAGTGTAATTTTAATACATTCTATAAATTCTTTTGATATTTCATCTTTACTTTTCCTATTTTTTCCACCATAAGTTCCTTCACATATTAAAATATTAGGATAAGCAATATCATCAGTTTTCCAATATCTTAAATGATTAGATGAAGTTCCTAGATCTCCAGTATAAACTATTCTGAAATCATTATATGAAATTTCTATCATTGATGATCCTAATATATGACCTGCATTATGAAAATTAATATAAATCGAATCTAATTTATGAAGCTCATGATATGTTAAAGTTTCTGTTAATTTTGCAAGTGCAATATTCATTTCTTTTGAAGACCATAATCTTTCTTCTTGTGGCCATTCTCTTTCCATTATTGAAAGTTCATCTTGCCATAATAGCTTTAAAAGAGCTAAGGTTGGAAGTGTCATAAAGATTTTATTTTTAAAACCATTTCTTATAAGATTAGGAATTGCTCCTGTATGATCTAAATGAGCATGAGATACAAAGATTGCATTAATATTATTAACATCAGATATTATAGGAAGTGAAGATAATCCTTTTGATTTAGGAGAAATTCCACAATCTAAAAGAAAATGATAATTATCAATATCTAATTGATAACATGATCTTCCTACTTCTCTTCCTCCACCTAATACTCTAAATTTAATCATCCTTTATTATAGACGGTTAACTTAATATAAACTTTCTGTAGTCTTATTTTCTGATATGATTAAAGCTATAGCATTAGATATAGATGGAACTATAACTGATAATAATAGTATACTCTGTTTAGAAGCTATAAGTATTATAAGAAAATTAGAAGAAAATAAAATAAAGGTAATATTAAGTTCAGGAAATGCATTATGTGTTGTTAAAACTCTTTCAAAATATATTGGATGTAGTGGTCCTACAATTGCAGAAAATGGTGCTGTTATAGAATATAATGCAAAAATAAGAATAATAGGAAGAAAAGGAATAGGAAGAAAA
>CAZTWF010000010.1:0-4248 GCA_964617245.1 uncultured Nitrososphaerota archaeon
TTTTTCTTCTTTTTTTCTTCTTTCTTAGCTTCTTTTGACGTAATAAATCCCCTCTACTAGATTGACATTACTATTTATTTTTTATTATTTATTTTCTTATAAATTTATCTATAAGTATTTATTAAATTTTAAAAGATGAAAGAAAATTTTCCAAAAGAAAATGAAAATGGAAATATAGAATATAAACTTAAGATAGCTCAAATTACAAAGGATAGATTAGAGGAATTAGCATCTCAAATAAGATATAGACTTGCTGAAAAAGGTGGTGAGGCATTTTATATATTAGGTGTAAATGATAGTGGAGAAATTATTGGATTAAGTGATGAAGAAATTAAGATATCATTAGAAAATATTAGAAGAGCTTCAGAACTTGCAGGTGCTAAAGTAAATATAATAAGAGAAGCTCAAGGTAAAAAAGGAAAAATTTTAGAATTATTAATTAGAAGAACTAAAGATCAATTACCTATACAAATTTCTATTATAACAATAGGACAAGCAGATCATGGAAAAACAACAACTATTGGAACTTTAGTTACAGGAGAATTAGATGATGGTGATGGATTAATAATGGAAAAAATAGCAAGATATAAACATGAAGTTTTAATGAGAAGAACATCTTCTGTAACTGAAAGAATTATGGGATTTGATGAAGATGGAAATATAGTAAATTATGTATTACCATGTCCATTAGATGAAGCTCAAGTATATCTTAATAGTTCTAAGCTTATATCATTTATAGATATTGGAGGACATGAAAGATATTTAAAAACAGCAATAAGAGGATTATTAGCACATAATCCTGATTATGCCATGCTTATTATTGCAGGAAATACTGGAATTTCTACAATGACAAGAGAACATTTAGGAATTGCATTAAGTTTAAAAATTCCAATATTTATAGTTATTACAAAAAAAGATATTACACCTAGTGAAGTATTTTCTAAAAATATAGAAAATTTAATAACATTATTAAAATCACCAGGAGTAAATAAAATTCCTATAATTATAGAAGATATAAATGATATTGCAATTTCTGTAAGAAATATGAAAGGAGGAAGAATTACTCCAATATTTATAGTTTCTAATAAAAATGGAATAGGATTAGATTTATTAAGAAAATTTTTGAATTTATTACCTCCAAGACTTAAATGGGAAAAAGAAAAATTAAAACCATTTTTGACATATATAGATGAAAAATTTAATGTTTCAGGTGTAGGTAGTGTTGTAGCAGGATTAATTCTTCAAGGATGGATCAAAGTAAATGATAAAGTATGGATTGGTCCTTTTAAAGATGGAAGTTTTAAAGAAACAAAAATAAAAAGTATACATGCAAAAAAAGGAGTTTATATAGATAAAGCAGAAGCAGGAAATAGTGTAACATTTGCTATAACTGATATATCATATGATGAAATAGAAAAAGGAATGGTATTATTAGGCCAGGAAATGCCATTAAAAGCTTATAGAGAATTTGAAGGAGAAGTTTTTATTCTTCATCATCCTACAACAATTAGATTAGGATATGAAGCAGTATTTCATATTCATTCTATAAGAGAAACATGTAAATTAATTTGGAGTTCAAAAATTCCATTAAGAACAGGAGATAGAGCAAAAATAAGAGTAAGAACAAGATTTCATCCAATTTATATAAGAGAAGGAGATAGATTTCTTTTTAGAGAAGGAAGAGCAAGAGGAATAGGAATAATAACAAAAATAATTACATAGAGATTTTTCCTTTTATAAAATCTTCAAATAATTGTCTTGCTTGACTTACTGAATATTTTATTGGTGGATTTTTAAAACCATAAGCACATATACTTAATATACTACCAGATAATTTTCTATCTAAAGCTAATTTTGTTGCTCTTATTATATCAAGTAATATTCCTGCACCATTTGGACCATCATTTGTTCTAAGATATATATCTATTATTACATTTGAGCCAAGACAATTTTTTCCTTCTATATAGAAATAACTTGTTCTTTTATCTTTCATAAATTCTACATAATCAGAAGTACCAGTTGTAATTTTTGAATCCTTTGGTAATATACTTTCTATTAATTGTGTTTTTATATTTCTTTTTTCTTCTTTTCTTTCTTCTTCAAGTATACCATAAGCTTCCATTGATCCTCCAATATCAAGTTGATAAGTTTTTTCAATTTTTACTCCTCTAGAATTTAAAAATTCAATTAATCCTAAATGAAATATAGTTCCTCCTATTTGACTCATTAAATCATCTCCAACTAATGGTAATCCATTTTCTTTAAATTTATTATTCCAATAAATATCTGAAGCTATTTTAGTTGTTGTACAATTTATAAAAGCACATTTAGCTTTAATTGCTTTTTCAGCATAAAATTCACTTGCTTTTTTAGCACCACTTGGTAATAAATTTAAAAGAATTTCTGCATTTATACTTTTTAAATAATCTTCAATATTAACTGATGGCTCATTACTTACAATTATTAAATCTTTAAGTATTCCATTAGCTCCATCTAATACTTCTCCTTTTACTACTTTAATATTCATATAAGGAATATCAATAAATTTTTGTGTAACATTTGGCTTAGAAAATATAGCTTCTGAAAGATCTTTTCCTACTTTTCTTTCATCAATATCTATTGCTCCTACAATTTCTATATCATATGGTTTATATCCTCCAATATCCATATGTATTATTCCAATATCATTATTTTTATAGAAATTAATTGCTTGAACTAAAGAACTACAACAATTTCCTACTCCTACTATAGCAACTTTAATACTCATTTTTTCACCTAATAATAACAGAAATTTTAAATATTTATTTGTTTTACAAATATTAAAAATTAATTAATAAAATGAGAATAAAATGAGTCTAGATGAAATTAAAAAAGAACTTATTGATATTAAGAAAATGCTAGAGGAAATAGTTATATTACAAAAAGAAATATTAGAGAGAATTAAAGAAGAAAGTTCATCTGAAGAAATTCCTCTAGATGCTTCTCTTCTTTTAAGACTTCCAGATCATTTAAGAAAAACAATGATGGCTTTAGCAAAACTTGTAAAAGCTAAAGCTGATGATATAGCAAAAATTACAGGTAGAGCTAGAGCTATAGAAAGTGCTTATTTAAATCAATTAGTAAGAATGGGTTATGTGAAAAAAGAAAGAAAAAAACGTGAAGTATATTTCTCAATAGTAGGTGGTGAAGAATGAAAAAAATGATAACTTTACGTTCTTTTAAAGGTGGAACTGGAAAAACTCAATTATCAGTTAATATAGCAACTATACTTGCTAAAAAAGGGAAAAAAGTTGCATTATTTGATTTAGATTTAAGAGCACCAACACTTCATGAAGTATTTAATCCTAAAAAAGTAAAATGTTGGATAAATGATGTATTAAGTGGAATTGCTGAAATTGAAGAATGTATTATTGATTCTTCTGATAAAATAGGAGAAAAAAATAAACTTTATGTAGGTTTTGCAAATTCTTCAACAGAAGCAATTAGAGAAATGATTTCAAGAAAAAGAAAATGGGAATTAGAAGCTTTAAAAAGATTACTTATTATTAGAAAGAAATTATTAGATGAAATGGAATTTGATTATATTATAGTAGATACAAGTCCTGGTATTATTTATTTATCTATAAATGCAGTAGTTGCAGCAGATTTACCTATTTTAGTTACAACATTAGATGAATCTGATGTAAATGGAACAAATAAAATTATAAAAGATATATATAAAGTATTTGAGAAAAAACCTTTGATAATAGTAAATAAAGTATTGAATACTAGTGAAGAAAAAATGAAATTATTAGATGAATTAAGAAAAGAAAGTGAAATCATAGGAATATTACCATGTTTTTGTGAAATTGGAATAATGAAAAGATCATCTATTTTTGTAATTGAAAAATCAGAACATCAATTTACAAAAATGTTAGAAGATATTACAAATAAAATTTCTTAACCATATTTTTTCTTTATTTCTTTAACTTTTTTAATATAATTTTCTAATTCTTTCTTTTGTTTTATACTTTCTGGTAAAGTTTCAGGAATTAAAAGAATTACAAAAGTAGCTAGAAATAAGAAAATAGTTATAAGAGAAAATATTTGTTGAACTAATAAAGGAAATTCTATTAAATATAATAATCTACATAATATTACAATTATAAATGAAAGACCAATATAATAAGGTCTTTCATTTAGATGACAAATATCTCCCCATATAACCATCATAAATAAAATAGTTAATATACTCCAAGGAATACTTGC
>CAZTWF010000011.1:0-4072 GCA_964617245.1 uncultured Nitrososphaerota archaeon
TGTAAAAATAAATAAAGATGGATAAAAATAAGCATAAATTTAATTACTTTTAAATAGTTGAGGAAAAAATTTAGTATTATGCGTGAATATCATGATCATCCTTTAATTGGTGTAGGAATACTAGTAATAGAAAATGGAAAGATATTACTTATAAAAAGAGGAAATGAACCAAATAAAGGATTATGGTCCATACCTGGAGGATTAGTTAGACTTGGAGAATCTCCTGAAGAAGCTGCTATAAGAGAATTTAAAGAAGAAACAGGACTTAATGCTATTATTGAGAAATTATTAGGAGTTTTTAATATAATTATTAAGGATAATGAAGGTAAAATAAAATATCATTATATAGTAATAGATTATTTAGGAAAAGTAGTAAGTGGTGAACTTAGACCAGGAGATGATGTTTTAGATGCTAGATGGTTTAATATAAATGACATAAAAAATATTCAAACTTCTATTACTGTTATGAAAGCTATAGAAAAAATAGAAAAAAATAAAGAAAAATTTTAGTCAATACCTAATTGTTTACAAGCAGCATCTACTTGTTCTTGTATATATCTAATATCTGGTTCTCTTAAATGAGCAAATCTTCCTTGAAGTTTTAGATATTCTGCTACTGGTTTTCTTTTTGGAGGTTTAAAGGTTAATCTGAATTGTCCATCTTCAATTTCATATAATGTCCACATTCCTGTTTCTACAGCTAATCTACCTATTCTTATGGTTAAATCTGGTGGGAATTTCCATCCCTTAGGACATGGTGTATGAATTTGTATAAAAGCTGGACCTTTTACAGCTAATCCTTTTCTAATTTTTGTCATTAAATCAAATGGGAATGATATACTTGCAGTTGCTACATATCTTACATTTGGATGTCCTGCAGCAATCATTTTTGGAAAATCTTTTTTAACTCTTACATTTCCAAGTCTTAACATTTTTCCTGGAGGTGTAAATGTTGTCCAAGCACCCCATGGAGTTAAACTTGAAGCTTGAATTCCAGTATTTGCATAAGATTCATTATCATATGTAATTATTAAATGATCTTCACCTGATAATAGAGCACCAGATATAGCTGAAAGACCTATATCTGCAGCACCACCATCTCCTGCAAGTCCTATAACATGAATTTCTTCCTTCTTTAATTTTCCTTTTCTCATCATAGCTTTATAAGCAGCTGCTGCACCACAAACTGCTGAACCTATTCCTCCTAATTGTGCATGCATCCATGGTATTGTCCATGGAGTTGTATTATAACTACAATTTGCTACATACATACATCCAGTAGCAGTAATACATAGAGCTCTTGAGCCTGCAGCTTTTGCTATATATCTACATGCAAGAGCAGGGCCACATCCTTGACAAGTTCTATGTCCTGCTACATAGTATTCTTCTTTAGGAACATCTTTAAGTGTTCTTATTTCTATTTTCTCCCAACTCATATTATCACTCCCTTACACCAACCCATTTAACTACTTGTTTAACTTCTTTTGTCTTTGATATTTCATATATTTCCTTACCAATACTCTTCATAGCATCAACAGTAATTTCTCTTCCACCAAGTCCAATTAGATAATTGACAATAATTGGTTTTTCAGATAGATCATATAAAGCAGAACGAATTTCTTGGAATATTACTCCTCCACAATGTGCTGATCCAAAGGAGAAATCATTATCTAATACAGCAACTACTTTGAATTTTCTTAAAGCTTCTCTTATTTCATCTGTAGCAAGTGGTCTAAATCTTCTGAGTTTTACATAACCTATATTTATTCCCTCTCGTCTTAATTCTCTTACTGCTGCTCTTGCTGGCATTGCCATTCCACCTACTCCTATCATAGCAACATCAACATCTTGTGTATTAATTTCTTCAATAAATGGAGGACCTCCTCTACCAAATATTTTATTAAATTCCTCATGGACTTTCTTTGTTACTTCAAGAGCATTCTTCATTGCTTGATCCATTTGTCTTCTTATTTCAGTACCCCAGTAATAATCTACATGTGGTGCTATAGATAATGGTCTATCTGGATGTAGTATATTTGATCTTGGTGGTGGAGTTGGTGGTAAGAATTCTCTTGCAAGTTCTTCATCAGGAAGATCTACTGGAAATCTTACATGAGTAATAAAGTTTCCATCACAACATACTACATATGGTAATAGTACTTTGGGATTTTCAGCAATCTTATAACCCATTAATGTTAAATCATAAGCTTCTTGTGGATTTTCAGGCCAACACATCATCCATCCTAAATCTCTTACAACTAAAACATCAGTATGTTCTACACCAAAGTTTCCTGGATCATCTAATGCTCTATTTCCAACCATTGCAACTACTGGAACTCTATCTGTTGGTGTAACAACAATAGCTTCATGAGCAAATGCCCATCCAATACCTGCACTACCGGTAAATACTCTTGCACCACATGCTGCTGCATGTTTTGCAATTTCAAATTGTGTATGTTCTGAATCTGCTACAATATATTCAGCATCTAATTCTCCATCAGCAATCATTCTTGCTAATTCATTCATAACTCCTGTATATGGTCTAATTGGATATGCAGATATAACATCAACATCTGCATGTTTAACAGCAGTTGCAATAGCAGTTGTTCCAGTGGTTATAACTCTTACCATAATTTCTCACCTCTAAATTCTAATTCATTAACCATTTTAATTGCCTTAGGGGCACATACTTCAGCACAAATACCACAGCCCTTACAATATTCAAGATTTACAGCAAATAATGTTTCTGGATCAGAACTTCTAGCACTGTCAGGACAATATAACCAACAAAGTCCATCTTTATTACATTTACTTGGATCTGTAACAGGTCTATATGTCCTAAAAGTATCAGTTTTGAAGTGTGGATTTGGAGTATTTACTGGAGGAGCATAAACTACAATACCTTCAGGCATTTCATACCATTTTGGAAATTCTTCAAATGTTCTCATTTTTCTCTTTATTTCTACTGATTGTGTAGCTGGTGGAACTTCTATCCATTTTACTTTATTATAAGCTTCTCTTACTACTTCTGCTTTCTTTAAGCCCTCAGCTTTATATCTTTCTTTTACAGTAGCAATTACTGCTCTATATGAAACAATACCAGGAGCAACCTTTAGCATAGCACCTATTAATGGTACTACTATTATTTTGTCCATGGAGTCTGCATCTATAACTGCTAATTTGTATCTCTTAGTTGTTGGATGAATAAATTCTAAAAGATATTCTGGATCTCTTTTACTATTTACTACTATTGCTCCTCCATCTTTTAATTTTTCATGTATTGGTTGTACTCCTATATAAGCCCATGGCTCTTCTCCTTTTACTAAAGTATCATCTAAAACTAATATGGCATCTACAGCTCTTGGTTCGTATAACATAGCTTCAGGTGCTAATTCATCATAACACATTTGATAATATGATAAATCTAGTACTGGAGGACTAAGTTTTTCAATATCAATTGCTACATCTTCTAAATCTTTTTCATATGAAGAAGGAGCTATTCTTGAGATTATTGAAAATCCTTTAATTGGTATACCAACTCTATCAGGAGCATCATCATATCTTTCATATCCAAGTGATGGAAATCCTTCTTTATCTGCAGCATAGCATATAATTTCACTAGCAGCTCTCATTAAAGCAGTTTGTGTTACACCTCTTCCATCAAATTCAACTGCAAATATAGCCAAAATCTCACCTCATGGTGGAGGTTCATATTTTTCTTCTATTACTGGAGGAGTCCAATAAGCTCTTACTTCACTTCCATCTTCTACATCAAGTCTTCTTAGTACATCTTTACTTGTTCTTATCTCTCCTATAGGTACTGAAGAATCTGATTTTATTTTTATAGTCCATGCTCTTGAGCTACTGTATAATTCTACTTCATCTTCTTCTTTTGCACCAAGTTCTGATAAGTCTTGTGGATTTACAAAGCCTATATCGCCTTTTATATCAAATACTTTTATATGAAAGATTTTTTCTGGCATTAGAACCCCCAAATTTAGTTTTTTTTAAAAATTATAAAAACATTTCTATAAAAATTAATTAGTTTACAACTCATTTATAATTATCTATT
>CAZTWF010000012.1:0-3318 GCA_964617245.1 uncultured Nitrososphaerota archaeon
AAAAATTTTTCATGAACTAATAAGTATAGAAGAAGCATTAAATAGATTATTTAATAAAGTTAATAAGAATATTGAAACTGAAATTATTGATATTTATAATGCATATGGAAGAATATTAGCAAAAGATATTATTTCTCCAATAGATTTGCCTTCTTTTGATAGAGCAGAAGTAGATGGATATGCAGTATTATCATTAGATTTAGAAGGTGCTTCTGAACAAAATCCTATAGAACTTAAAGTTATTGGAAATATAAATCCTGGAGATAATATTTTAAAAGAAATATCAAGAGGAGAATGTATAGAAATTTCTACAGGTGCTCCTATTCCAAAAGGAGCAGATGCAGTAGTAATGGTTGAATATACAAAAAGAGAAGGAGATTATGTTAAAATTTTTAAATCAGTTACTCCAGGTGAAAATATTGCCTTTACTGGTTCTGATATAGAAATAGGAACAATTGTTTTAAGAAAAGGAACTTATCTTAGTGTTAAAGAAATTGCTCTTTTAGCAGCATTAGGATTTAAAAAAATTGAAGTTTATAAAAAATTATTATTTGGAATAATTTCTACTGGTAATGAACTTTTAGATCAAGAATGTATTTTAGAATATGGAAAAATTTATGATGTTAATACTCCTATGTTTTATAATGCATTAATAGAAGAAGGAGTAGATGTAATATTCTTAGGAAGAACAAAAGATGATTATAATGAAATAAAAGAATTATTAATTAATGGATTGAAAAAATGTAATGCAATTATAATATCAGGTGGCACTTCTGCAGGTATTGGAGATATTGTTTATAGAGTTTTAGAAGATTATTGTAATCAAGGAATAATTGTTCATGGTCTTAAGGTTAAGCCAGGAAAGCCTACAGTTATTGCTATACATGAAGGAAAACCAGTATTTGGACTTCCTGGATTTCCAGTTTCTGCATTAATAATATTTAATGAAATTGTAATACCATATATTCATTATATAACAAAAAGAAAAAGAAAAGAAGAAAAGAAAATTATTGCTTATCTTTCTGATAGAATAAATACAATAAAAGGAAAGAAATGGTTTCTTCCAGTACATCTTATAAAAAGAAATTCTATTATTGCTTATCCAATTATTATGAGTTCTGGAGCTATTGGAACATTATCTAAAGCAGATGGTTATATAATAATAGATGATAAAAAAGAATTTTTAGATAAAGGAGAAAAAGTAGAAGTAAATTTATTTAATGAAGAATTAGCAGATATTGTAATAATTGGAAGTAATTGTCATGCTTTAGATATACTTGTTGAAATAATTTTTGAAAAATATGGATTAAAAACTAAGCTTATAAATGTAGGATCATTAGCAGGATTAGAAGCTATAAAAAAAGATGAAGCTGATATTGCAGGCACTCATTTATTTGATCCAGAAACTGGAATTTATAATAAAACATTTCTTAAGAAAATGAATATTCCAGAAGATTATCTTATAAAAGGATATAAAAGACTACAAGGAATAATAATAAAAAAAGGAAATCCAAAGAATATAAAAGGAATTGAAGATTTAATTGAAAAAGATATTACTTTTATAAATAGAAATAGAGGTTCAGGAACAAGAGCTTTAATTGATTATTTATTAAAAAATATTTGTAATGAAAAAGGATTAAATTTTAATGAAGTTATTATGAAAATAAAAGGATATAGAATTGAAGCAAAAACTCATTCTGCAGTAGCAGCAGCAATAAGTCAAGGAAAAGCAGATATGGGTATAGGAATATTAAGTGCAGCAATTCAATATGGACTTGATTTTATTCCATTATGTTATGAAGAATATGATTTTGTTATTAATCCTAATGGAAGATTTACTGATATATTTATAAAATGTTTAAAATCAAAAGAATTTTTAGATAGAATAAGTAAAATACCAGGATATAAAATTGAATAAGGTGATGAAATGGGAAAAAGAACATTATTATATGAATTATATAAAGATAAAGCTCATATAGGTGAATTTGCAGGATTTGATTTACCTTTATGGTTTGAAGGAATTAAAGAAGAAGTAATTTCTGTAAGAGAAAATATAGGATTATTTGATGTAAGTCATTTAGGAAGAGTAATATTTTCAGGTAAGGATGCAGGAAAATTCTTAGATTATTTAACAACAAATGATATTTTAAATTTAGAAATTTATCAAGCAAAATATTCTTTAATTTGTAATGAAAATGGAGGAATAAAAGATGATATTATAGTTTTCAGAATAAGTGATAATGAGTATTTAGTAATATGGAATGCTATAAATCATGAAAAAAATATGAAATGGGCTTATGAAAAAATAGATAATTTTAATGTAGATATTAATAATATATATGAAAAAAGCTATATGATAGCAATTCAAGGTCCATTATCTGAAAAAATTCTCAAACAATTATTCAAAGAAGATTTATCTTCAATAAAAAGATTTAGAGGAAAAATATTAAATGATTATATAATTATGAGAACTGGATATACTGGAGAAGATGGATTTGAAATAATAGGTGAAAATAAAGGAGATGAAATTTGGAATTCATTAATTTCCTTAGGAGTAAAACCATGTGGACTTGGAGCAAGAGATGTATTAAGAATTGAAGCAGGTTTACCATTATATGGAAGGGATATTAATGAGGATATAAATCCATTTGAAGCTAGACTTGATTTTGCTATTAAAATGAATAAAGATTTTATTGGAAAAAAAGCTCTACTAGAAGCTAAAATAAATAAAAGAAGAATAGGAATTAAAATGATAGGAAGAAGTATTCCAAGAGAAGATTATAAAGTTTATTTTAATGGTAATTCAGTAGGATATATTACAAGTGGTACATTTTCTCCAATTTTAAATTGTGGTATTGCCATGGCTTATCTTCCTTTATATATTAATATTAATGATACTATTGAAGTAGAAATAAGAGGAAGATTTGAAAAAGGAATTGTAGTTGATTTTCCATTTTATGATACTAAAAAATATGGTTGGAAGAGGGAAATCAAATGAATATAAGTATAATGATTAATTATCTTTTTGGAGAAAAGATTATGGATATTAATGAGCCAATTAATATACAAATTACTACTAATATAAGTATTACAAAATTAGTAAAAACAGAAGAAGGATTAGAAGGTAATTTTATTTTTACAGCAAATTATAGTCCTGCAATTGCTAATATAATAATAAAAGGTATAATAAAAATAATAGGAGAAAAAAATGAAATTGAAAATATAAGTAAAGAATTCAATAAAAAGAAAATTTTACCTTCTAATATAATACAAATAATTGCAAATACTTCCTTTATTGAAGGAGTAATAATTGCTAAA
>CAZTWF010000013.1:0-10447 GCA_964617245.1 uncultured Nitrososphaerota archaeon
TAAAGCTATATATTGATATATAATATATTAGGAAATATTTTGATCATAAATTATTATTGATTAAAATTTTCTAAAATATGGGCCCGGAGGGATTCGAACCCTCGACCAACAGGTTATGAGCCTGCCGCTCTGACCGCTGAGCTACGGGCCCTTCTATGAAAGAAAAAATAAAAGTAAAATTTATTCCTTTTGGATAACTTATTTTTTAATTATTTTAAAAAATAAGATTAGTTATAATAAAGATTTTTTATTTCTCAATTTCAATTTTAATATTTCTCCAATTCTCATTTACACCTTTCAAAGTCATTATTGCACTTACTATTATATTTCCTAAGATATTATTAACAAAATCATTTAGAAAAATTTCTTTTTCATCTACAATTAATCTTAATTTCATTTTTTCACCTAATTAGATTAAAAAGTAGTTAAGAATATATAAGAGATTTTTAATAAAATTATTGGATGGATATACCATCCATATGGTGATATTATAGTGAGATCTATATTTGCATTAATTATTATTGCTTTATTATTAGGTACTTTTAATACTGCTATAATCTTTGCAATGAACAATAATATTTCCAATATAGATAATAGTTTAACTTCTATTAATAGTAAATTAAATAATCTAATAAATGAAATATCTTCTACAAAAAAAGAATTAGAAAGATTCAAAAGCTTTTATTATCCAATAATAATAAAAGATGCTCTTGGAAGAACTATTACTATTAATTCAGAACCTATGCGTATAGTATCATGTACACCTTCAATAACAGAAATGTTATTTGCTCTTAATCTTTCTGATAGAATTGTAGGTGTAGACAAATATTCAAATTATCCAAAATTAGTTTTAGAATTAAAAGAAAAAGGAGTAATTACTGAAGTTGGTGGAGTAACTACTCTTAATCCTGAAAAAATAGCTTATTTAAATCCAGATCTTGTATTAATTGATGCAAGTTTACAAAAGAAATTTATACCTACTTTAGAAGGATTTGGACTCACAGTTATTGCATTAGAAGCACCAAGTATAGAAGAAGTAATAAATAATATATACATAACATCAAAAATAACTTTAAAATTAGAAGAAGGAGAAAAATTAATTGATCAAATAAAGAGCACTATAAAAGAAATAACTTTTAAAACTTCTAAAGTTCCTAAACAAAAAGTATTATTCTTAGTATGGTTAGATCCTTTATGGACAACAGGAAATGGAACATATGCTAATGATATTATTTCTATAGTAGGTGGAATTAATATATTTAATGATAAAAATGGATGGTTTATTACAAATCCTGAAGAAATTATCTCAAGAAATCCAGATGTGATTATATTTAGTTCTATGACACTTCCAAAATCTCCTGAAGAATTAATAAATTATATAAAGAATATACCAGGATTTAATGAAATTAATGCTATAAAAAATAATAGAGTACATATTTTAACAGGAGAAGCAGCAAATGCAATAGAAAGACCAGGTCCAAGAATTATTGATGCAACTTTATTATTAGCATATATAATTAATCCAGAAATATTCAATATTACAATTCCTAATTTCATAAGTAACTATGAAAATATAATTAGGCGATAATAATGCTTACATTAGCAAAACAAAGAAAAATAAGATTACTAATTTATCTATCTTTTCTATCTGTTCTTCTTTTTCTATCTTTTTTATCTTCATTAATGATAGGATCTTTTCCATTATCTCCAATAGAAGTTTTTGAAAATTTAATTAATCCTGAGAAAAATAAAACAATAAGTACTATCATATATAATTATAGGCTTCCAAGAGCTTTATTTGCTTTAATTACAGGTTTTTCTCTTGGAATTTCTGGTGGAGTTATTCAGTCTTTAACAAGAAATCCATTAGCAGATCCTTATATTACAGGAATGGCTTCTGGTGCAGCTCTTGGTGCAGCTATTGCATTTTTAATACCAATTATTTCAATATATTTTATTCCTTTTTTTGCATTTCTTGGAGGTATTTCTTCAATTTTATTAACAATATTTTTAGCAAAAAAAGCAAAAGCAGGTCCTATTGGTTTTATTCTTGCAGGTATTGCAATTGGTACTTTTGCAAGTGCTTTACTTATATTTATAATTACATTAGCTCAAGAAAAAGCTCATGGAATAATTTATTGGATATATGGTTCTTTTTCTACATCAAAATGGTCTGATATTATTATTACATTACCAATAGTTGCTTTTTGTTCTTTATTTCTTTTTATTAATGCAAGAGATCTTAATATTCTTCTATTAGGTGAAGAACATGCTTCACAACTTGGAATAAATGCAAAAAGATTATGGATTTTAATGTTATTAATTTCAAGTTTATGTGTTTCTTCTTGTGTAGCTTTTTGTGGAATAATAGGATTTATAGGTTTAGTTGCTCCACATATGATTAGATTAATATTATCTTCAGATAATCGATTTGTATTACCTTTAGGAGGTCTTACTGGAGCTTTTCTATTATTATTATCTGATAATATTGTTAAAAGTTCTATTAATCCCTTTGGTGAAATGCCTATTAGTACTATTACATCTATAATGGGTGTACCATTTTTCATTTATCTTTTGATAAAAAAAGGTGGTAGATATGAAATGTGAAAAATGTGAAATTATTGTAGATGCAATATCTGTTTATTTTAATTCATCAAAAATTTTAGAAAATATAAAATTTGAAGTAAAAAAAGGAGAAATGTTAGGAATTATTGGACCAAATGGCTCAGGAAAAACTACACTTTTAAAATGTATTGCAAGAAGTATAATTCCAAAAGGAAGAATTATAATATTTGGAAAACCTATAGAAGAATATACTAATAATGAATATTCAAAAATTGTTTCAGCTTTACTTCCTAATTGGCCAAATGGATTTAATATGAAAGTTTATGAAGTTGTTCTTATGGGATGTAGAAATAGAACAAATAGTTTTTGGTGGGAAAAAGAAGAAGATATAAAAGCTACTGAAGAATTTCTTAAATTACTTAAAGTATATCATCTTCATGATAGAGATTTTACTACTTTAAGTAGTGGAGAACAAAGAAGAGTTCTTATAGCAAAATCTCTTGTACAAAGAACAGATATTATTTTACTTGATGAACCAATTGCATATCTTGATTTAAAATATAGAATTGAAATAATGGAAATATTAAAATCTTTAAGTAAAAATAATAAAATTGTAATAATTTCTGCTCATGAAATTGATTTAGCATCATCATATTGTGATAAAATTATTGTTCTAAATAATGGTAAAATAGTAGCAATGGGAAAGCCAAGAGATATAATTAATGAAAAACTTATTTATGAAGTATATGGAATTAATGCTACTATAAAATGGTTTGAAAATTATCCAATTATAATACCAAAAAGAAATATTAAAAAAGAGGAATTATTATGTTTGAATTAATTGATTTATTATCAAAAATAATAAAAAATTATAATCCTGAAGGAGTATTACTTTCAGGTGGTGTAGATAGTAGTTTACTAACAATTATTTCATCAAAATATTTTCCAATTTATGGTATTACTACTATATTTAATAAAGGAGATGATGAAAAATATTCATTAATTATTTCTAAGAAATTAAATATTAAACATAAAATTAAAAGATATGGATTAGAAGAAGTAATTAATGCTATAAGAGATATTATAAAAATAATTAAAACTTTTGATCATATTGAAATAAGAAATGATATTTCTATATATATTGCACTAAAAGAATTTAAAGAAGAAGGAATAAAAAAGATTATGACTGGTGATGGAGGAGATGAACTTTTTGCAGGATATGATTATATGATAAATATGAATGAAAAAGAATTAAATGAATATATAATATTTTTAACAAAAAATTGGAATTTTTCATCAAAAATAATTGGAAATGCCTTAGGAATAGAAGTTATTCAACCTTTTCTTAATGAGAAAATAATTGAATTTGCAAAAAATATACCTTATGAATGGAAAATAAATAAGAAAAATGGAAAATTATATGGTAAATGGATTTTAAGATTTATATTAGATAATCTTGGTTTTTCTGAAATAGCATGGAGAGATAAACAACCTATAGAAATTGGAAGTGGAAGTATGGAAATATCAAATATTTTACTTAAAATACTTGGTGAAGAAGCAGAGGAAATTGAAAAAGAAGCTCTAAAAGAAAATATAAGATTTTGGAGTAAGGAACAAATTTATTTCTTTAAAATATATAAAGAAATTTTTGGATTTCCTCCAAGAGCAAAAGAAGATGAGAAATATTGTCCATATTGTAAATCTCCAATTGATAGTATACGTTGTAGATATTGTGGATTTTATTTAGGTGAGAAATATTTGAAATTATGATTTTATTAAATGTGAAATAAAAATGAAATCCTCTAATAATTCAAAAATTTTAGCATTTTTCTCTGGTGGAAAAGATTCTATTTTCTCTATTATGAAAGCTAAAGAAAATGGATTATCAATTGATTATCTTTTATTTAATACTCATGATTTTCCAAGACCAAATGTACATGAAATTAATATTGAGATTGTAAAAATTATTGCAAATTTAATAGGTATTCCACTTTATATATTACATTTAAAAGAAGGAAAAGAATATGAACAATTAAATAATTTATTTTCAAAACTTAATATTAATTATATAATAATTGGTAATATAAATTCAAAAGAACAATTAAATTGGTATAAAGATTTATGTAAAGAAAATAATATAGAAATTTATGCTCCATTATGGGGAAATCCTTATGATATTTTAATTAATGAAATAAATTATGGAATTAAAGCAATTATATGTGATTTAGATATTAATAAACTTAATAAAAATTTAATTGGAAAAATAATTGATAAAAACATAATAAAAGAATTAGCTTCTATTAATTTTTGTGGAGAATATGGAGAATATCATACTTTAGTATTAGATTCTCCAATAATGCAAGGAAGAATTATTATAAAAAATTATCATATTTTAGAGAAATGGAATCGTTGTATGTTAAAAATAGAAGAATTTATGGTGATGAGAAAATGATAGATCATGGTGGTGATATTTTTGAAATTTCTAATAAAATTGGTTTATCTCCTTATAATATAATTGATTTTAGTTCAAATTTAAATCCATATGGACCTCCACCTAAGGTTATTGAGACAATAAAATCTTCAGTAGATTTTATAAAATTTTATCCTGATAGAAACTATTCTAAATTAAAAAAAGCTATAGCTAATTATGTTAATCTTCCTTATGATAATATTATAGTTGGAAGTGGAACTACAGAACTTATTCATTCTATTTTTACAAGATTTTTAAAAAAATCAATAGTTATTCCTACTCCAACATTTAGTGAATATGAAATAGCAGCAAAAGCATTAGGATTAGAAATTATTTTTATTGAACCTATTGGAATTAAATTAAATTTAGAAAAAATTTTAGAAGTAATAAAAAATAAAGAAATTAGTGGTATTATTCTTTGTAATCCAAATAATCCTACTGGGGAGGTTTTAGATTATGAAAAAATTATTGAAATTATTGAAATTGCAGAAAAAAGAGGAATTTTTGTAATAGTTGATGAAGCATATTATGAACTTTCTGAAAATATTAAAACATTAGCTCCATTAACAATAGATTTTAAAAATCTTTTTATTTTAAGATCTCTTACAAAAGCATTTGGTTTTCCTGGTTTAAGAGTTGGCTATGCTTTATGTCATTCAAGTCTTACTGAAAAATTTAATCAAACTGCTATAAGTTGGAGAATAGGTGTTTTAGAAGAATTAGCTGCAATTTCTGCTTTAGAAGATTTAGATTTCTTAAAATGGTCAAAAAAAGAAATATTTAATGAAAAAGAAAAACTCTTTAATAATATAAAACTAATTGAAGGATTTTCTCCAATTCCATCAAATACAAATTTCTTTATGATTAATATAAGTAAAAGTGGTTTTTCACCAAAAAATTTGAAATGGAGATTATTATCATATGCTATTTTAATTAGAGAATTAAGTTCAGTAAGAGGATTAAATGAACCTTATATTAGAATTGCTATAAGAAAAAAAGAAGAAAATTCTATACTAATTAGAGCTTTAAAAAATATAATTTATTCAATGAAAAAACTTTATCCAAATAATCCAATATGTATTGAGAAAAAATGTCATTTAAAAGTTGAAGATTGTAGTTTTTGTTTTTGTTATTTTTATCCTTGTTTAGATAATTATACTGGAGGAAAATTTATAGAAAGAGAAGATGGTAGCTTAGTATGGTCATGTATTGATTGTATATGGGTTCATAGAAAAGATGTTGCAAATATATTAATTAAAAAATTATCAGGCATTAATGCTAAAAAAATAGAACCTGAAGAAATTTTGAAAATAAGAAAAGATATATTAAAAGTGATGCCCCCTTGATATTAATTATTTCTTTTTTAATTGATTTAATATTTGGAGAACCTCCAAGAATTTTTCATCTTACAGTTTGGATTGGAAAATTTATAGAAAAAATGGAGAATTATTTTAGGAAAATAAAAAATGAAAGATTAGCAGGAGCTTTACTTACAATATCTTCAATTTTTTTATTTACATCTCTTACATTTTTAATTGAATTAATTAATATATGGTGGTTAGAATTTATTTTATCTATTTTAATATTAAAAATGACTTTTGCATTTAATAGTATGTTTAAACATATTATTCCAATAATGAAGTATATGAATACAGATATAGAATTATCAAGAAAATTTCTATCTTTAGTTGTAAGAAGAGAAACAAAAACATTAGATAAACCTCATATTGCATCAGCTACAATAGAAACAATTGCAGAAGGATTTGTTGATGGATTTTTATCACCTATATTTTATTATATAATTTTTGGTCTTTCAGGTGCAGTAGCATATAGAGTCATAAATACATTAGATTCAATGATTGGATATAAAAATGAGCGTTATATTAGATTTGGATGGACTTCAGCAAAATTAGATACTTTAGCAAATTATATTCCTGCTAGAATTGCTTTTATATTATTTGCAATTTCTGCTTTTATATTAAGAAAAAATTGGAGATCTTCTATTATTACAACTATAAAGTTTCATTCAGTTACTGAAAGTAAAAATGCAGGATGGCCTATGGCCTCAATGGCTGGAGCACTAAACATATGGCTTAGAAAACCTAATGAATATTATATTGAAGGAGGAAAAGAAATACCATCATTAGAAAAAATTAAAGATGCTTTAAAGATATTTACTATTTCTGCTATTATTACTATTATTATCTTCTCATTATTAGAGGTGATATTATGATATTTTTTGATGATATAAAAATTGATATAAATAAAGAATATATTATTATTGAAAGTAAAAAACCAATTAAAATATTAAGTTCAGCTCCAATAAATGGAGGATTAAAATTTTCTAATAAAATAATAAATTTATGGATACCAAAGGATTTTTATCATGATCCTATTGCATATTATAAGACTAAAAATATAGATAATAATGCTATATGTCTAATGACTGGAGCAGATCTTATGAAAGCAGGAATTATAAAAAAAGAAACTTCTAATATAAAAGTATTAGCAATTGTTACTACAGGAATTTCAAATGCATCTTCAATAACAGATGGGAATATAATAAAAAATAATATTCCTAATATTGGTACAATTAATATTATTGTTATTGTTGATAGAGAAATGACAGAAAGCTGTATGGTAAATGCTATTACAACAATTACAGAAGCTAAATGTAAAGTTCTTTCTTCTTTTGATATAAGAAGTGTTATAACTTATGAGCAAGCAACTGGTACATCATCAGATGCTTTAGCTATAATATCTTTGGGAAAAGGAGATGCTTTAGAATATGCAGGTAGTGCAACTGAATTAGGATGGTTAATTGCTTCATGTGTTGAAGAAGCTTTAAAAAATACATTAATTTATAATAATATAAGAGCTGAAAGAAAACTTTTATTAAGATTAAAAGAACGTGGTATAATACTTGAGGATTTAATTTCAACTGCTATGGAAATTTATGTACCACATCCTAATTATTCAAAAGAAGAAGCTAGAGAAATTTTCAAAAAAATTTTATTAGAAGTAATGGATGATATAAATGTAAGTTCATTAATAATAGCAGGTCTTAGATTAAATGAAGATGGAAAAAGAGGCTTAATTCCTAATATGAATATTGAAGAATATAAAAAAGATCCTGTAAATTTAGTTGCTGATGAAATTTTAGGAATTTCTATTGCAATGTATATTGCAGGATATAATGGATTATTTGAATTTTATAGATTTGATAGAGAAAAACCAGGTATTTTAAAGAATTTACCTCCTTTTGTTGATGATGTTATAGGTGGATTATTAGCAGGAGTATCAAGTAAAATGTATTCTTATATGATTGAGGAAAGAAAATTATGAGGATAATAAAAGGATTAATTTCAACTATTTCTTTTTTAACAATTATTCCAGTTAATAATAGTAGTATAGAAGATATAGCATATTATGCATACTTTTTTCCCTTAGTTGGAGTAATAATTGGTTTTATTAGTGGTTTACTTGGTACTATATTTTTTCTTTTTCTTCCAAAATTATTAGCAGGATTACTTACACTTTTTTGTCTTTTATTAATTACAGGATTACATCATTTAGATGGTGTATTAGATCTAGGTGATGCAATTATGTTTAAAGGAAATAAAAATGAAAAAATAAAAATATTACATGATAAACATCATGGTATTGGTGGTTTCTTTTCACTTTATATGATATTATCTATAAGTTTTATTTTAATTACATTAATAGATAATATTCTTATTTCCTTAATAATTGCTGAAATATTTGCAAAATTATCAATTTTATTAGTTAGCTTTATAGGAAGACCATGTGAATTTGGTATAGGAAGAATTTTTATAATGAAATTTAAAGAGAATGGGTATAGAAATATAATTCTTGGCTTTATATTACCATTAATTACTATATTTATTAATTTAAAATTCTTTTTTATTTTAATTTCAATTATATTTTTTTCAATAATTTGGACTAATATTTTACATAGAATTTTTGGATGTATTAGTGGAGATATGCTTGGTTGTACAAATGAATTTTCAAGAATTATTTGTTTGCTATTACTATTTATAATGAGGTTTTAAAAATGAAATTTACTGCAATTATAATGGCTGGTGGAAAGAGTTCAAGAATTAATATTAAAATTGAAAAGCCATTATTAAAATTAGGAGAAAAAACTTTAATTGAAAGAGTAATAGATGCAGTAAAGAATTCTTTTTTAATAGATAGAATTATTGTTACAACTTCTCCTAATACTAAAAATACAAGGAATTATATACAAAAAATTAAAGGAGTTGAAATATTAGAAACAAGTGGAGAAGATTATCATGAAGATATGAAATTTGCAATAAAAAATTCTAATGGTAGATATTTTATTATAATATCAGCAGATCTTCCATTTATTACATCAGAAATTATTGATTTTATTATTAAGAAATATATAGAAAAAGGAAAACCTTCTCTTACTGTAATAACATCTTTAAAAAATATACTAGATTATAAATTAATACCAACTTATATAATGAAAATTAATAATGAAGAATATGTTCCATGTGGTATAAATATTATTGATAAAACAAAAATTGATGAAGAATATATTGAAGAAACCTATTTAATTATGAATAATTTTGAAGTAATCTTTAATATAAATACTTTTGATGAATATTTAAAAGCAAAAGAATACATAGAAAGATCTTTAAAAAATAAATTGAAGAATACTAAACTAATTTAGCTATTTTATGTATTGGCTTATTAATTTTATCTCTAATAAAATCAATATATTTCTCTTTTAATGTAACAAGTACTGTAGTACTTGGTCCAGCAGATTTATGTATATCTAATTTTATATTATTAAAAATTTTTAATTTGAGATTTGATTCTTTTGCTAATATATTTGCTTCATATAATATTCCTTTAGAACCAACTGGAATAATTCCATGAATAAAATCCATTGATAATAAAGTTAATAAATCTTCAATTTCTACAATATTTTCTTTACTTTCTAAAACTTCTTTTCCAACTAAAGGTAAGCCAATACTAATGATTAAATCATTTTTCTTTGATTTTCCAATAAGTAAATCTCTTTTTAAAGCAATTCCTATTACAGTAATACCAAGTCCTGTTTGATTAGTTAAAAAATTTTTCTCAGTACTTATAACAAGATCTTCATTAGGATTTAATCCTACTTTTTTCATTTCTTCTTTTATTCCTTTAATTATACTTTCTCCAGTGGGATCTGGTTCTACACTTAATCCACAAGATATACATATTGGTTTAGCTCTTACAGATAGAACTTCCATTAAAGCACTTCTTATCATATATTTTCCTAAAATTTCTCCATTAACTTTTAAAATATCTCCATTTTTTGGACCTATTGCCCCTGAAGAATCACAACTTATAACTAAAAAATAATTTTTTAATTTT
>CAZTWF010000014.1:0-4626 GCA_964617245.1 uncultured Nitrososphaerota archaeon
CCCTACACGACGCTCTTCCGATCTTCCTTTATTATATATGGATCCTATAGAGTTTATTGAAAACATATATGAAAAAAGAGAGGAATATCTAGATTTTATTCAAAATAATCTAATGAAAGTTCTAGCTGATGAAAAGCTTTGTAAGGATATTGAAAGATTATGGTTTATACTTCCATCAGATACAAGACCTGGATTTAATACTTCTGGTCTAATACCACATCTTTTACTTGCATCTGCAATAGCATGGAGTTTAGCTACTAATAAGAAACTTAATAGAAATGAAATTGCAATATTAAGATTAGCATCTCTTCTTCATGATATTGGAAAACCATTTAATTATAGAGAGTATATAGAATTATCAAAATGTATTACTAAATTACTATTAAATGAATTGATATCTAATGATGTATTAAATAAAATTATTTATATTATACATAATCATCATAGACCAGTAGATGAACTTTCAGATATATTAAAAAAAGCTGATGGCATTTCATCAACTATAGATAGAGTTGAACAACTTGTGAGAACTTATCTAAAGGATGAATTAGAATCAATAGCCAAGGAATTAAACTTAAATTATGAAGATGGTTTTAGTACAGGTGCAACTGCTTGGGACTTTTGGATTAAAGTTTATAAGAAATATAATTTAAAGATTTTTGAAGATTTAAATTTAAAGTTCTTAGAATGCTTAAGAAATGAAACTAATGGTTTTAAGTCTATAGCTAAATCACTTAAGGAAATTAAAAGCAAAACATATGAAGAAGATTACAAGAATATTTTTATTGGAATTGTAGATGTTGCTGGTATTCAAAAGTATATATCAAGATCTCAAGAGATTAAGATTACAAGTGGAGCTAGTCTATTAATAGATTACTTAGTAATGGCTTATCTACCATTTTATATTCAATCAAATATGGATAAGATAAATGAATATGGTATATGGGTTCCATATGAATCCTTTATATATACTGCAGGTGGAGTTGTAGAATTTGTAATGCCAAGGTCATTTATAAGAGAATTTGAAAAGATTATTGAAGATCAGTTAGTCAATATACTTTCAAAAAATGCTCTTAAAGTAACCTTTGCATATACAAGATTCTATGATAATATATACTTTGTAATAAAAGAATTAACAAATAATCTTCATTTAAAGAAGAATTTAATAAAAAGTAAGCCTATGAAAATTATGAGAGCTAAGACTTTAAATGGTTATGAGGATTTATGTCGATTATGTTATCTTGATGATGCAAAAATAGAAATAGAAACTCCTGAGGGATTGAAAAGAGTTTGTAATACATGTAATTCACTTTATAATTTTGGTAGTAATATAAGCTTTAAAAGTAGATATGAAGCAAAAGTTATAATAGATGGAAATGAAATTACAGCTAAAGATATTTATGGTCTTGATTGGAAAGATGTAAATAGATATGTTATTGAACTTATTTCAGGTCATGATGAACTTGAATTAGATAAACTAAATAAAAAAGAAGATATTAAATTGAGAAATATAGCAGTTTTAAAGATCGATGGAAATCTTATAGGTCCATTTATGGCAACATCTATATCTCTGACTGATATGTATGAAAGAAGTGCAAGAATAGATATTGCCTTAAAGAATGCTATTGAAAAAGCTTTAACCATAATATATGAAGCTATAATGAAATCTTGTGGAGATAAAAATAGAGCATTAAAATCATGTATGTCAATATTATTTGGAATTTTATATGTAGGTGGTGATGATGCTTTAATTATAATGCCATCATGGGTTTCAATAGCTTTTTCATGGATTGTTGGAAATGAATTCAGATTAAATATGGGTGAAAGTAGAGGTTTAAGTATTGGTATAGCTGTTGGATCTGCAAAAGCTAATTTATGGAATTTAATTTCAGCAGCTCATGGTTTAATGAGCGAAGGTAAGAAAAATGTAAGATATAATTTACAATATGGTCCAGAATGTAGTGTTATAATGTATGATATAGCTGAAGGAGAAACATTAAATGACCTAATAGTTAAAGAGAGAATTGATAATTTCAGAAATAAAAGAATTTCTATTCAACCCTTTGTATTATCTAGAAATAGAGATCTACTTGAAAATTATATTAAATTAGTATTTGAAGCCTCAAATTATAATGAATTTATTGAAAAATGCTATTTTGCATCTAGATATCTGATTAATATGCCTAATTTGAATACAAAGATTAAAGAGATTCAGAATTTTATGAAGAATATTAAGAATGGAATTATGGAATGTATTAATAGAGCAGATAGCTTTATAGTATTTAGTGATTTACCTCAAAAGGAATATGAATTACTAAAATTAATTATCATAGAAATCTATTCAAATAGACAATATGTTAGATTTAAGGAAAATAAAGATTTTGAAAATGCAAAAATATATGATATAATTTCAAAATTATGTTTTAAAGGAAAATTAAATGAGCTCTTAGAAGGAAAAGAAATCTCTCATGACTTAAATTCATCATTTTCAGATGCATATAGAATGATTAAAATAATTGGTGGAGGTGTTATATAATGGATATTAAATTTAAAGTTAAAGTTAAACCAATTGGTATGATGAGTATTGGTGCAATATATCCAATACTTCTAGGTCCAGATTTATCTTTTGCTAAGAAATTTGTTCTATATAATGGAAAGAAGGTTATGAAATACTATATTCCAGGATCAAGTTTTAAAGGTGCTCTTAGATCTGCTAGTTGTAGAATTGCTGAATTATTTAATTTTAAGAATTGTGGTGAAATTGATATTGAAAGAATTGAAAATATGCATAAACTTATGGGTAGTATATGTGATGTTTGTAAATTATTTGGTTATCCAAAATCAGATACTTCAAGTATATTAAAAGTTTCAGATTTAGAACCACATAGCAATATTAATGTTCAAGTAGTTACTGGAATAAGAATTGATGATAGTAGTGGAAAAGTTGTTAAAGGTGCTTTATTTACATCTGAAAAACTCTATAATACTGAGTTTATTGGAGAAATTTCATTAAATACTACTGATATTGATTTGATTGGATTAACATTATTATCGATTGCAGAGCTAAGATTAGATAGATTTGGCAGAAGATCTATGATAGATATTATTATTGAAGATAATGGTCAATTAGAATCCATAGTTAAAAACACTAAGTGGATGATATTATTAGATGAATTAAAAAGGTGGTTATATGATGAAATTTTATGAAGTTAAAATTAAAACATTATCTCCAACTATAATACCTGAAAGAAAAGTTGAAAGAGGATATAAAGGTCAATTGAAATATATTCCATCAACTACATTAAGAGGAGCTATATTAACTTCATTATATATGAAAGGTTATTTAGATTTAGAGGAAGTTAAAACTATTGGAAAATCATGTGAATTATTAGTATCAAATGCATATTTAATTGATAGTGGATTTAAATCATATCCATCACATCCATTTATGTATAGATGTAAAATTCCACATGAAACTTATGAAAAAAGTGAGATGATATTTGAAAGTAAAGTTTTTGTACACGAAATTGCAGATTCACTTAAGTCTGGAATAGATCCTAGTTTTAAATTTGAATGTAGTAAAGGACATGCAGCTATAGAATATCCCCATCCAAAATTAGTAAGACAATCTCACAGAAATAAAGAAGCATTTAAAGAAGTTGATATAAAAGTTCAATCTATGATTTCAGTTGGTATAAATAAGAAAAGAGCTACAAGTCAAGCTGGAATGTTATATGAATATGATGCAATAATAGAAGGTCAGGAATTTTGGTGTTATATTGGAATTTTAAGAGATGAAATTTATAGACATATTAAAAGTGGATTAGAAATTAGAATTGGCAGAGGAATATCTAGAGGATTTGGTCGTTCAGTTATAGAAAAAATCGAGGAAATCTCACTAGATAAGATTATAGAGGTATTAAAGTCAATTGATGTGGCTGTGAAAGATAGGAATATAATTTTCTATTCATTATCACCATTAATTGAAACTGATGGCTATGAAAATTATAAGCCATATCCAGATAAACTTGATTTAAAATCTTTAATGAATATATGTGGTATAAATGAAGAAGCTGGAATATTAGAAATAAAGAAAGTCTATGGAAAAGAAAGAAATTTACATTGTGGTTGGGATATATATGAAAATACTAGAAGACCTATATTTTATAATATAGCTTCTGAAGGTAGTATTGCAATTGGCTCAATAACAAATGATAAGAATATTCCATTATCATTAGCATTATTATCATTAGTTGGATATCCAATTAAGATTTTCAATAAGTATGTAATTACTGGATTAAATATGCTAACACCAATACAGATGTATTCATTTCTTTGGGGTAAAGATCATGAATAAAACTATAATAGAACATTTAAATCCAATAGAAACTAAAATCATAGGAATATTAATGTTTAAGACTGAAACACCAGTACATATAGGATCTATTGGAGCTGAGGTTAGAAAAAATTTCTTAAAACTTAAAAATGAAATATTAGTTATTCCATCATCAACTTGGAAAGGTGCATTTAGAGCAATATCAGAAACTATAGCTAAAAAAATGAATTTTAATGGAATTGCAAAAACTTCAATAAAATATTATAGTGAAGAGACTGGTGGAATAAGAT
>CAZTWF010000015.1:0-5827 GCA_964617245.1 uncultured Nitrososphaerota archaeon
AAAAAATTTTATAAATAGAAGAGAATAAAAATAAATTAGGAGAGTTTTTATGGGACAAGAGTTAAGAATAGGAAGAGGTCCTCCTTTAGAACTAAGAGTTCTAAATGATCCAGGACCAGTATCTATAAGGAAGATTCTTGGTCCAGGACTTATCCTTGCAGCATTGGGTATTGGAATGGGAGAAGCATTCATGTGGCCAAGGCTTGTTATTGTTTTTGGTCCTGAAATTCGTTGGATTGCAACAGTTGGTTTAATAATACAAATATTTGTTACTGCAGAAATTGCTAGATGGACGTACTTTACTGGAGAAAGTATATTTGCAGCAGGAAGAAGAATTCATCCAATTATAATGTGGTACTTCTATATAGTAGCTATTCTTGTTTATATTTGGCCAGGTCATGTAGTTACAGGTAGTGGCGCACTGGGTATGTTATTAAAAGTAGATTGGGTTCCTATTGCAGTAGTAAGTATGATAGCAATAGCAGCAATATTAATTTTAGCTCCATATCAAGTATATAAAACTGTAAAAACAGTCCTACTAATAGCTATATCAATGATGGTTGCAATATCACTTGGTGTAGCATTATTGGTAGGCAGACCAGAACATTGGGGAGGAGCATTATATGGTACTGTTGCATTTGGATATTGGACTGATTTAATGAGTTCAAAAACATGGCTTCCATTAATAGTTGGTGCTATGGCATTTATTGGTCCTTCAGGTATGCAACAAATGTGGTATACACTATGGGCTAGAGAAGAAAATGCAGGTATGGGTGCTTATATGCCTAAAATAACTGGATTAATATTTGGAAAAGAAGAAAAATGGAGAGAAGCTGGATTCTATTTTGATACTACTTCAGATGAAGAAATTGAAAAATGGAAGCGTTGGAGAAAATTAAATATTTATGATGCTGTAATAAGCTTTGGACTTCTTACTTACCTTACAACATTATTCTTTACAGTATTAAGTATGAAAGCAGCTGAATTAAGTCCTGAAGCTCTTGCAGCAATAAAGGCAGGCAAAACCTTAGCAGCAGTAGAAGCAATTGCTTCTGCTTTTACTTATATTTCTCCAGTATTATATCCATTATGGTTTATAGTAATGTTCTTAATAGGATGGAAAATGAGCTTTGGAATATTTGATGCCTTTGCAAGAGGACAAGCAGATATGACTTTCTATTTATTTAAAGGAGCACAGAAAATTGGAATGAGAAAATGGTACTATATATGGGTTGCATTAGTTACAGGTATTGGTATAATAACTACATTAGCAGGAGCTGCAAGAGGACCTGCATTTTTACTTGATGTACTTGCATTTCTGTCACCACTTATAATGGGAAGTTATTGTCTATTACTCTTATATGTAAATAATAAAATGGTTCCCAAGAGAATAAGAATGTCTTGGATTTCAACAATAGTTTTAGCAGGTGGAGCTATATTCTATTTAGTATCATTATTCTATTGTACTTTTGTTGTAGGTGCAATACCAAAAGGATAAAATAATTTCTTTATTTTTCTTTTTTTTATTTAGGTGTTAATTATGGAAAAATATGGAGAATGTGAATTTACATATGAAAAATGTAAGAGATGTGGAAGAAGTTTTTATATTAGAACAGATTCTCCAAAAGAATACTGTCCAGATTGTGAAAAAATAATGGAACTTGAAATTTTAGAAAAAAAGAAAAAATCAAAGACTTCTCCTTGATTCTATAGTAATCTTTAAAGCTTTTTTAAAAGCTTCCTTTCCTTTTTCATCAGGAATAAAGTTTAATTCTTTTCTTATTTTCTCATCATTTAATATCCAATTACCAGTTAAAAAGCCAGGACCTTTCCATTCTGAAGGCTCTACTTCTAAAATATTAGATTTAGATTCTGAAAGCTCAATAATCATTTCTAATATTTCCTTCCAAGTAATATTAAAGCTTGAGATATTATATATCTTTCCAAAAGCATTTTTATTTAATAAGGCTAGTTCAAATGCCTTTATTAAATCATTCATATAAAGAATACTTCCTGCAGAACCTTTAGGTACATATAATACTTCATTTTTTAAAGCACTATCTATAATTTTTCTTAATGTTCCTCCAGGTATTCTTTCATCACTAAAAGCCCACCAAAATCTAAATATTGTAAATGGAAGACCTCTTTCTTTATAATATATTTCCATAGCTTTTTCTACTGCAAGTTTTGTAAGAGCATGAGTTGGAGCTCTTGATTTTTCTACTAATAAAGGATGATCTTCTTTTATTGGTATAATAATAGGCTCACCATAGATTACTGAACTACTTGGAAATATTATTTGCTTAATACCAAATTGACAACAAGCTTCAATAACATTTAAAAATCCAATAACATCAATTTTAAATCCATCTAACATTTTTTCTGAAAAAGACCATGCTGAATAGAATACAGCATCACAACCATTTACTATATTTTTAACAAGATTTTCATCTTCTACACTTCCAATTATAAATTTCATATTTGGATGTTCAAAACCTTCTAATTCTCCTTTTATTTTATCTAATACTATAACTTCATGATTTTTTTGAAGAAATGCTTTTACTAATCTACTTCCAACAAATCCTCCTCCACCAGCTACTAGAATCCTCATAAGTATAAATTTAAATCTCAGATATTAAAATTTTAGTGGGGAAGCAAATTGAAAATTTGGCAAGGAGTTGAAGTAGAATACTGTGTTCCATATATTAACAAAAAGAATTATGTTAATGAATTATTAGAATCATTAAAAAACTATAAAATGCCATTAAGAAATACATCTCCTTTTTTAATGAAAAAAGAAGGAAAATATACACAATTTCTTATTAATGGTGGAAGAGCTTATGGAGATATAAGTTGTGCACCAGGTGTATATGATATTTTAGAAATAACAACTCCAGAATGTCCTAATCCATTTTATACTCTTGCATATGAAAAAGCAACAGAGATTTATGCAAGAATAGCATCAGATGAATTTGAAAGAATATCAAGAACAAGAATACATTGTTATAAAATAAGTGTAGTAAAATCTGAATATGAATATACTACTAGAGGACTTCATGAAAGTTATTTAGTAGAAAGAAAAGCTTTTGAAGATAAAATTATGGAATTAATTCCTTATTTAGTTATAAGACAAATATTTATAGGAACTGGTGGATATTATTTTGGAAGATTTTTAATATCACCAAGACAAATGTTTATAAAATCAATATTTGCTGAGAAAATATTTGGAAATTGGCCACTAATTGCAGGAAGAGATGAACCTCATGCAGATCTTAAATATAGAAGATTACAAATTACAAATGGAGAAGGTGCAAGAACTGAATGGACAATATTTATGAGACAAGCAATAACATCATATATAATTAAAGCTATTGAACTTGGATTAATAAAAGGATTGCCAAAAATTCGTGATCCAATTGAAGCTGCAAAAATAATTGCTATATCTCCAGAAGGAGATTGGAGTTTAGAATTAGAAAATGGAAGAGAAATTAAAGTATTAGAATTTTTCTCATACTATTTAGAGGGTATAGAAAAATTATTTATGAGTGAAGAAATTAATGATTATGATAAATATGCATTACAAGAATTTAAATTTGTATTAAAAAAATTAGAAGAAGGAGATTTTGAATCATTAAAAAATAGAATAGAATGGATATTAAAACTTGAAATTTTAGAGAATAATTTTAGTAAATATTTTGAAGGAAGTGGTAATGAAGAAGAAAAAATTACTGCAAATAATCAATTTTGTGCAGTAACAGATGGAACTTTTGAAAGAATACAAGAAGAAATGAATTTAATTACATTATTAAAAGATGAAGATTTATCAAAAGCAGTTCTATTTCCACCAGAGAATTCTCGAGCATATGCAAGAACAAAAATTACTCAATTATTAAAAGATAAATTAGATGATATTGGATGGTCTTATATTATTCTAAATGGTAATACTTATCATATTTTAGAATTAGATAGATGGGATGATGAAAAAATTTCAAATTTCTTAATAAATTTAAAAAATAAATTTAATTTATAGCTTATTTTTTATTTATAACTCTATTTATAAGAGATTTAAGTATCTAAAAAGATTTTTATATTTTTAAAAGGAATTCAATATCTATGAAAATATTAAAGGAAATGGCAAGAGGCTGTGAATATGAATTTAGTGTTAATAGATATCCACCAGTTCTTCCTGGCATTCAACTTTCAGATATTATAGGAAGAACAATAATTGCAATAAAAAATTTAGGATTTATATCTAAGGTTATGTGGAGTGTAGAAGATGAAATTGGAAATTTGACTTATGAACGTGGTTTATTTGATTCTTGGTTATTTGCAGAAGGACCTTATGAAATTGCTTATAATGGAATGAGAATATATGATGATGCTCAACATTTAGAAATCTCTACTCCAGTATTCAGAAGTCCAATTGATGCAGTAATTTATGATAAAGTTGCTGAAAGATTAGCTTTTTTAGGAGTAGAACAAATAAGAAAAACTCATGGAGAAATATATTGTTATAAAACTAATAATAGTCTATTGAAAGGACCTTATGGTTATGAAGCAGTAGCATGGGGAACTCATGGATGTTATTGTGTTAATAGAAGAATTTTCAATTTTGAAAATTGGAAAAATCTGGAAAAAATACTCATACCATTTATTATAAGTAGAATTCCATTAATTAGTAGTGGAGGAGTATTACCCATAAGAAATGGATTTTCATTTGAACCTCCAACAAGTTCAAGATTATGTGGTGATAAATTAGTATATGTAATTTCACCAAGAGCAATTTACATAAAACAATTATCATCTATAGATACTACAGTAGATCGTGGATTTTTAAATCTAAGAGATGAACCACATGCAGATCCTAATAAATATTGGAGATTACATGATATAAACTTAGAGGCAATAAGAAGTGATTTTCAAATATTTATTAGAGATGCATTAGAAGTTTTTATATTAAAAGCAACTGAAGAAGGATTATTACAAAATCCACCAATAATCAAAGATCCAATAGAGGCTATAAGAAAAGCTTCAATGAATACAAATGAAATTGATCAATTTATTGAATTAGAAGGAAATAATAAAGCTAGATTATTATCAGATATATTTTCATATTATATTTCTATAATTGAAAAATTAATAGAAATAAAAGGAGATAATGAAGACTATAAAGTCTTTAAAGTTATAGAAAGTATAATTCAAAAATTAAAAGAAGGAAGATTTGAATATTTAAATGGAGCACTTGATTGGATTGCAAAAATGATGTTAATAGAAGAATATAATGCTAAGGATATGGATATGGTTATTGTATGTAATCAATATGGATTATTAGATGAGACTACAGGTTTTTATGAAGGAAAAATAGAAAAAGGAGATTCTTTATTTGATCCAGAGTCTTCATTAGTTTTTCTTGAAGAAACATTTCCTTTTATAAATTCAATAAAAGAGAAAATAAAATATGGCATGATTAATCCTCCTACAGATACTAGAGAATATTTAAGAACTAGTATTTTAAAAGAATATGAATCAGAAATAATAAAAATGAATTGGTGGAAAATTTACTTTAAAGGAGGTTTAATAACCTTAGAAGAACCATTAAGATATGGAAAAGCAGAAAGTGAAGAAATTCTAAAGATAAAAGAAAAGATAAAAGATTTAAAAAAATTATCTGAAATTATAAGAGGTGAAATTAAATGAGTGATATTTTACCATCTTTTAAAAGAAAAGAAAAAATAGATAAAAAATTAAAAAAAGAACATGCTGAACTTATTGCTCCACCTGGTGAATAATGAAGTTCTTTAATTTTTTTATCATTTAAAAATTTTAA
>CAZTWF010000016.1:0-4471 GCA_964617245.1 uncultured Nitrososphaerota archaeon
AAGAAATTCCAAAAATATTAGAAAATCATAATATAAAAACATCTAATTTTAATTGATCTATATTAAAATTATAATAATCTGATTGATTTGCAATAATATAAATTCTAAATCTTGATTCTCCTACTATATATCTATCAATATTAGATGTTAAAATAATAGAAATTGTATGAGGAGTATTTGGAATAAAAACATCAGAATAAAATGTAGTCCATGATGATATTGAATAATCCCATAATTGAAATGTAATATTTACTAATGAAGAAGATATAAATGTAATATTATATGTTGCATTAATTATATTTCCATTAATTCCTGAAAAAATAAAGTAACAATCTATTATTTGTTGAGAGATTTCAGTTGGATTAAATAAAATATAATCATTTAACATATAAAATTGTCTTCCTGTTTTAATTGCTGTTATAAGAATTTTCCAA
Organism: uncultured Nitrososphaerota archaeon; assembly: GCA_964617245.1. Lineage (GTDB taxonomy): Archaea > Thermoproteota > Methanomethylicia > Methanomethylicales > Methanomethylicaceae > WYZ-LMO11. The sequence goes on from CAZTWF010000016.1 coordinate 435, forward strand.
TTTCCTGAATTATCTCTGAAATCTTGAGGATTATCTGTTATTAATTGTGAAATAGATTCATAGGAATATGCTTCTCCTGATATATAATTATAATAACCATTTCCATATGTTGGATAAGAACCCATTGTATAATTATAAAGTTGTATAGTAACATTTACTGATGATTCACTAAAGGCTTGTACAGATCTCCATAATAAAGATGTCCAATAATTAATATCACTTACTCCACTAAATTCAATTATAATTGAATGAATATTTACTTGAGGAATAAAATTCAACATATTCAAACTAAAATCAAAATGTGAAGATTCAGATTCAATATTTATTAATAAACGCCAATTTCCTATATTATCTCTGAAATCATTTATATTTGATGTAATCCATAAGCTTTTATATATTTCATCTAATGTTGAATATGTAAAATTAAAATATCCTTGTTCTCCATATTCAGCATATCTATTGAGATTAAAATTATAAGCCTTTACTATAATATTACAAGGAACATAAGAAGCATTAAATACCATATCAATAAAAATTGAAGACCAATCATCAGTATCTGATATTCCAAAGAATTCTACTGAAAGTATTGAAAAAGATTTTATAAAAGCTAAACCTACATCATCAATTCTAGCTATTATATGAAATATATTTGAAGCTTCTGAACAACTTATATCAAATACAATTTTCAGAGTATACAAAGTATCTGGAGAAATAGGATAATTTACTATTATATTATTTCTATATAAATATCCAATTGATATTCCAGTCCAGCCATTTCCATTATTATCATCATTATACAAAATAGCAAGATCATTACCATAATTATCAGCTAATATTAATTTTACAGAATTTAATTTTACATTACTAAAATTACCATAATTATATGCATAACTAGGCAATAAATCAAATTTCCAAGCAAAACTAGCCTTAATTTCATTCCATGATGATGGAGATGTAAAGTTTGTATAAAATGTAATATTCATTCTATAAGATGAATAATCAAAATAATTATCATCTATTTCATATTTAAATGATCCTCCAGCACTACCATAGGGATTTCCATTTGATGGATCATAATTTGGTCCAATGATTTTTAAAAGACCAATTGGATAAATTGAACCATAAAGTATTTGATTTGTTCCATTAAGCCATATAAAATCAATAGAAGAAGCAATTGGTCTATATAGAGAATTGGGAAGAGTAGAAGTAGTACTAGTATAATATAAATATTCTTCTGACCATGTTCCATTATAATATCTATAGTATATACCTGATGGTTTTTGATAAATAATATAAATTCTATCATTAATACAAGTAATTGTTGGATATCTCATAGAGATTGAAGGAGGAGAAATATTAACTAATGTATCATTTGATGTGAAATAATAGACACGTGTATTATTTGTATTATCAACTACTGTAAAAACAATTCGATTATTATAGAAATCAGAAGTTGAAGAGAATTCATCTAATTTTACATTATCAATAATTTCAATTGCATTTGCTAAAGAGGCCCAATTACCAGTATCTGGATTCCATCCATATATACGAGTATAATAAAGAGAATTTCTATAAACAAGATAATAAGTAAATATGAAATAAATATTATTTGTATTTTTTTGAACAGAAATAGAAACTCTTTTTTCATAAGGATAAGGATCATAAAAGATCGTATCAGGATAATTACTAGTTCCAGCAAAATTATACCAATTTCCTCCTACTGATGGATCTGTATTAGGACGACATCTAAGAAAAAGAATATTTGAAAATTCATATTCTATAGTTAAATACATATAAAACCATGCAACTGCTGGACGTTCATCTTTATAAGAATATGTACGAAAAGAGAAATCCCATGGTTGTATAGTCCATGTTATTCCACCATTGGTACTAGAGGCTGCAGTTCCATTTGGATAACCATCAGTAGTACTTCTATACCAACGCCAATAATTATTAGATGTAGAATAAGTTGAATAAACTACAATCCAATATGTTTCTGAGGTATTAAGATATGCTGGTTGATCAAATATACAATCAAACCATTGAGCTGATGTTATATCATTAACTCTACCAAAATCAATTCTTCCAGATGTAATTATTCCATATGAAGACATATCTGGATATGAGCCATTGCTTTTTCTTATTTCAATATATAAATGATCAAGTGGTGTACCAGTTCTATAAAGATAAAGCATTATTCCACTTAGAATATTAGAAGATGGTTTAAAAGATTGAGCAAAATAATTATTACCATAGATATTAGAATAAGATGCTGTAGAATAATACTGTTGATCTAATGAAGTAAGATATGAATAAGTTGTTATAACAGGTCGATCTACTCTTCCTCTTGTATGTCCAATAAATAAATTTATTGGAGTAGATGATGTCCAACTATACCATCCAGGTATTATAAAGCAAAAATGAACTGCTGGATATGTACTCCAAGTTGTTGTTAAACGCCATCCTCCTAGACTACCTATATAAGAAGTTGTAGTATATGCCCAATGAAATATTCCATTAGTACTTAAAACAATAGCATATTGAAGTCCCTTGGTGAGATTTGCATTAATATTAGCATTAACCCATGTAAAAGAACTTGGAATATTTGTTAATATTACACTAGCAATAAGACCAGAAGGACTCATATCAGGAGTACCATCAGTAAAAATTTTTCTTATTTCTAATTGTAATATTGATGCTGAAGTACTAGCATTTTTTATATAAAGAGATAATTGAGAAATATTAAAATCCATAGCAATAAAATGTGCTGCCCATGTATTACTACTATCTATTGTTTGATATGATGTAGAAGTTCTAGGATTACCACCATAAGATGAATTATATGATAAAAGAATATAACGAATTCTTCTTGATAGTTGATCTTTATATGTTATATGAATATTATTGTTAATATCTGAGGCAATACTAGGATAATAACCATTTTCATAGGTAGTACCACTACTTATAAATTGATTTATAAAATTAATACCTCCATCTACACTTATAGAATATCTAAGTTGTGGTGTAGTACCTACTCTAGTAGTATATACAACATGAATAGATTTATTTGGATCATTTGTTCTTGTTATGGCACGTTGATGTGCAGAAACAAAATCATAAGAATTTGTAGCAACACTAGAGACTAAAATACTAGGAGAAGTCTCAGAAATATAACCATTCCAATTATAAGCATTATAAGTAAAATTCATATTATTTATTGGATATGAAATTGAAATTGTTGTATTAGCAGAAAAATTCATTCTATCATCATCCCAATAATAAGTATCTGATAAGGAGCCGCTTAATAATGAGCCATTGATTATATTATAATTTGAAGAAAAATAAGTTCTATTTATTTGAGTATATGGTTGACTTAAGAAATACATAGATTGAAAATCTTGATCTTGAAGAAGTGTTATAGAACCATTTACATAGGAACCATGATATACTGTATAACTAGAAGGATGATAATTAGAACTTATCATTGATGGAGATGAATTTATAGAATAATAAATATTATCAATATATTTAACAGAATCAGGTAATGATCCTCCTATATAATTTCCTATATTAATAATACATGATAAAGGATAATATGTAAATAATATAGGAACTGAAGGAATAATAGATAATTGAATTAATGTTAAATAAGATGTTAAAATACCTCTTTGACTAGCTAATTTGAAAATATAAGGTTTTGTTAAATCAATATCACCTCTAGGTATTGTTATTACAATTTCTTCATTTGCAGGTATATTATAATAAACAGAATATCTTGTTATAAGTCTTCCATTTGTATCTTCTATATATACTGAATCAATAATAGCATCTATTCCTCCTCTATTAATTACATAAATTTTCAAATGATCATCTTCAAGAGAAACTTGAACTATTCTAAGACTTTCTAAAATATTTGTATATTGAGGTGATGGAAGAATAACAGATGAAGAAATAGATGAATATATAATAGCTGCAGAAGATAATACTATTAATATTATCAAAATAGCTGTTATTATATTAGATATTCCTTTTCTTTT
>CAZTWF010000017.1:0-12036 GCA_964617245.1 uncultured Nitrososphaerota archaeon
TAAGAAATAAAATAAAAGAAATAAAATTAAGTGATATAAATGGTAAATAAAAAATGGCTTTTAGAACCAGAAGCAAAAAAATTATGTAATAATTATGGAATTATTACTGGAAAATGGAGAGTAATAAAAGAAAAAGAAGAAATTGATAATGTATTAAAAGATATTGATTTTCCAATTGTAATGAAAATAATATCATATGATGTTTTACATAAATCAGATATAGGTGGTGTTATATTAAATATTAAAAATAAAGAAGAAGCTCTAAATTCTTATGATAAAATAAGAAATATTGCTAAAGAAAGAAGCATAAGATTTGAAGGAGTTCTTATAGAAGAAATGGCACCTCAAGGAATTGAAATAATAATAGGAGCAAAAAGAGATGAACAATTTGGACCTATTGTAATGTTTGGACTTGGTGGTATATTTGTAGAAGTATTTAATGATATATCATTAAGAATAATTCCAATAGATAAAAATGAAGCTTTAGAAATGATTTCAGAAATAAGAGCATATCCAATAATAAAAGGAATAAGAGGAAGAGAAGGTTGTGATATTGATAGTCTAGCTGATTTAATACTTAAGGTTTCAAAAATTATGATGGATATTCCAAATATAAAGGAAATGGATCTTAATCCAGTAATAGCATATAAAAAAGGATATAGAGTTGTAGATGCTAGAATAATTCTTTCATAAGGTTTCATAAGGTGAGTTTTTTGTTTGATATTATATCTATAGGTAATATAAATATAGATCTTTCATTTTATGTTGATAAAATACCTGAAGTTGATTATGAAGTTTTAGCTGATTTAGAAATATTTCATGGTGGAGCAGCAGCAAATTTTGCAGTAGCAGCCTCTAGACTTGGACTTAAAGTAGGAATTATAGGATGTGTTGGTAATGATTATTTTGGTAAAAAAGCTATAGAAGAATTAGAAAAAGAGGGTGTTATTACTAATTTTATTAGAATGGTAAATGAAAAAATAACAGGAATGGTTTGTGTAATTGTAGAAAAAAATGGAAATAGAAGAATGTTAGCATATAGAGGTGCAAATGAATATTTAGATAAAGTTGTTGATGAATTTATTGATAAAATTCATTGTAAATATGTACAATTATGTAATGTTAACAAAAGAGTATTTACAAAAGTAAAAGAAAAAATAAGAAAAATGAAAATATCATTAGATCCTGGAGGAAGAATAGTAGAATTATCTCTAAACGATCTAGAAGGAATTGATTTATTATTATTAAATGAAGTAGAATGTAAAAAACTTACTAATATGAACTATAAAGAAGGTGCTAAATTACTTTCAAAATATGTAAATATAGTAGTTGTAAAAATAGGAGAAAAAGGAGCTTATTTATTTGATGGTAATAAAGAAATAGAAATGCCTGCTATAAAAGTAAATGTTGTAGATACAACAGGTGCAGGAGATGCTTTTAATGCTGGCTTTATTACTGGATTAATAAAAGGTCTAAGTTTAAAGGAATGTTTACATTGGGGTATAGCTACAGCTTCATTAAAGATTCAAAAGAAGGGTGCAAGAAATGGTCTTCCAAATATTAATGAATTAATGAAGTTCTTATCTTATCAATAAAACTCCACTTCCTCTATACTTTCCATATTTTAACATTAAAAGAGCTTCATTAGCTTCTTCAAGATTAAATGTTTTAACTTCAGGTTTTATAGGTATCTTAGCTGCTATATCAAGAAATTCTTTTACATCTTTTCTTGTTATATTTGTTACACTTTTAATTTCCTTTTCTTCCCATAAATGTATGGTATAATCTAAATTATTTATTATTTCTTCTTTTCTTATTAAATTCATTACAAGTCTTCCACCTTTTTCTAAATTTCTTAAGGCTTCTCTTACTGGGAATGAAGATGGAGTAGTATCTATTGCACAATTAAGTTTTTCAGGTGGAGTCTCTCCTGTTTCTCCAACCCAATCAGCTCCCATTTTTATTGCTAATTCACTTGGTAAATCACCTTTTCTTCTAGTAAAAACAAAAATCTTAGAATTTGGAAATAAATATCTAATTACTTGAAATAATATATGTGCTGAAGAACCAAAACCATAAAGAGCAATAATATCTCCATCTTTCATTCCTGTAAGTTTTAATGCTCTATATCCAATAGCTCCAGCACATAATAATGGAGCTGCTTCTATATCTGAAAAAATGTTGGGAATAGGATATACAAAATCTTCATTTACTACTATATATTCTGCATATCCACCATTTGCTCCATGGCCTGTGCCAATAAAATTATTACATAAGTTTTCAAGTTCATTTTTACAGAACTTACAATTACCACAAGCATAATATATCCATGCTATTCCTACTCTATCATTTTTCTTAAATTTCTTAGTAAAAGGTCCAAGTTCATATATTCTACCTACAATTTGATGACCTGGAATAATAGGTAATTTTGGTAATAATCTACCTTCAATTTCATCAAGTTCTGTTCTACATACTCCACATACACTTATTTTTACTAAAATCTGATTATGAGAAGGTTCTGGAATTTCTATATCTTCAAGTACAAGTGGTTTATTTTCTATTTGAGATATAGACTTAAGAATCATTGCTTTCATTTTACATCTATATTACTTTTATAATTCAAACTTTAATAATTTAAATAATTTTAACTGATGATGCTTTAAAGCCTATATAAACCTTTTTACCAATATTAAGATTCATTTCATTAAATGATTTCTTAGTTATTTGAACAATAAAGCTCTTATTATTTTTAACATTTACTTCTAATTTTACTATATTTCCCATATCAGATATTTGTGATATTATTCCTTCAAAAATATTTCTCATACTAGAAATAATTGGATAATTTGATAGAATAATATCATCAGGAGGAATATGTAATATAACTTTTCCAGTTTTTTGAAATATAGTTTCAATTTGTAACCCATCACCAATATCTACAATAGATATTCCTTCATCTGTAATTCTTGAAAAACCATAAAAAATATTCTCCATTTTAGTAAAATTATTAATTTTTGATGATTTTTTAAAAATTTCTTGAAAAGTACCTATCATTTCTATCTCTCCTTCATTAAGAAAAGCAATTCTATCAGCTAAATTTTCTACTTGAAATATATTATGAGTTGTCATTATTATTGTAGTCTTTTCTTCTTTATTCATATATGAGAGAACTTCTTCAATTATAGAAGTATTTTTTGGATCAAGATTTGCAGTAGGTTCATCAAGGAGAAGAAGTTCAGGTTCTATTACTAATGCTTGTGCTATAGCAACTCTTTGAGATTCTCCACCAGATAGAAGTAAAGCATTTCTATTTTCTAAACCATTTAATTGAAGTAACTTAATTACTTCTTCTACTTTCTTTTTTATATTAGTTTCACTTCTAATTTTTAAAGGATAAGCTATATTATTGAATACGCTCATATCAAAGAGTATTGTCTTTTGAAAAACCATTCCTATTTTTCTACGTAAGGTAATTTTCATATTTTCTGAGGAATAATCAACTTTTTCTCCATTAAATAATACATTACCACTTGTAGGTTCTTCAAGTAAATCAATAATTTTTAAAAGTGTAGTTTTTCCTGATCCATTTGGTCCTATAAGAATAAAAAATTCTCCTTTTTTAACATTAAAATTAATATTTTTTAAAACTTGTTTTCCGTTATATTCTTTGAATAAATTTCTAACTTCTACTTCTATTTTCTCACACTCCTAATTTGAATAATAGTTAATACTAAGTTAATTATAAAAGCCATAGAAAGTAATATAAATCCAAGTATAAGAGCCATTGTAAAATTACCTAATTCTGTTTCTACAACAATAGCTGTTGTTAATGTTCTTGTCCACCATCTAATATTACCTCCAGTAATTAAAATTCCTCCAACTTCTGATATTGCTGCTCCAAAAGCTACAATAATTGAAGTTAAAATACCTAAACGAGCTTCTCTTAATATTAACCAATTTGCCTGAGATTCATTTGCACCAAGTGATAAAGCTTTTTCTCTAATAGATTTTTCAATATTTCCAATAGAAGAAACTGTTATGCCTATTATAATTGGAATAATTAATATTAATTGAGTTATTATCATAGCTGATGGTGTATATAATAATCCTAACCAACCAAAAGGACCAGATCTACTTAATAATAAATATACTATAAGTCCTACAAAAACAGGTGGTAAGCCCATACATGTATTTATAAGTGTCTTTATCATAATATCCATAAAACGTAAGAAAATTTGTTTTCCTTTAAATTGTCTAAAACCTAAGAAAACTCCAATAGGTATTCCTATTAATGCTCCTATCAAGACTGCAGTTCCAGAAACTTGTAAAGACCGTAATGTTATATCTAAAATTTCATTCCAATTTATATTTTCAAACATAATTTTCACCAATTATTTTTGAGCTTTATACCAGGCTATTTCTTCTTCTTGATTTAGATATCCTAATTCTCTAGCTCTATCAAAATCTAAAGCAATAGGTTTAAATAAAATTTCATCTTTTTTTCTAAAGTTTGCTATAAAAGATTGACCTTCTTCTGATAACATCCACTTAGCTAATTGAATAGCACCTTTATAATTTCTCTGAGGAAATTTCTCTGGATTGACTAAGATTATTGAATATGGATTTAATAAAATATTATCATTTTCAACTAAAATTTTTAAATTTTTAAGTTGATCTTTATATGAAAGCCATGTTGCTCTATCTGTAATAGTATATGCTTCTTTCTCATTAGCCATACGTAAAACTGCACCCATACCTGCATTAGCTTCTAAATACCATGATTGATTTTTACTTGAAGGAATAATACCAATTTTTTTCCATAATTCTAATTCTAATAAGTTAGTTCCAGATTTATCTGCTCTAGAAATAAATCTTGTATTACCTTTAGCTCCTGCTTCTGAAATTCTGTAAAAAGCTTCAATAGCATTTATTGATTTTCCTATTTCTGCTGGATCATTTAATGGCCCAACTATTACAAAATCATTATACATAAGAGCTACTCTATGAATTCCATAACCACTATTAATAAAATCAAGTTCAAGTTCTTTTGAATGTACAATTATAAGATCTACATCACCTCTTTTTGCTATTTCTATTGCTTGACCTGTGCCAACACTAATAACATGAATTCTAAAATTATACTTATTTTCAAATATAGGTAATAAATAATCAAGAAGGCCAGAATCATATATACTTGTAGTTGTTGCAAGAACAATAATAGGTTTTTGATTAGAAAATATTTCATAAAAATGTACTCCAATAATTATAAGAAGAATAATTATTAAAATTTTAAATAAATTTTTCATTTTTTAAACCTACATTTTTGAATATAATTTATTTTGGAAATATATATTAAAATTAAAAACTCTAGGAAAAGTTTTTGTCCAATTATTATATAGTAGATAAGGTTTTTGAGTTAGATCTATTAATTCTGGTATGATCTTATTAACTAATCTAAAAGAAGGTTTGCCAGGTATTATTCCTTCACAGTATGAATTTAAGTATACATAAAATACCTGACCTCTATATTCAAAATATGCATGATTTTTTTCACCATATTTTGGTATTTCATGTATTGAAAAAGGCCATAATTTACATGCTATAGGCTTAAAAGGATGTATACTACATAAATTACTAAATTGAAAAATACAACGTCCATTTATTCTTTTCAAATAAAAAACTCCTGTTGATGCTTCTATACAATAAGAACCAAATCTTTTCAATAATAGCTTAACCTCAATAAATGAAAGAGGAACTTTGAAAACTTTACAACATTTACCACAAGTTTTACAATACCAATCAGAAACCTTACTCCAGGGGAGGTATTTCATAAAATTTCTAAAACTAAGAGAGACTTTATATTTTTTTAGAAAATTCTAATATTGCAACACCACGAATTATATCACATTTAGTATTTTGAAAACCAAGAGCATTCATTATGCCATTTACATATCCTATAGTAATTTCAATAAATATTTGCTCTGTATTTGGTGCTATTAAGCTTATACTTATTTTATCATTATTTTTCATATTCATTTTAATTTCTGATAAATGCCAAAATGAAGTAGAAAATAATGATGGTAATATTTCAAGTGGATTCTCAAGTTTTGCTATTAGATATTTTCCATACCATTCACCTGCTAATTCCCATGTTTTTATTATTTCTTCCTTATTATTCCAATTCTTTAATGCTTTTAATAATATATCAGATGGAATAATCATTGCGCCAGAATCTTTCTGAAGTTTTATTAAATTATGAAAATTTAATAATTCTCCTATGGTTTTATTTATTTCATTAACTTTAATAGCATCTTGAAGAATTTCATTTGTAAGAGCAAAAAGAGTTTTATTTTCTTTTCTTGCAATTTCATATAATTTTTCTAAAATATCAGATCTAACTACTAAGAGTTTCTTTTCGATCTTCTCTGGCAATACTCTCACCTTTTCTCATTCTTATTATAATAATACCTTTTGATATCTCTTTTTTTATTATATTAAAACCAAAATTTGCCATTACTCCTTCTAAAAAAGATGCAATATCTCTAAGTCTATTTTCCATTAATCTAGGACAAATACATGTAATTCTATTACTAGAAATAGAAATATCAATATCTTCTCCAATAATTTCTTTTATTGCCTTTTCAATACTTTTTAATTCCTTAAAACCATTAATTTCTAAATATTTTCCAAATAACTGACCTGAGCTTTTCCAATAATTCTCAAGATTATTATTTTCCATAATATTATTATAAATAGCCTCTGGTACAAATATCATTCCTGCATTTCTTGCTATTTCAATAATATTTTTCTCTTCTAATATAGTAGAAAGATCTTTATTTTTCTCCTTTGCTTTTATAAAAGCATCAAGTGCTTCATTTAATATACTAAACATAGTTCTACCACTTTTCTTTGCTAATTCACTTATTTTTTCTACTAAATCTGCTCTTGCAGCAACAAATTTTCGCTTCAATTTTCATCTCCTTCATAATATATTAATATTAAAAATTATTAATTAATGTTACTTAATTTATACATTTATAATTATTAATTTTAATAGTAATAATCTTATTAAGGAATTAAGAGATTTCTTATAAAATCTTCCAATTTTTTAATATCATCCTTTGTATTCGATTCTATGTAAATACGTGTTAAATTCTCAGTACCTGATTTTCTTATTAAGAACCAAGAACCATCTTCTAATATTACTTTTAATCCATCTATTTTGTTTATTCCTATTACTTTTTTATTGAATATCTCTTTAGTAGGAAGATCTAATGGAATATTTATTATTTTATTTAAATCAATTCTTTTAAATTCAAAATCTCCATATTTAGAATGAATTTCTTTAATAGTCTTTTGAATATCACTAAAACTTAAGAATTCTAATAATAAAATAGCAGAAGCAAGACCATCTTTTTCTGGTATATGATCTATAAAACCTATTCCTCCACTTTCTTCTCCTCCAATTATTATTTTCTTTTCATAAAGCAAAGGAGCAATATATTTAAAACCAACAGGAGTTTCAATTACTTTATGTCCTCTTTCTTTTACAATAAAATCTAACATATGAGAAGTTGCAATAGTTCTAGCAGCATCTCCAATTTTATTTCTATGATCATGTAAATGTATATAAAGTAATGGTAAAATTTGATTTGCTAATAGGAATTCTCCATCATTAGTAACTACTGCTAATCTATCTCCATCACCATCAAAAGCTAATCCTATATCAAATTTTTTTGATATAACTTCATTACGTAATATTTTTAAATTACTTGGAATAGGGTCTGGAGTAATTCCACCAAATTCTGGATCAATATTTCCTCTAATTACATAAATATTAGCATTAAGTCTAGAGATTAATGATTCAATTATTCCTGCAGTTGCACTATGCATAGCATCAATACAAATATTCATGTTTAATTTATTTATGGAAAGCATATTTAATAAATGATTTATATAATCATCAATTGGATTTATAATTGTAATTAACCCTTTTGCTTTTAATTTATCAAAATCTTCATATTTAACTTCTTTAATTTTTTGAATATAATCTTCTATTCTCTTTGTTATATCAGTAGTAGCAGGTCCACCATAATATGGTATAAATTTTATTCCATTATATATTGGGGGATTATGAGATGCTGTTATCATAATAGAGCCATCAAGTGAATATTTTACTGTAGTAAAAGCAGCTAATGGTGTAGGTATAGGTCTTGGTGGAATAAAAGAAGGAATATTAAAAGATGAAATTACTTCTGCACATACTTTAGCAAAAATTTGAGAATTTTTTCTTCCATCATATCCAATAAATATACCTTTTTTATAGCCAGAGTCTAGCAAATAATATGTAATTGCTTGAGCAATTATTCTTACATTTTCTATATTAAAATCACTATCCATTCTAGAACGCCAACCATCTGTACCAAAGATAATCTTTGCTTTATGACTCATAGTAATAACACCAAATTATATGAAAAATTAACGAACAATTATAACAGTACATGGAAGAGTTATTGCTAAAGCAATAGCAATACTTCCCATAAGTATAGCTTTTTCTCCACAATATCCTTTAGTACCAAGAATAACAAGATCATATTTTCCTTTTAATACTTCATCATAAATTTCTGAGGCTATAGAGGATTGATCTAATTCTCCAATTTTAAGAACTTTTTTAGGAAGAATTCCATATTTTTTACATTTTTCCTCTGCTTCATGAAGAACATTTTCACCAAATTTTTTAAGTTCATCAATTGTTTGAGTATTTAATTTAGAAGATGAAAGAATTACATAAATTAAGGTTATTTTTGCACCATCTCTCATAGCAAATTCTATTGCTAAATCTAAAGCTCTTAAAGAGGCAGGTGAGCTATCAACTGGTACAAGTATATTCTTAAATATGAAGATCACCTCCTATACCTAATGATTCGTCAGTTAATCTTATAGATTCGTCAGGATCTTCTGTTATTCTCATCATTGCTCTTATTGCATCAATATTCTCAGGTATTACTATAGATTCTTGATGTACAGCTTGAGAAAGATATATTTCATTTCCATAAGATTTTATAGATTCTTTCCAAATTATTAATTCAGGTATATCATAGCGTTTTCTTCCTAAGTCTCTAGCGTATTCAATTATAGCTGAAGTAGAATCTAGTCCTAATTTTGCAGAGACTATTTTTATTCTTGGGTATTTTGATAATACATTTATTATATCAGATTCTGTTACTGAATTATTAACTTCTAAATTCACAACATGAACATGCATAAGTGTCTCTGGTACTGCAAATGCTATTGTAGTAATATTAATATGTGGTAATACTTTATTTAAATCTGGTCCATGATGAGAAGGTATGGAGACTGGATCAGGAACAATACTATTTATTGGACCTTTTGAATCTTCATGAGGATCTGCTCCTCTTCTAATTAAGACTACTCTTACTTTTTTAATTCCAAAGGCCTTATCTATTGCATATAAGAGTCTACAGAGAGCAGTTGTATTACATGAAACTACTCTAACATAGTTTCTTCCAATTGCTTCCTTATAATTACAATAAGCATTAAAAGAAAATCCTGCAATATCATGTTTTTCTCCTCCTTGGAATATTGCTTTTACATTATATTTTTCATAAATTGGTTTATATGATGCTCCAATACCTCCTGGAGTACAATCTACAATAATATCACAATTTTTAATTAAATCATCCAATGTTCCTTTAACTTTTACACCTGATTCTTCAAATAATTTAATTCTATCAGAAGAAGAAGCAAAAATAGATATGTCTTTTTCTATAGCTATTTTACATTCAAAATTTGGTTTTGTTTTTGTAACACCTACTAATTCCATATCTTTTTGTTTTAATATAGCATCAGCAATTCTTTTACCAATAGTTCCATATCCATTTATTCCAATTCTAACTACCAATTTCTTCACCTCATAATCTATCAGATTTAAATTTCTTAGCAGAACTAATAAGAGCTTCGATTGCAGGTAATTTTTCACCTGATAGAAATGCAATAAATGCTCCACCACCAGTACTGAAATAATCAATTTTATCAACAATATTCAATTTTTCTGCTATTCTTCTTAAATGACCTCCGCCCAATATTTTCTTTGCTCTATTATTTACAATACATTTTAAAAGCTCTTCACTTCCTTTACTAAATCTTTCATCTTCTATATAACCAGCTGGTCCTCTTACTACTATAATCTTTGCATCTTTTATAATTTCAGAATATAATTTAACAGTACTTTCTCCAATATCATATATTGGAGAGAAATTAGGTAAATTTTCAATATCAACTTCTATTCGATTATTATTTTTAAGTAAAGCTGAATCAATAGGCATTATTATTTTGTTTGAAAAAGATTGGACTAAGCGTTGTGCTCTTGGTAGAAGAGCATATATTCCTTTTCCTTCAAGAATACGTAATGTCTCTCTATTAAGAGTTAAACCTTTTGCAATCATAAATAAATGAGAAACCAAGCCTGTTAAAAGTATTTTATCAGCAATATTTCTTTGAAGAAGTGCTTCTATTAATTGTAAAGAATCTTGAACTTTTCCACCTCCAAGTATAAATATACTTGGTCTTAAGGAATCTTCCATTATTAAGCTTAAAGATTCTACTTCTTTTTCTAGTAGTCTACCTCCACATGATGGTAAAACCATGGGGAAACCAGTAAGAGATGGATGAGATCTATGTGAAGTAGCAAAAGCATCATTTATATAAATTGAAAAAAGAGGAGCAAGAAAACGTACAAGAAATGTTCTTGTTTGAGCTTCAGGTACTTTTTCGATAACTTCTTCTGAATAAAAGCGAACGTTTTCTAATAATATAATATCTCCTGGCTTTGATGATAATATTGAGGATTTTGCTGTAGGACCAAAAATATCTTCTATGTATTTTATCTCTCTATTTAAATAATGAGATAAAAGTTTAGCATGATTACGTAAAGTTGTAAAATCATTATCACCAGGCCGACCTTGATGAGCTAGAATAGTTATAGAGGCACCTTTATCTAAAAGTTCTAATATTGTAGGTATATGATATCTTATACGAAAATCATCAAGTATTTCATTTGTATTAGGATCAATAGGCGAATTTATATCAACTCTCAAAAGAACTTTTTTTCCATTAAAATCAAAGTCATCCATAGTATAAAATCCAAACTTCATTTAATCACCTATTGACTTTTTATATAAAAAGAAAAACAGAAAGAATATATAAAATTAATTTTAGATAAGGAGATTATATACAAAAATCTGATATTAGTAAAGGATGATTAAGAAAATTAAAACAAGATGGACATGATATAAAATCTGAATAAATATCTTTTGATATGGGAAATCTTTTATATGAAAATCTTGGTTTAGCTATTTTTTTATAATTTGGATTTGGTATAAGAGAACCATCTATAAGTAAATAATATGCAGCTCCTTTATACTTTATATATTCTTCATATAAAGATTGAAAATTACTAGATACTAAATTTGCCATTACAAGTATTTCATTACCAGAATTAACAGTTACATGACCATAGTTAGGAGGTATAAGAAGAGCTTCACCTTGTTTTACTTCTGCAATAACAAAATCTATAATTTCATTATCTATCTTTTTTTGAAGAAGAAATGTAGCTTTTCCATATAATACTTGATATAATTCTGGGTAGGAAAGATTATTTTCTGCAATAGGATGATAATGACCTAATGTTTTATTCCATTCCTTACCTATATTTATATTTAGCATTATGGTAATATCAAATCTTATTTTCTTTTGTAAAAAAATTTTTTCATCTTTTTTATTATAGATTCCTCTATACATAGCATATAATGGAATATCTCTTGAAATATTGATATCTTCTGTACTATAAAGAACTGAAAAAATTTCATTCAAAGTTCTAAATTGTGGTATTAATTTTTTATCATTAATGAATAATGATAAATCGTTATTTACTTTTAATTTACCAAAGCTTGTAAATATAGAAATCATTTAAATCACAAAAATAAAAAATATAAAAATTATATTAATTTTTTTAAT
>CAZTWF010000018.1:0-3445 GCA_964617245.1 uncultured Nitrososphaerota archaeon
TGTAGATCATGGATTTATGAGAGAAGGAGAAGTAAAATCAATTAAAAATACATTTAAAGAATTAAATTTAATTATTATTGATGCAAAAGATAGATTTTTAGAAAAAATTAAAGATGTAAAAGATCCTGAAATGAAAAGAAAATTAATTGGAGAAGAATTCATAAGAGTATTTGAAGAAATTGCTGAAAAAATAGGAGCAGAATATTTAATTCAAGGAACTATTTATCCTGATAGAATTGAATCAGGATTGAGACATTCTGATAAAATAAAAACTCATCATAATGTTGCAGGAATTCCTTCAAGAATAAAATTTAAGAAAATTATTGAACCATTAAGAGATTTATATAAAGATGAAGTAAGAAAAATTGCATTAAAAATTGGTCTTCCAAAAGAAATTGTATATAGACAACCATTTCCAGGTCCTGGACTTGCTGTAAGAATTATTGGAGAAGTTACAAAAGAAAAACTTGAGATTATAAGAAAAGCTGATAAAATTGTAAGAGAGGAAATTGAAAAAAGTAAAATAAGAGAAAAATTATGGCAATATTTTGCTGTATTAACAGATACTAAGTCTACAGGAGTAAAAGGAGATGAAAGAGCTTATGGTTATGTTATAGCCATAAGATGTGTAGAAAGTAGAGAAGCTATGACTGCAAAATTTGCTAATATTTCATATAAATTATTAGAAAAAATATCAACAAGAATAACAAATGAAATACCTCAAGTTGTAAGAGTTGTTTATGATATTACTCATAAGCCTCCAGCAACTATAGAATGGGAGTAAAAATAGATTTTTATAAAAAAAATTTAATATTTTTAATATGCTTTCTAAAAGAGTATTAAGTTTAAAAGAATCTGGAACTTTAAAAGCAATGATAAAAGCAAAAGAACTTCAAGCAAAAGGAATAAAAGTTATACAACTTGATGTTGGTGAACCAGATTTTCCCACTCCAATTAATATTATAAAAGCTGCTGAAAAAGCTATGGAAAATGGTTTTACTCATTATACTCCAAGTTTAGGAATTCCTGAATTAAGAGAAGCTATTGCTAATAAGCTTAGAGAAGAAAATAAAATTGATATTAATAAAGATAATATTATTGTTACACCTGGCTCAAAACAAGCTATATTCTATGCAATTATGGCATTAATTGATGAAGGAGATGAAGTAATTATTCCTACTCCAGCATGGCCTTCATATATGGAAATTGTTACATTAGTAGGAGGAAAAGCAAAAGAAGTTCCTACAAATAGTGATTTTTCATTAAATATTGAAAAAATAAAAGAAGCAATAACTAAAAGAACAAAATTAATTATAGTAAATTCTCCAAATAATCCTACAGGCTATGTAATGGATATTAAAGAAATAAAAGCATTATGTGATATAGCTATAGATTCAAATTTATTTGTATTATCAGATGAAATTTATGAAAAATTAATATATGAAGGACAGCATATAAGTATAGCTTCTCTTCCTAATATGGAAGAAAGAACAATTACAATAAATGGATTTTCTAAGACATATGCCATGACTGGATGGAGAATAGGATATGCAGTTGCTCCAAAGAATTTAATTTCAGCAATGAATAAAATACAACAACATACAGTAAGTTGTGTAGCATCTTTTACTCAAATAGCTGCTATTGAAGCTTTAAAGCCTAATACTCCAATAATACCAATGATTGAAGAATTTAAAAGAAGAAGAGATTATATATGTAAAGCTTTAGAAGAATTATCCTTTAAATTTATAAAACCAAAAGGAGCATTTTATATATTTCCTGAAATTCCTATTGATAATATGAATTCTAATGAATTCTGTGATATATTATTAGAAAAATATGGAGTAAGTATTACACCAGGAAGTGCTTTTGGTAATTATAATAAACATATAAGAATTTCATATGCTAATTCAATGGAAAATATTGAAGAAGCTATAAAAAGAATTAGTATATTTATGAATGAAAGAAAATAATCCATTTATATGAATTTCTTTATTGATTTAATATTATTGAGATGATATAAATGAAATATGATGTTTCAATTATAGGCTCTGGACCTGCAGGATATGTATGTGCTATAAGACTTTCTCAACTTGGAAAAAAAGTAATTTTAATTGAAGAAAAAGAAATTGGAGGAACTTGTTTAAATAGAGGATGTATTCCAACAAAGGCATTAATTCATTTAGCTATACTTTTTAAAAATATTAAAGAAGGAGAAAAAATTGGAATAAATGTTTCTGGACTTTCTATTGATTTTAATAAAGCAAAAAATTGGATAAATCAAATTGTATTACGATTAAGATCTAATCTTGAATATTTATTAAAATCATATAGAATTGATATAATAAAAGGAAAAGCAATTATTAATGAAAAAAATGAATTATTTGTAAATAATAAAAAAATTGAAAGTGATTATATAGTTATAGCAAGCGGCTCAGAGCCTTTATTTATACCATCTATTATTCCTGATCATAATAGAATTCTTACATCTGATGATATTTTCAATATAAATGATATTCCTAATAATTTAATTATAATAGGAGGAGGAATGATTGGTATAGAAATGGCAACTATTTTTTCTTATCTTGGATCAAATGTAACAATTATTGAAATAATGGATCAAATATTACCTGGCTTTCCAAAAGATATTATTATTCCTGTAGAAAGATCTCTTAAAAGATCAGGTGTTAATATTAAATTAGGAATAAAAACTGAAAAATGTGAATATAATGAAAATAAAATAAAAGTAATATTAGAAAATGGAGAAATTATTAATGGAGATTATGTTTTATTAGCAATTGGCAGAAAACCAAATACTAAGGATTTCAGTAATATAAAAGTTGATGAGAAGGGATTTATGAAAGTAAATAATAAAATGGAAGTAACTTCTGGTATATATGCTATAGGAGATGTTATAGGTCCTCCTCTACTTGCACATAAAGCTATGGAAGAAGGTTATTATTTAGCAGAAATAATAGCTGGAATAAGAGATATTATGCCAAAGCTTAATATTCCTTGTGTAGTATATTCAGATCCTGAAATTGCTATTATAGGAGAAAAAGAAGGAGAAATTATTGGAAAATTTCCATTTATTTCATGTGGTAGAGCATGGACTATGGAAAAAACTGAAGGATTTTTAAGAATAATTGGAGATAAAAATGGTAAAATAATTGGTGCTCAAATAGTTGGAGTTAATGCATCTGAAATTATTAGTGAATTATCTCTTGCAATTTCTTCTTCATTAAAAATTGAAGATATTTGTCATACAGTTCATCCTCATCCAACATTAAGTGAAGTTGTATTAGAAGCTTCAAGAGTTTCATTAAAGAAATCAGTTCATTACAAAAGCTTATATTAAATTTTTATAATAATTTAAATTAATGATAATATGATAAAAATTCCATTAAGTGAAATAAAAGATAAAAAGAAAATAAAAATAAATGATAAT
>CAZTWF010000019.1:0-10865 GCA_964617245.1 uncultured Nitrososphaerota archaeon
ATGATGCCTATATTAAGAAGTCTAGGTTTAATAGAATCTATTCCAGGTCCAAGAGGAGGATATATTCCAACAAGTAAGGCTTATGAGAGTTTTAGTATTCCTAAGCATCTCAAAATTCTCAAAATTCCAATTTATAAGAAAAGTGGAGAAAATACTGGAATCATAGTAACAGATATTTTCTTTAAAAGTGTTTATAGCCCAGATTTTTGTCAAGCTGTTATTAAAACAGTTGGTGATATCTCTAAATTAAATCTTAGTGAAGAAATTATAATAGGACCAGCATTATTTGGTAGAATGGTAATTGAAGGAAAAATAGTTGGAAGAGATGAAATTCATGGAGAATTACTTATTGATATTATAAATGTAATAAGTATACCAAGAGAAAGTGTAAAGAGTATAATGTCAAAAAGACTTGTAACTCTTAAAGCAGAAATGTCTATAAAAGAAGCAGCTGCAATTATGTATAAAGAATTTATAAGAGCTGCACCAATAATAGAGAATGATTCATTAATTGGATTATTAACTAGTTCAGATATTGCAAGATGTTTAAGTGAAGGAAAAATTGATATAACTGTAAAAGAAGCTGCAAGTAGAAAACCTGTCATAATAAATTTAAATGAAGATGTACTTGAGGCTATGAATAAAATGCGAAAATCAAGTATAGGGCGTCTTATAGTTGTTGATGATGAAGGAAGGCCTATTGGAATTGTAACAAGAACAGATTTATTATATAGAATAATTAAACCATTTGAAATAATAGAATCTAGAAAATAATAAAAACTTATATTTTTAATATTTTTTTATTTTTCTAAGGTGAAATCATATGAGCTATACTCCAATAGTTCTCTCACCATCTAAAAAATATTCACCAAGGAAAAAAAGAGAAGGAAGAGGTTTTAGTCTTTTAGAATTAGAAGCTGCTGATATAAATATAAAAGATGCTAAGAAATTAGGTATTAGAATTGATAAAAGAAGAAGAAGTTGTCATCAAGAAAATATAGAAATTCTAAAGAATATTAAGAATAGCTCTGAGATCTGATGGTATTTCAATAGGTCTACCACATACTTTAATAACTTCTTCAGGATCTTTTAATAAATGACCAGTACCAATACATACAATCTCATTTTCTTTATCTATAATATTATTTAATACTGCTTTTCTAACACCAGCTACAGAAGCAGCACTTGCTGGTTCAACTCCTATTCCTTCTAGACTTGCTATTACACGTTGTGCTTCTATTATTTCATTATCACTTACAGTTTCAAATAATCCATTAGATTCTTTTAATGTCATTACTGCTTTTGGCCAATTTACTGGATTTCCTATTCTTATAGCAGTAGCAATAGTTTCAGGATTACTTACTGGAATCAATTTATCCAAACCCTTTCTCAACATATTAACTACAGGAGCAGCACCTTCTGCTTGTATTCCAAACATTCTTGGTAATCTATCAATAATTCCTGATTTATAAAATTCCTTAAAGCCTTTCCATATTGCTGAAATATTTCCACAATTTCCCATGGGAACTGCTACAATATCAGGTACATGACCTAATTGTTCAATAACTTCAAAAGCTAATGTTTTTTGTCCTTCTAATCTCCATGGATTTACACTATTTAATAAGTATATTCCCATTTTTGATGATAATTCCATTACTAATTTTAATGCCTCATCAAAATTTCCTTTTACACTCATTACTTTTGCACCGTGCATCATTGCTTGTGCAAGTTTTCCTAATGCAACTTTATTTTCTGGTAATATTACATAACATTTTAATCCAGCTCTTGCTGCATAAGCTGCTAAAGAAGCTGATGTATTACCTGTTGAAGCACAAGCTACACTTTTTAAACCAAGACTTTTAGCTTTTGTAACACCAACACTCATTCCTCTATCTTTAAAACTACCAGTTGGATTCATTCCTTCATATTTTATATATAATTTTTTTACACCAACCCATTTAGCTAATTTATCACATTCATATAATGGTGTTCCTCCTTCTTTTAAAGTTATAATTTCACATCCTTCTTCTATTGGTAGGAATTCTCTATAACGCCATATACCAAATTCTCTTTTCTTAAATTCATTAAGAGAAACTTTTGGTATTTTCATTATTACATCAAGTAGAGAATTACATTTTTTACATACATATACAATTTCATCACTTCTATATTCTTCACTACAATTTATACATTTAAGCTTAGGAGACAATTTTTACACCATCCTCAGAATTTTCATGAATAGAATATTCTGATAATATTCCATTTTCTTTTAGAATTGAAGATAGAATTTCTCCAATTCTTTTTCCCTCTCCTTTTGGAATTAATGCAAAAACTGATGGTCCAGCTCCACTAATAGAAAATCCATAAGCTCCATTTTCTAAGGCTTTATTTTTTAAATCATAGAACTTTGGTATTAGTTTAGCTCTAGCAGGTTCTATCACATGATCTCCTGAAATTCCTAATCCAATAAGATTTAAATCTCTTTTCATTAATCCTATTATTAAATTACCAAAAGATTGTATTTGATCTACCATAGTTCTTAGCATAATCTCCTTTGGTAGAATTTCTCTTGCTATTTTTGTTTTTTCAATTCCAATTTCTATTTTTGGACTTAAAACAAGAATTTCAGCATTTTTTATTGGTTCTAATCTTATTATTCTTAAAGGATTAAATGAAGATATAAAAGTAATTCCTCCAAGTAATGCAGGAGCAATATTATCTACATGAGGAGAACCACAAGCAATCTTCTCTCCTTCCATAGCACATTCAAGTAATTCTTCTAATTTTAAAGGATTTCCTAATATATAATTAACTGCATAAGCTCCAGCTATGGATGATGCACCAGAACTTCCTAATCCTCTTCTTGGAGGTATTTCTTTTATAATATTCATTTTTATTTTAAAATTTTCTTTTTTTATTTTCTTAAGTACAGCTTTAGCGGCTATCATAGCAGAATTTTTATTTGGATCTAAAGGAATATTATTTGCTTGTAAACCTGAAATTTTTATTTCATCTTCTCCTTTTTCTTCTAAGAATATTTCTACAATATCTCTTGGTTTATCTAAAGCCATACCTATTAAATCAAATCCTGGTCCTAAATTAGCTATTGTTGCTGGTGCTGTTACTTTTATTGATAACATATATTATCACAAAATTATTATTCTAAATTCTTCTAAAATTTTTCTGATAATAAAAAATTTAAGTTTAAAAAATAATTTATATATTGATGAGTCAATTAACTACAGGTTTAGTTATAACTGGAGCTTATGCAGATAAAATTAGAAAAACACTTTTTGCACAATTAAAAGATAATATAAAAAAAGGAGAAATATTATCTCAGGAAGTTGCAAGAGCTATTGCAGAATTAAATAGAATATTATATCATATTCTTGTAGAAAAACTTAAACTTGATAAAGGTGATGTTGTAAGAGTAAGAATTGAATATAACATTGAAAATGGTAAAATAAAATGGAAATATGAAAATTTACAAATAGAGATATTTAAAAAACAAGATGTTTCTAATATAATTAGTGAAATTATTCCTGAAATTGAAAAATTATTAATTCTTAATTATGTTATTGAAAAGATTTCTACAACAATTTTTGGTGATCATATTTATAGAATAAAATTAAATGATAGAGATATTGGTAGAATAATTTTAACTATGATAAATGGAGAATTAGGAATTATACATGGAGCTTTATTAGAACCATCACCATTAATAATAAGTAAAAGAAAAATTACTATAAAAGAAGATATAGATAAATTCTTATCAGAAAATTTAAGTGATATAATTGCTTCTGCTCAAAATGTAGAACCTAAAGAAGCTGAAAAAGTAATAAAAAGTATTGAAGCTCTAATTAGTAAATAAATTAAATAGTAAAGACATAATAATTTTTATATATTAGATGTACATAGGAAAATAACAAATGAAAGTCTTTCATAAAAAATTCAAATTCAGAGAAATTGATCTTACATATGAAAAGGAAAATAGAAGAAAAAGCATTCTCAAAGATAAAGTAATTCAATTGGATTTAGATAAAATTACAACAATTAAAGATTTAGTAGAAGCTTGGAGGAATTGTGGAATTCAATCTAGAAGTCTTGCAGAATGTGCAATGATATATGAAAATATGCTTTTAGATGAAGATAATCCAACTATTTTTATTGGTCTTTCAGGAGCATTAATTGCTGGTGGATTAAGAAAAGTAATAAGTGATATGATATCAAAAGGTATTGTTGATGTTGTAGTTTCTACAGGTGCTATATTATATCAAGATTATTATATAGCTCAAGGATATGATCATTATAAAGGTTATTTTGATGTATGTGATGAAGAACTTCATTCTCTTTATATAAATCGAATATATGATACTTATGTAGATGAAATTGGTTTTGTAGAATGTGATGAAAAGATTGCAGAATTTTGTAAAACTCTTGAACCAAGAGGATATTCTACAAGAGAATTCCTCTATTTACTTGGTTCTACAATAAAAGATGAGAATTCAATATTATTTAATGCATATCATTATAATATTCCTGTTTTCTGTCCTGCTATAGCAGATAGTTCTATAGGCATAGGATTAACAGGGTATTTCAGATGGGCAAAGGAAAATAATATAAAAACCCTTCATATTGATATTATGAAGGATAATTATGAAATTGCACAAATAATATTAAAATCAAAGAAAACTGGAGCTATTTATATTGGAGGCGGTGTTCCTAAAAACTATATTAATGATGCTTCTGTTATGCTAGAATATACAAAAGGACATTATTATGCATTTCAAATAACAACAGAACCACCATATTGGGGAGGATTAAGTGGAAGTACACTTGATGAAGCTAAATCATGGGGAAAAATTTCAGAAAAAGCTAGAAGAGCTGTAGTTTACTCAGAAGTTACTATAGCTCTTCCTCTTATAGTAGGATATATCTTTCAAAAAGGTCTTCATAAAAATAGAAAAAGACCAAAGTTTATTTGGTCAGATAAAGGTGATTTAGATATTCAATATTAAAATCCATTTTTCCACTTACATAGCCTTCCAAGTCTAATGTTACTATTTTATATCCAATATTTTTAAATTCTTTTAATATTCTTTCTCTTAAATCCTCATGTAAAAATTTTGAGATTTCTTCTTTTCCAACTTCTATTTTTGCAATATTTTTAAAATGTCTAACTCTTATAATCTTAAATCCTTCTTTTTCTAAAATTTCTTCTGCTTTTATTACCATATTTATATCTTCATTTGTTATTTTATAACCATAAGGAAATCTCGTTATTAAACATGGATTACTTGGTATTTCATAATCTAGTCCAATCTCTTTTAATAATTCTATTACTTCTTTTTTTCCAATTTTTAATTCTAATAATGGACTTCTTACATTTTCTTCTATAATTGCTTTAATTCCTAATCTATTTTCTTTAAGATCATCATAATTTGTACCATCAATAATAAAATTATATCCAAGTTCTTTAGCAAATTTCTTTAATTCATTTATTATATATTTCTTACATATATAACATCTATCATATGGATTTTCCATAATAATTTCAGGTAAATTGATTTCTAGAATTCTATGATTTATTCCAAGAGAATTTGCTTTATTTTTTGCATATATTATTTCTTTGTTTTTTACAAATTGGGTTTTGATTGTAATTGCTAATGCTCTATTTTTTAAAACTTTTTTTGCTATATATGCTATTAAGGTACTATCTACTCCTCCAGAATAAGCAATTATTGCACTATTTATATTATTAAACCATTCCTCAAGAATTTTTAGCATTTTTTCTTACTTCTATATCTAATACAACTTGATATATTTTTCTTCCAACACTTCTTACAACTCTTCCATTTATAATATTGAAATCTTTTAAAAGATCTTTTGATTTTTCAATTGCCTCTTTTCTATTATTAGCATTTTGATGTAAATATACATGTAACCAACCTTTTTCTTTTAAACAATCTATAGCATATGGCAGATATCTTATTGCTAAATCTGGAAATGGTAATAATACTCTATCAGCAATTCCTTTTAAATCTTTTACAACATCTTTTGCATCCCCTAATATAGGTATAACAATTTCTGATACTTTATTTAAAATAATATTTTCACACATTAATTCAAAAGCATATGGATTTTTATCTATAGAAAATACTTTTTGTGCTCCATTTTTTGCAATTAAAATTGAAAAAGTACCAATACCTGCAAACATATTTACTACAATTTCTCCTTCTTTTATTAATTTAGCAATTCTTAATCTTTCAAAAGATAAACGAGGAGAAAAAAATACTTTTGATATATCTACTTTAAATAAACAATTATGTTCTTTATGAATTGTTACTGTATCTTTTTTTCCAGCAAGCCATTCTATTCCTCTTACTTTATATTCACTATTTGCAGAACTTATTTGTCTGAAGACTCCTTTTATTCCACTTAAATTAGATAATAATGCTTCTCCTATTTCATATTTTTTATTTTCCCATTCTCTTGGTATTTTTATAATTGCAATATCTCCAATAATATCAATACTTGTAATAGCTTTTTTTAATTCTTCTTCAGAGAATATACTACTAAGAACTTTTCTCATTATTCTCAATTGAGGCACCGGTTATATTGCTTTTAATGTTATTCTTACTCCTGTTTTTTCTTCTATTTTTTGTATTTTTCTTTTACATCTTTTTGCAATATAATTCATTCTATTTGAAGGTATATTTACTATAACTCCTTTATCATTTGTCTCTAATGTTACTTCTTCTATTGGTAAATATCTTTCTAATAATCTTAAAATTATAGATTCTATCATACTTTCTTCTTTTCTTGCTTTTAAAGGTATTACAAATGTTCTTTCTCCAAATACATAAATTTCATATTCTACTTCTTTTGTTTCAAAATCTCTTACTTGTAATACTGGTCTTGTAAGATCTGATTCTGTAAGACCATGAGGTATTTTGACTTTTGCTTCAAGTTCATAAACTTTTTCTACAACTCCTTTATTTATGAATATTACAGTATCTATTATTGAAGGAATCATTCCTAATTCTACTCTACCAATAAATCTCTGTATGGCATCTATTGGTGATGCAGCATGTACAACTCCTACCATTCCAACTCCTGCAAGTCTTAAATCTGTAAATATCTTAAAGTCTTCAGTATCTCTCATTTCATCAAAGAATGTATAATCTGGTCTACTTAATAATAAAACATCATGAAGTTCTTCTGATGAAACTTTTGATTTTGAATATTGAGTAACAATAGGAGGAAGACAAAGATCTCTTGGAGATTCAATTGTCTTTATTATTTTATTTTCTCTTAAATAGAATTTAGCTAAAGCTCTAGCAAAAGTTGTCTTTCCCATACCTGGTGCTCCAGCAATTAAAATACCTTCTGCTCTTTCTCTTAATCTCTTTATAAGTTTTGGTGATAATTGATAATCTTCAATTTCTAAATTGACTAATTTTTTAGTAATTGTTAATTCTAATTTATCTGAAAATGGTGGATATGTAATTATTATTCTATAATCTCTTAACATTAAAATTTTAGAGCTTTCTCTATCTAATTCTATAAAGCCTTCTTCATCTACTCTTTCAAATATATCTTCAATAATTTTTTCCAATTCTTTCATATCTATAATTTTATCTTCTAATGTTTGAAGATACCAAGAACCTGGCTTTCCAACTTTTCCTCTTGGCATTAATCCTTCTTTAAGATGTACAGACATAACATTTTCATTAAAATATTTTACAAAAACAGGTTCTCCTTGAACTTTAGTTGCTTTACCATATATTACTTCTATACCTATTGCTTTTGCAATTTTAGCTAAATTTTCATTTGAAGTAACAAGAGGATAATTATTTCTCATTGCTATAAGTAATACAGATTCTTCATCATCTGATACTTTTCTATCTTCTTTTATTATTTCAATAATTATTCCTACTTGATCTGCTATATTTTTTAAATTTACAAAATTTTCTAAAACAAGATAATTACCTTTTCTTACTTCTTTTCTTATACTATTGACTACTTCTTCTGGTATTATTATCTTATTTGTAATCTTCCCTCCACTAACTAAATCTAGAATAAATCTAGATCTTATAGCAGATATATCACAAACAGCTACATCAATTAACATTTTCGTTATCAAGTAAACTTTTAACTAGTATAAAAATTTATTCTTTAAATTAAAATTTAAATATTTATAAAATATTTCAAGAAAGTTTCTTGATCATATAAGGAGAATTTAGAATTTTTCTATATCCTCTTTTTCTATAATAATCTCTTACACCTACACCTGGTAATACAACAATATTCTTTAAATTAAATTCATTTAAAACAATTTCTTCTGCTTTTTTCAATAACATAGTTCCATATCCTTTATGTTGATATGCATCATCAAATTTTTTACCAATAGGTACTTGAGGTCCATATATATGAAGTTCTCTTATTACTCCAGCATTTTTTACTTCTTTTCTATGAGCATATTCAGATGGAATTCTCAATCTCAAAAAACCAATTAAATAATCTTTATCTTCTAATGAAATAAAGAATTCAATTCCTTTACTAGCATTATATTCTTCTATTTTTATATTTGGATTAATATCAGGAATTTCTCCTTCTTTTATTATTGCAAGACCTATTTCTCTACATCTTATACATTTACACTTTAATCCCATTTCCTTAAGTCTTTTTTCAAATTCTTCTCTGAGATTACTTTTCTTTACTCCATCTATTATTATATTAGCAGGAATATCTCTTTGAATTCTTGAAATTCTAACCCATTTAGGAAAATATTTATGAGCTTTAATTAAAAGATTAATAACATCTTCAGTTTGCATTGGTTTATATTTTCCTTCTAACCATTCTTTATATAATTCTGTTCCCTCTACTACAAGTGTAGGATATATTTTTAAATAATCTGGTTTAAAATCTTCATCTTCAAATATTCTTCTTAGATCTTCTAAATCTTTATCAAAATTACTACCAGGAAGACCAGGCATCATATGATATCCTACTTTTAATCCACTATCTCTTAATATTCTTGTAGCTTCTATGGCATCTTTTGTAGTACATCCTCTTTTTACTCTTTTTAAAATTTCATCATCTAATGTTTGAATACCTATTTCTACTAATGTAGCTCCAAGTCTTATCATTCTATCTACATGAACTTCTTTTGCCCAATCAGGTCTTGTCTCCATTGTTATTCCTATGCATCTTATATTACTTTTTTCATTTTTTCTTTGAGCTTCTTCAAGACTAATCCATTTATATGGTTTTGAAAATGGAAAATCATTCATAGCTTCTAAACATCTTATTACAAACCATTCCTGATAATCAAGATCCATAGCAGGAAAAGTTCCTCCCATTATTATCAATTGTATTTTTGATGGCATATGTCCCATATTAACATATTGAAATAATCTCTGCATTACTTGTTTATATGGATCGAAATTATTTTGAATAGCTCTCATTAATGCAGGCTCTTTTCCTATATAGCTTTGTGGAGTTCCATAATTAATACCTCCTGGACAATATGAACATGGTTCTTCTTTTGGACATTTTGATGGCTTTGTCATTACTGCTACTGTAAATATGCCTGAAGCTCCTCTTACTTTCTTACTTCTCAATATTTTTATTAATTCTTCTTCATTTTTTTCTAAATACTTCAATATTTCAATATTTTTTAATACTCTTCCAATTTTTTGAGAAAAAATATACTTTACCTTATTTATATCATTATAAATCTTTAAATATTCTATCAATTCCTTTATAATTTCTTCTTTAATCATGATTAATTCTCCTTGCTACAACTACACAATTTTCTGGGAAAATTTTAGAATTAACTTTTTCACCATATACTTTTTCAATTATAAAACCACACTCTTTTACTAAAGATTTCAATTCTCTTATAGTAAATAAATGATAAAATCTTTTTTCTTTTCCCCATGGTACATATATGTCTCCAAACTCATAACCCTTAATATACATATATATCATATATGGAATTTTCTTTAAAAATCTCATTTGAATTAATGACCATGTAGTTATAAGTATTCTACCTCCTTTTTTTAAAACTCTATGACATTCTTTTATACTTATTCTTCTCATTTCCTTATTAGGTATATGATGTAATGTAGCAATATATAATATTTTATCAAATATAGAAGAACGAAAAGGTAAATAAATAGCATCACATCTAATAGGAATAATATTTTCTCTTTCTTCTTTTTTTAAATTTAATAATAAATTTTCTAACATTTTTCTAGAAAAATCTGCAGCAATAACTAATTTAGCACCTTTTTTAAATACATATTTTGAATTTCTGCCACCACCAGCTCCTAAATCTAATATAATATCACCATTAAAAGGAGACAACTCATCAATACTTTTCCATATTTTTCTTCTTTTTATACTAAAATCATTAGCAATTTTATCAAAAACTTTCATTATTTCCTTTCTATCTCTCATATTTTTTCCTCTAAAATTTTTTCAGCAATTTCTACAAAGCCAAGTCCAAATTCTTTACTTGCTACATAATCAGCAATTTTTTTAATTCTAGGATCAGCATTTGCAACAGTTGCTTTAAATTTACATACACTTAGCATTTCTAAATCTGTTATACTATCTCCTATACTTGCAACTTCTTCAGGTTTTAATCCAATAAGTTTTAATGCTAATAATAGACCTTTTCCTTTATCAACATTTTCATCTGTTATATGATATGCAAATCCACTATCAATAACCTTAGCTCCTTTAATTTTTCTAACAATATTTTCTACTTTTTCAAAATCTAATGTTCTTCTTATTGCAACATCTACAAATCTAAAAGCATTAGACCAAGATTCTTTTATTTCATTAGGATATAC
>CAZTWF010000020.1:0-28260 GCA_964617245.1 uncultured Nitrososphaerota archaeon
TATAATAAAAAATTCTTTTTAATAATTATGAAAATAGTTTTAGCTTATTCAGGTGGTTTAGATACCTCAGTAGCAATAAAATGGTTAAATGAAAAATATAATGCTGATGTAATTACACTTACTTTAGATATTGGACAAAAAGAAGATTTTAAAAATATAGAAGAAAGAGCATATAAGATAGGAGCTATTAAACATTATACAATTGATGCAAAAGAAGAATTTATAAAAGATTATATTTTTCCTGCAATAAAAGCAAATGCTATGTATGAAGAAAAATATCCATTATCTACTGCACTTGGTAGACCATTAATAGCAAAAAAATTAGTAGAAATTGCACATAAAGAAGGAGCTGAAGCAGTAGCACATGGATGTACTGGAAAAGGAAATGATCAATTAAGAATAGAAATTACAGTAAAAGCATTAGATCCTTCTCTTAAAATATTTGCACCTGCTAGAGATTGGGGAATGAGTAGAGATCAAGAAATAGAATATGCAGAAAAACATAATATTCCTATTTCAAAGATATCAAAGAAATATAGTGTAGATCAAAATCTATGGGGAAGATCTATAGAAGGAGGACCATTAGAAGATCCTTGGAATATACCAGAAGAAGACGTATGGGAATGGACAGTTTCACCAGAAAAAGCACCAAATGAGCCTAAAATACTTGAAATTGAATTTAAAGATGGAATTCCTATAAAAGTTGATGGAGAAGCCATGGATTCTTTATCATTAATAAATTATCTAAATGAAACTGCAGGTAGTCATGGTGTAGGAAGAATAGATCATATGGAAGATAGAATAATAGGAATAAAATCTAGAGAAACTTATGAATGTCCAGCGGCAATTACAATAATAGAAGCTCATAAAGATTTAGAGAAATTAGTATTAAATAGAAGAGAAATTGCTTTTAAGAGAATAGTTGATAATGAATGGGCTTTTCTTGTTTATGCTGGATTATGGGAAGATCCTTTACGTTATGATCTTGATGCATTTATAAATAAAGTAAATGAAAGAATTGAAGGTATTGTTCGTATTAAACTCTACAAGGGATCAATTATGACTGTAGGAAGACAATCACCATATTCTATTTATGATATAAAAACAGCAACATATGAATCTATATCAACATTTGATCAAACATTATCAAAAGGTTTTGTATCATTATGGGGATTACAAACTGTTTTTTCAAGGAATAAAATGAAAAGGTGTGAAGATTGAAAATAATAAGAGGAGGAAGATTATCAGAAATAAAATCAAAAGATATTATTGAATTTATTTCATCTTATCGTCATGATAATTATATTGTAGAGGAAGTATTAGAGATTAATATTGCATATTTACTTTGTCTATTAGAAGCAAGAATAATAAAAAAAGATGAGGCAAAAGCTATTGCTAATGTATTAAAAGAAATGAAAATTGAAAGTATTCCACCTGAAATGGAAGATATACATATGGTAGTTGAAAGTAAAATAATAGAAAAATTAGGAGAAGAAATAGGAGGAAAAATACATACTGGAAAAAGTAGAAATGATCAAGTAGCTACAGCCTTACGAATGAGATTACGTAAATTTATAATAGAAATTTGTAAAGAATTAATAAAATTACAAGAATGTTTAATTAAGAAAAGTATTAATTATAAAAGTTCTATAATGCCAGGATTTACTCATCTTCAACATGCTCAACCTACTTCTATTGCTCATTATTTAATGGCATATTTTTATATGTTCAATAGACATTTTGAACGACTTATTTCTTGTTATAAAAGAATTAATCTATCTCCAATGGGATCAGCTGCTTTAGCTGGAACTGGTTATCCAATAGATAGAAAAAAACTTTCAGAATATTTAGGATTTGATGATATAATAGAGAATACTTTAGATGCGGTATCTACAAGAGATTTTATTCTTGAAACTATTTCATCTTTAGCAATAATAATGATTGATTTAAGTAGAATAGCTGAAGAGATTATAATATGGTCATCAAATGAATTTAATTATATAGAATTACCAGATGAACATTCATCAACAAGTAGTATTATGCCTCAAAAAAAGAATCCAGTTACAGCAGAAATAATAAGAGCAAAATGTGGAGATGTTATTGGAGATATGATTTCAGTATTTACTATAATGAAAGGACTTCCTCTTGCTTATAATTTAGATATGCAAGAATTAACTCCACATTTATGGAATACTTGTGAAATATCAAAAAAATCATTAAAAATAACATCAGATTTAATAGATAAAATTATTTTTAATGAAAAGAAATTAAGAGAATCTGTAGAAAAAGGATATTCAGTAGCAACAGAATTAGCAGATATGTTAGTAAGAAATTATAATATAGCTTTTAGAACTGCACATTATATAATTGGAGAAATTATAAAAGAAATATATCCATTATCTTTTTCTGAAATAGGAGAAAAGAGAATTACTGAAATTATAAGTAATAAAATAGGTAAAAATATAGATATAGAATTAGTTAAAAAAGCAATAAATCCAGAATATAATATAAATATAAGAAAAACCATAGGAGGACCTTCTATTGAAGAAATTGAAAAAATGATAAATAAAGGAATAGAAATCTTAGAAAGAAATAAAGATTTAGTTAATAATTTAGAAAAAAGAATTAAAGAAGCAAAAGAAAAATTAAAGATATTGATAAATTCAATATAAAATTATTTCAAAATTTTACCAGTCATTAAATACCAAATATATAAATCTAATTCTGCTAATGTTATATTTAATTTATCTGCAATACCAGAAAGTAAATTTTCAAATTCTAAATATCTTTTTCTTGTTAGACTTTTGAAATCTTCTATTATTAATCCTTTATTTTTAAGAAATCTAAGGATATGACGATCTATTATTGCTATATCTTTAAAACCTATATTTCTTAAAAAATGACTAGCTTCTTTATAGCCAATGCCTTTTATATTTTTAACAAACCATTCTCTTAATGATTTTGTATTTGAAAAACTTTTAATTATTTTTAATAACTCTCCATAATATTTTCTAGCTTCAATAATATACTCTACTCTATTTGGATATCTATATCTTAATTTAATTAATTCATTATAAAGTTCTTCTTTTGGAAGATTAATAAAACCATTATTAATAGTATTTTGTATTATTATTCCTTTTTCTGCAGAAAAATTTGCTGTTAAAATACAAAAACAAAGTTCTTTAAATACTAAATCTTCATTATTACCAATATTTTCAAATTCCTTAATCTTTTCTTTTACAATATTCTTACATTCTTCTATTATTTTCTTTAATTCTTCAATGAAATTGATTACTCCAATCTTAACTTTAAATTTATCTAATAAATTTTCAACTGAAAAAACAATATGAGGAAGACTACTTAATTCTTCTAATAATAAAGCAAAATCTTCAAAATAATCTACACTACAACAGCTATATATTACATTTCCTCCAAATTCTACTATTATAACATTCATGAATTTATTTAATGAAAGAATTTTACTCTCTATACCAAATTTATCTTCATAAATTAATTTTGCTTTATCAATATAATCCATAATTATATTGTAAAAAATTATTTAAATAAGTATTTTCAAAAACATATTATGACAAAAAAATTAGAGATTTATAAATGTAATATCTGTGGAAATATTGTAATAGTAATGCATCCAGGCATGGGCACTTTGGTATGTTGTGGAAAACCCATGGTATTATTAGAAGAAAAAACAAAAGATATTGGTATGGAAAAACATGTACCAGTAGTTGAAAAAACAGATAAAGGAATAATTGTAAAAGTTGGAAGTATTCCTCATCCTATGACAGATGAACATTATATTGAATGGATTGAAATTAGTAAAAATGAAGAAATATGTATAAGATTCTTAAAACCAGGAATGAAGCCAGAAGCAGAATTTGAAGGAATTGAAAAAATAGATAAAGCAAGAGAATATTGTAATCTCCATGGCCTTTGGAGTTCTAAGCAATAATACTTTTTATTTTTTAGAAAAAATTTATATTTTTCTTAATTTTATCCATAAATTTGGGCGTTATTTTGAGGAATTTTAAAGATGTTATATGGAAGGAAGAAGTTACTAAAGTAGTACAAGAAATTCAAGAAAAACAAATAAAATATGTAAAACTTCAATTTACTGATATAAATGGAATAATAAAAAGTGTTACTATTTCCTCTAAAAGAATTGAATCTGTATTTGATTATGGACAATCTTTCGATGGTTCATCAATAACAGGTTATAGACCTATTGAAGAATCAGATATGGTACTTTATCCAGATCCTACAACTTTTGCTATATTACCATGGGAGGGAAAAGAAAATACTTCTTGTAGACTAATATGTGATGTATATACTCCAGATAATAAGCGATTTGAAGGAGATCCAAGATATGTACTAGAACGTGCTTTAAATAAAATGAGAGATTATGGTATGATATA
This sequence comes from uncultured Nitrososphaerota archaeon, assembly GCA_964617245.1. Taxonomy (GTDB): domain Archaea; phylum Thermoproteota; class Methanomethylicia; order Methanomethylicales; family Methanomethylicaceae; genus WYZ-LMO11. Next base: position 4,431 of record CAZTWF010000020.1, read on the forward strand.
TATGTGTGCACCTGAAATAGAATTTTTCTTAGTTAGATTAAATGGAGGAAATCCAGATCCTGCAGATCTTGGTGGTTATTTTGATTATTATCCTGGAGATCTTACAGATGATATAAGAAGAGAAATATCAGAGTATGCTGAAAAATTTGGTATAGAAATTGAAGTATCACATCATGAAGTTGCTAAAGGACAAAATGAAGTTGATTTTAAATATGATGAGGGATTAATTACTGCAGATAGAACAGTTACTATAAAGATGATGATAAAAGTTGTTGCAGCAAAAAATGGATATATTGCTACATTTATGCCAAAACCCTTCTATGGTGTAAATGGTTCTGGTATGCATATACATCAAAGCTTATGGAGTTTAGATCTTAAAACAAATTTATGTTATTCTGAAGATGAAGATAAAGGATTTCTTTCAGATATAGCTAGATATGCTATAGGTGGACAATTGGCTCATGGAAGAGAAATATGTGCAGTATTAGCTTCATGGCCAAATTCCTATAAGCGACTTGTGCCTGGATATGAAGCTCCTGTTTATATTGCATGGGCTTACAAAAATAGATCACCATTAATAAGAGTACCAAATTTTGGTGGTAGAAAAAGTGCTGCTAGATTTGAAATAAGATGTCCAGATCCTGCTGGAAATCCATATCTTCAATTAGCAGTATTATGTCATGCAGCTCTTGATGGAATAAAAAAGAAAATAGATCCAGGACCACCTACTGAATTAAATGTTTATACTATGAGTTATGAAGAAAGAAAAGCCAGAGGAATAATATCATTACCTGAGTCATTAAAAGAAGCATTAGATGAAATGGAAAGAAGTGAATTCATGAGAGAGGCATTAGGTGAAGAAGCATTTAATAACTTTCTATCAGTAAAAAGAAAAGAATGGGATTTATATAGAATGCAAGTAACTACATGGGAAGTTGAGAGATATATGAGGAAACTTTAACCGATTAAATTATATATTACTTATTCTCATTTTCTTATGAGGAAAAATGAAAAGAAAATTATTAGATATACTTGCATGTCCTATATGTAAGTATTATCCATTAGAATTATTAATATTTGAAGAAAAAGAAGAAATTGAAGAAGGGGTACTAATTTGTAATAAATGTAATAGATGGTATCCAATAATAGAAAGCATACCTCATATGTTACCAGATGATTTAAGAGATAGAGAAGAAGATTTAGGATTTCTAAAGAAATGGAAGGAAAAAATTCCAGATAATATATTAAAAGAAGGCAAACCATTTAATTTATCTTAGAATTTTAATTATGTGAAATTATGATAATAGGAATTATTCAAATTGGTAGTAGTGAAAATAAAGATGAAAATATAAGAAAAGCCTTAGAATTTTCAGAAAAAGCAATAGAAGAAGGTTCTGAATTAATAGTATTACCTGAATTATTTAATTTTATTTCAGCAAAAGGTAATAAAGAAGATTATTTAAAAAATGCAGAAACAGATAATGGAATAACAATTAATAATATGTTGAAATTAGCAAAATCATATAATGTATTAATTATTGCTGGAAGTATTACAGAAATTGAGAATGAAAAATTATATAATACTTCTTATGTTCTATCAAGTAATGGAATATTGGGGAAATATAGAAAAATACATTTATTTAAATATAATAATATTGATGAATCAAAAGTTTTTAGCCCTGGAAAGGATCCTTTAGTAGTAGATTATAATAATAAAAAAATTGGAGTAACAATTTGTTTTGATTTAAGATTTCCTGAGATTTTCAGATTAGAAACAATAATGGGAGCAGAATTAATAGTAAATATTTCTGCTTTTTTAGAAGAAACTGGAAGAAAACATTGGATTCCTTTACTAAAAGCAAGAGCTATAGAAAATCAAATATTTTTAGTAGCTGCTAATCAAGCACCAACAAATATAAGAAGATATTATGGTCATAGTTGTATTATAGATCCTTGGGGAAAGATCCTATGTAGAGCTAGTAATAAAGAAGAAGTAATTATGCAGAAAATTGATTTTAATAAAATAAAAGAAGTAAGAGAAAAAATGCCAATTATAATAAAAAAAGAATTATATAAAAAAATAGAAGAATATTTACTCTAAGTATTAAGTATTTACTTCATTCCAGCTCTAAAGTAAGCACCACAACTTGGACACTTAAATAATCCAATAGTAACTGCTTTTCTTCCTTTTGGAGCTAATGTCCATGTTTTTGTTGGATTTGCTACTTCAGTTCCACATTTCGGACATTTTGCCATTTTTCTCACTCTCAATATTTATTTGAATAAAAAATCATTTAAAAACTTTATGGTGGAAATTCAAATAAAAAATTCAACCAAAAATTGTTTTCTAAATTTTTATTAAGTAGTAAAATTTCTATCCTCTTTTTATTTATTAAATAAAAATTTAAAAGTGCGGAAAATTTAAAACACTAATATTATTTAAATATTAATAGCCCGGTGGTGTAGCGGCCAAGCATGGCGGGCTTTGGCCCCGCCGACAGGAGTTCGAATCTCCTCCGGGCTACTAATTATACTAAACCTCTATATACTCTTATTAACTCTATTTTACTGTTATAATTGTGAGGCAAAATTATGAAGGATTCACTAGATGAATTATTTGAAAAAGTTATGAAAGTAAAGATATTTGTAAATAGAGATATTTTGAGACCAGATTATATACCAAATGATTTACCACATAGAGAAACTCAAATATTAAGATTAGCAGAAACTCTTGTTCCTGTATTAAAAAAATCAAGACCTTCAAATGTATTTATTTATGGTATGACTGGAACTGGTAAAACTGCAGTAACAAAATATGTACTAAATAGAATTGATATTGAAGGAAGGAAAAAAGGTATTTCTTTAAATATTGCTTATATAAACTGTAGACATGATGATACTAATTATAGAGTATTAGCAAATCTATGTGAAGCAATTAATGCAAAAGTTCCATTTACTGGATTATCTATTTCTGAATTATTTAGAAGATTTGTAAAAGCTCTTGATACAAATGATAGAATTATGTTTGTTGTTCTTGATGAAGTAGATGCTCTTGTAAAAAAATCTGGAGATAGAGTATTATATGATTTAACTAGAATTAATAATCAACTTACTAATGCAAAAGTAGCAATAATAGGAATTACAAATGATTTAAATTTTACAGAATATCTTGATCCAAGAGTTAGAAGTAGTTTAGGAGAAGAAGAGCTTGTTTTTCCACCTTATAATGCAGTAGAACTTGAAGATATACTTAAACAAAGAGCTGAAAAGGCATTTGTTGAAGAAGCTATTAGTCCAGAAGTTATAAAACTCTGTGCTGCAATTGCAGCAAAAGAACATGGAGATGCTAGAAGAGCTTTAGATTTATTAAGAGTAGCAGGAGAAATTGCTGAAAGAGAAGGGGCTGATAAAGTAATAGAAGAACATGTTAGAAAAGCTCAAAGAGAACTTGAAAGAGATAGAGTAGTAGAAGTAATAAGAAGTATGCCATTTCATTCAAAAATTCTTATATTAAGTATATACTTAATTGAAAAAGAAAAAGGAAGAGGACATACTACTGGAGAAATTTATGAAATTTATTCCAATATTGTGAAAAATTTTGGTCTTGAACCATTAACACAGAGAAGAATTAGTGATTTAATAAATGAACTTGATATGCTTGGAATAGTAAATACAAAAATTGTAAGTAGAGGAAGATATGGAAGAAGTAAAATTGCTAGTCTAATCATACCTTATACTCATATAAAAGAAAGTTTAAAAGAAGATCCTAGAATGAGTTCTTTCTTTTGAGGTTAATTAAATGAATATAGGAATAGGATGTTGTGGATTTAGAAAAGGAATAGATAAATTTGTTCCATTAATAATTATGATTACTAAAGGAATTCTACCATTAGAATTAATAATAAAGAATATAGAAGTTGATGGAATTGATGCTACAGATAGGATTATTGAAGTATTAAGTGAGAAAAAAATAGATAAAGGAGTAATTATGGCAAGAAGTATTCCCATAGCAGGTTTTAATATTATTGATGCTAATAGAATTTATAATGAAGTTCACTTGCCTACAATTTTTATTTTAGAAAGAAAGCCTGATATGAGTGCTGTAAGACAAGCTTTACAAAAGCATTTTTCAGATTGGAGAGAAAGATTAGCAATATTAGAAAGCATAAAAATAGAAGAAGTAGAGACATTAAAAGGTACATTTATACTAGGAAGTTTTGGAATTGATATAAATGAAGTAAAAAGAATAATAGAAATTACAACAATTTTTGGAAAAATACCAGAACCATTAAGATTAGCTAGAATGATTGCTAAATCTCTTACAAATATCATAAGAAATTCAATGTAGTGATTTTAAAATTTGATAGATCAATTACTGGAACAACACCTGGAGCAGGTTCTATTCCCATTGATTGTTGATACTTAGTTTGTTTTTGCCAAGTTCCAGAATTTATTACAAATATTCCTTGATATTCTGAAATACCCCATACATGGACATGTCCAGCATGAAATATATCTGGAATAATATCGATTACAAGCATATCCTCTGATTCAGGAGCAATAGGTGTTTTTTCTCCATAAATAGGTGCAATATGACGAGATTTTAAAAGTTCAATCATTGCTTTTTGAGGTTCTCTAAATGTACAATTAGGTAGTATTGGAATAACATCATCTAAACTTCTTCCATGTGTTATTAAAAATATTAAATTTTCAATTTCTATAAAGGATGGATCTCCAAGCATTATTATATTTTTTAATGAATAAAGAGGATTGCCAATATCTTTATATATAGGAGGAGTTGGTAATGTTTGTCTACATGCATCATGATTTCCAGGTATTATTATTATTTTTATATCCTCAGGTATCATTGATAAATAATATGCTGCTTCTTCATATTGCTTATATATATCTTTTATTATAAGTTCTTCTTCTTGATTTGGATAAATACCAATACCATCAACAATATCACCTGCAATTATAAGATATTTTACTTTAGATGCTATTTCTTTTTCATCACTTTCTCCTCTTAACCATTTTATAAAAGATTCAAATTGTTGTCTCATGAAAAATTTACTACCTATATGAATGTCTGATGTGAAGACAATACAACCTTCTCTCTTAATATTTTGTCTTATTCTAGGCATAATATCAGGCCATATAATATCTTCACCAATTACTCCAATATTTTCTACAATAGTACCAAGAACACATATTACTTCATCTAAAATTATTCTAGAGGCTTTTTTCTTCAATTCTTTATCTTTAAATAATATTTTTGTTATACCTTTTTCATTTTCTAGTTCAATTGTTATTTTATCTTTTGTTTCTTTTTTTGAAGTAACTATTCCAATAATTTTTACTTTTTTATTATTACTATTAAATGATCTTACATCAGCTCTTAAATTTAATATTGATTTTAGTTTATTAAAACGATCTAAAAAATATGATCTAAAAGCTTCTGGAGAACTTTCTACAGAATACTTTCCTCCACTTCTTAATATCTTAATAGAGGGTAAGAATTTCTCCTTTTTTTGTTCTAATGATATAGAAGTAGAAATCTTTCTAGTAATTAATGGTTCAATATGAGAGCGTTCAATAATTATTGGTTTATTTTCCATGGATTCAAGTCTTTTAATCAATTCAGATACTAAAGATTCTGGATTTTCACTTTCTTTTATAAGATTAAAAGCTTCTGGAGATAATTGATAACCTAAATTTAATAAAGTAGAATATATAGATCTTAAGGTGCTTTCCACTATTCTCCCCAATATTTTAATTTTTTAAATATGTTAAATAGCTTTTATTAAAAATATTTTTTAATAAAACTTATGTATAATTAAAAATAAATTTAAAATATGGAGTACAGAAGATTACAAAAAAGTAAAAGTGGCTCATTTTTATTGTCCATTCCAAAGGAATGGATTAAAAGGAGAGGATTAAATTCAGGTTCATTAATAAAGTTAATAGAAAGTGAAGGAGGAGGATTAATACTATTACCTGAAGGAACTATAGAGAAAGAGGAAAATATAGTAACAATAAAAAGTGCTGAAAATCTTGAAAAACAAATACGTAGTCAATACTTATTAGGAGCTAATACAATAATAATCGACTTAGGTAAGAAAATATCATCAACTATTAGAGAAGAAATTAAAAATGCTATAAGTAAACTTATAGGACTTGAAATTATAGAAGAAGGACTTAGTTCTATTACTATTCAATGTCTTTTACAACCAACTTCCATACCAGTAAGAAGTATATTAAAAAGATCTTATTCTCTTGCTGCTAGTATGCATAAAGATGCTGAAATAGCTTTATCAGAAGGAGATATAGAACTTGCTGAGGTTATAAGTAAGAGAGATGAAGAAGTTGATAGACTTTATTTTTTAATAGTTAGACAATTGAGATCTGCTATAAGAAATCACAGTATAGCAGAAAAATTAGGAGTTAAACCAATTGAATGTCTAGATTTAAGAATGGCAGCTAGATATATAGAAGGTATTGCAGATCAATCTGAAATTATTGCCAAAAATGTAATAAAGATTCATAGTGAAAAAATTGATAAGGAAATTATCAATAGATTATTAGAATTAAGTAATATGGCTTATAATATACATGAAGAAGCATCACAAGCATTATTTAAAGGAGATATCAAATTAGCAAATAAAGTAATTTCTAAAAATAATGAATTTAAGAATAAATTACTTAATTTTAATGAATTTTTACTGATAAAACAACCAAAATTATCAACAATAATTAATTCTATTGCTATGCATATTTATCAAATAGGAGAATATGGAATAGATCTAGCTGAACTTGTTGGTTTTTAATACTTTCCTTTAGAATGGACTTAGATCTTTGAGAATAAACGGAGTTAGATATTTATACTTTTTTGATTTCATAACCTTGTAGATTGGGTGGGCAGGACATGAGAGAAGTGGGGAGACATCTAATAATTGAACTATTTGGCTGTGATGCAAAAGCTTTAGATGACATGAGAAGTATAGAAGAAAGCTTTAAAAAAAGTATAGAAGAAGCAGGTGCAAAAATTATTGGAGAGATATTTCATAAATTCAATCCACAAGGAGTTACTGGAGTTATTATTATAGCAGAATCTCACTTTTCCATACATACATGGCCTGAGATAGGATATGCTGCCATTGACTTATTTACATGTGGTACAAAAGTTGATCCAATAATAGTTCTTAATAAATTAAAAGAATTACTGAGACCTACTACAATGAGTGTAATGGAATTAAGAAGGGGGATATTAGTGAGGGATAAGATTTAGCTGGCGCTGGTTCATAGAGTTACAAACACCTCATAGTGCACATATGCATGGAATAAAAAGGATAATATTCAGTAAGAAAAGTAGAGTACAGTATATAGATGTTATAGAAACATATGATTATGGTCTTATGTTGATTTTAGATGGAAAAGTTCAATCAACCATAAGAGATGAGTATTTTTACCATGAGGCATTAGTTCATCCTGTCATGACTGCCCATCCAAATCCAGAAAAAGTTCTTATAATAGGAGGAGGAGAAGGAGCTACTTTAAGAGAAGTTCTTTATCATCCTACAGTTAAACAAGCAATTATGGTAGATATTGATATTGATGTAATAAAGTGTTCCAAGGAATATTTGCCTCAATTATCTAATGGAGCTTTTGAAGATAAGAGGGCTAATTTAATTATATCAGATGGACGAAAATTTATAGAAAGTTGTAGAGAGAAGTTTGATGTAATAATTATTGATGTTACTGATCCATTAGAAGAAGGTCCAGGACAATTTTTATATACACTTGAATTTTATGAGGCTATTAAAAACATATTAAATGATAATGGAATTATGGTAACACAAGCAACATCAATATATTATAGTACATATTGTTTTACTACTATATATAGAACTATTAAGAAAGTTTTTGAGAAAGTAGGTTGTTATAGTACATGGATTCCATCATATGATTCTATGTGGGGCTTTGTATATGGAAGTAAAGGACCAGATCCTAAGTCATTAAATAAAGATGATATAGATACTATCTTAAATCAAAGAAAATTACTTAATACTAAATATTATAATGGAAAAATTCATGAGAAAATATTCATATTACCAAAGGAAATTGAGAAACAGCTTGAAAAAGGAGGAATTGCTACAGATAAATCTCCAACTTTTATGCCTGCTTAATTTAGTATTTTGAACTTTTATTTACATAGATAAAATTCAATATAAGAAAAAATTTATGTTTGAAATTTCCTATAAATAATCAAAGCCGGGGTGGCTGAGTGGAAAAGCGCCGGCCTTGAGATTTTAAAGGAGGGACAAGTGAGCCGGTTCCCCTCTGGGGATCAAGGGTTCGAATCCCTTCCCCGGCGCTTTATATAAATTGTTCTTTAAAATACATAAGCTTTCAATAAAATCAAAATGTTTGATCTTCTAGATACTACTAAAAGATTAAAAATAAACTTATTATTAGTTATAAACATTTTAAAATTAATTTAAAAATTATATAATTGATAAAATTTTATAGAAGTTCTATATCTTTTAAGTATATCAGATAAATTCATTTAAACTAACTCAATTTCAATATATACATTTTCAGGTATTTGAATACGCATCATTTGACGTAAAGCACGTTCATCAGCATCTATATCAATTAAACGTTTATGAATACGCATTTCCCATTTCTCCCAAGTTTTTGATCCTTCACCTGCAGTTGGTCTAAATGCAGGTACTATAAGTCTTTTTGTAGGAAGAGGAATAGGTCCTGACATTCTAACTCCAGTTTTCTCTGCTATTTTCTTTATTTGTAAACATACTTCTTCTAGTTTCTTATAATCGGTACTGCTTAATCTTATTCTTGCTCTTTGGGGCATGATCTACACCTAGATAAAAAAAATCAAAGAAAAGTAACTTATTTAGATAATGTTGCTGGTTTTACTTCGATAACAACACCAGCAGCAATTGTTCTACCCATATCTCTAATAGCAAATCTTCCTAATTGAGGAATATCTTGATAAACTTCTAATGCTACTGGTTTCATTGGCTTAAAGGTTACAATTGCACTATCTCCTTGTTTTAAGAAAGCTGGTTTTTCTTCTATTACAGCACCAGTTTTTGGATCTATTTTCTTTTCAAGTTCTAAGAAGGTAGTAGCAACTGTAGCAGTATGAATATGTAATACTGGTGTATAACCAGCAGCAATAGCAGTTGGATGATATAGTACAAATATTCTTCCTTTGAATGTTTCTACAACAGTTGGAGGTTTATTTAAATCACCACATACATCTCCTCTTTTTATGTCTGTCTTTGCTAAACCTTTAACGTTAAATCCTATGTTATCACCAGGTAGGGCTTCTTCTATTCTTGTATGATGAGTCTCAATAGATTTTACTTCTCCAACTTTATTTGCTGGCATGAATATAACATTCATACCCACTTTCATTACTCCTGTTTCTACTCTTCCTACTGGAACTGTTCCTACACCTGTAATTGAGTAAACATCTTGTATTGGTACACGTAATGGTTTATTAATTGGTTTTTCTGGTGGAACAAATGTATCTAATGCTTCAAATAATGTTAAGCCTTTATACCATGGAGTATTAGAACTTATCTTAAGAATATTATCTCCTTTCCAAGCAGATATAGGAATCACATGAATTTTTGATGTATCATAACCTATCATTTTAAGGAATTTAAGTACACCATCTTTAACTTCATTAAATCTTTGTTCACTATAGTTTACAGTTGGATCATCCATTTTATTCACAGCAACAATCACTTGATTTACTCCTAATGTCTTTGCTAAGAAAGCATGTTCTCTTGTTTGTCCACCAGCACCCATTCCAGCTTCATATTCTCCTCTTTTTGCAGAAATTACAAGTACAGCACAATCAGCTTGTGAAGCTCCAGTTATCATATTCTTTACAAAGTCTCTATGACCAGGTGCATCAATTATAGTGAAGAAATATTTTGGTGTTTCAAACTTCCAAAATGATAAATCTATAGTCATATCACGTTCTCTTTCTTCTTTTAATTTATCACCAAGCCATGCAAATTTAGCAAATTCCTTACCTGATTTCTTTGCTTCTTCTTCTAATGTAGCTAAATATCTAGGATCAAGATTTCCTGCTAAGTACATTAAATGGCCTACTAAAGTACTTTTACCATGGTCTACATGCCCCATTATAAGTAAATTCAAATGTTCTTTTCTTTGAGAGGACATAATATCACCTTTTTTATTATCAATTTCAACTTAAGAGGAAATAGTAGTATATAAACTTTTAATTAATTTTTAGTATTTAAAAGCTTGTAATAAAAATAGATAGCTATCTTGCTGATGCTGCTATACGCTCTAATTCCTCTTTCTTTTGTATAGCATAACTTTTAGGATCATTATTTGCTGCCATAATAATTTCATCTGCTAAACATTCATCTATAGGTTTGCTTTTTCCAAATGCTGCTAATCTTGCACCTTCAGTTAAAAATCTTAGAGCAAGATCTAATCTTCGCTGAGGAGATGGATCAACTGACTGTGGATAAATTATTCCACCATAAGTTATTCTTGTTATTTCTTCTTTTGGTGCAGAATTCTCTATAGCTCTAACTAATACTTGAATAGGATTTTCTCCAGTTTTTAGATTTATAATCTCTAATGCATTTTCAACAATACTCATAGCAAGAGCTTTCTTTCCACAATTTTTGCCAGGACGCATCATTTTGTTAATTAGTCTTTCAATAATATTTACCTTAGCCTTACCAAATTGTCTATGTTCATGTCTACCACAAGAATGAGGTAAATATACTGGTTTAAGACATATGTAACCTTTTAAACCTAAATCTCTTACTTGAATAGATGAAAAATCCCATTTTCCAAAGAGTTTTATTTTTACTTCAGAAGATTTTTCTTCAGACATATAATCACCTTACAGGTTTCTGTTTCTTTCCTGTCATAAGAGCATGAAGTGAAACTCCATTTACTTTGACAACTTTCCATCTTACACCAGGAAGATCACCAAATGCTTTACCCATAGGTCCACCTATTCCTTCAACAATAACTTCATCATGTTCATCTACAAAGTTTAAAGCACCATCACCTGGTAAAAATGCAGTTATTTGCTTTCCATTCTTAATTAGTTGAACTCTTACACATTTTCTAACTGCACTATTTGGTTGTCTACTCTCAATTCCAACTTTCTCAAGTACAATACCTCTTGCTTGTGGAGCTCCTTCTAAGGGATCTGCTTTTTCATCTAATCTTAACATTCTTCTCTTATATTGTCTTAATGACCATCTAAACTTCTTTCTTTTCAGAGCTAATTTTCTTCCAGCAAATAGACCCTTTGGTGATTTTGATCCTGGCATTTCTTCACCTTTTCTTTTTTCTTTTTAGAACATTTATTTAACTCTATCGATTCATAATACTACTACATTATCTATATCAAAATGACGCTTCATTAATAATTTTGCTCTTAAAATATTTCTTCCATTCTTTCCAATAGCAATTCCCTTATCTTTAGGATCAACAATAACTTGAGCACATGATGTGCCATCATTATTATTTATTATTTTTACAGCTCTTACTTTAGCAGGAACAAATAAATTTTTCAAAAATTCTTCAGATGTATCTGCATATTCTACAACTTCAATATTTTTACCAATAATTTTCTTTAATCTCTCTATATTTATGCCATTCTTACCAATAGCAAGACCCATATCTCCTCGACGTATTACAAAAATAATTCTATTTTCTTTTGGATCATAAATACAATCCTTAGCAACTGCTCCAGTTAATGTTTCTAATAATGTTATATATCTCATTTCATCTGCTGTTAATTTTATATTTGGCAATTTTAAACCTCCTTAATCTTTAATATTGAAGATTCACCTGGATCAATTATTGCTACTGTACTAACCATGTGAGGTCTACCACAAATACTTCCTAATTCCCAACTTGTACCTGGAAATATGTAAATTGGAATATTACTACATTTAGCTTCTATTTTTGATTTCAATTTTTCTGGTATATTAGAAGCAATTATAATTAATTTTGCTTTTTTCTTATTTATGGCTTTAAGACTTGTTTTAAATCCTATTTCTACTTTTCCTGTATTCATTGCTATTTTTAATTCTTTAGATATATCCATGACTACTTACCTCTCTTAGGAAAGTGCATAAATAACTCCACCATTCCAGTTCCTAATGGTATAGTTTGTCCTACTATTACATTTTCAGTAACTCCTTCTAATGGGTCTTCTTCACCATGTATTGCTGCTTCTAATAAGTGTTTCACAGTAACTTCAAAAGCAGCTCTAGCTAATATACTTGACTTTTCACCACTTACACCATGTCTTCCTATTTGTCTTATTTTTCCAGTTATTGTCATCAGATCTGCAATAAGTATAACATGTCTTAAGTCTACATCAAGACCTTGTTGTTCTAATACATGAGATGCTTCTCTAATAATAGCTGCTCTTGCAGCTTCTATACCTAATACTTCAGCAATCTCAAATATATTATTTGTATAAACTTTATATGGATCAATACCTTTTACTCTTAGTACACCTGCTAAATTAGAACCATCTGTATATATTACATATTCATTTCCTTCTTTTTGTATTAATACTCTCTTTATTCCTTTTACTCCTTTTAGTTTTAAGCTTAATATTTTCTCTCTAAGTTTCTTTATTTTATCTGGAGAAGAGATATTACAAGAAATAACTATTTTATTTTCCTCAATACTAATTTCACCTATTTTAAGTTTTTCTAATACTTTAGTTATGTATTCTTTTGTAATTCCTTTATCTTTAGCAATTTCCTCATCAATTTCAATAATAAATGAAGAATTGATCATATCAAATTCAATACTTTTTGCAATATTCTCTATAGTAATTCTTTCTATTCTTGATGCAACTTCTTTTGCTTTTTCAAGACTATACTTATGTTCTTCATCAAGTCTTATTATCATAGTTGGTGTTGAAGGAACTTTTTTTGCATCTACAATTTCTATTAAACGTGGAAGACCAAGAGTAACATTAAATTCTCTTACACCTGCATAATGAAATGTTCTTAAAGTCATTTGAGTACCAGGTTCTCCAATAGATTGAGCTGAAACTGTTCCAACAGCTTCACCTGGTTCTACTAATGCATTTATATATTCTTTATAGACTTTCTCAATAATTTTCTTTAATTTCTCTTCATCAGCATCTATTTTAATTAATTTATTTTTCAATTCTTCAATTAAGCTCTTTGGTATTAGATTTTCATAATTTTCTAATAATTTATTAATAATTTTTTCATCTGCCATATTTTACACCTTATTTAATACTTCTTCAATAATTTTATCAATATTTACTGCTTTTCCATGATAACTTTTAGAAGGATCTACTCCATCATCACCATATTTAAACTGTACTATAGCTCCATTTGGTGTTCTAACTGTAATATCATATTCTACTCTTAAATCTTGTAAAGCATTTATAAGTCTTCTTTGCATATATCCACTTTGACTTGTTCTAACAGCTGTATCTACAAGTCCTTCTCTTCCACCCATAGCATGGAAGAAGAATTCTATTGGATTAAGTCTATCTTTATAACTACTATAAACAAATCCATGTGCTTTTGCTCCTAAATCTCCTGGCTTGAAATGAGGAAGTGTTCTATTGAGATAACCTCTTGTTACTCTTTCTCCTCTTATTGATTGTTGTCCTACACAAGCAACCATATGAGCAAGATTCATTAAACTTCCTCTAGCTCCAGTTCTTGCCATAATTAATGCAGAATTTGAAAAATCTAAATATCTACTTGCAATTTCACCAGCTTTTTCTCTAGCTTCTTCTAATACTTGCATTATTTTTGTCTCTAATGTTTCTTCTAATGTTCTACCTGGAAGACTTTCTAATAGACCTTCATTATACATTTCTATAAGTTTTATAGTATTTTCTTCTGCTTCTCTAATAACTTCTTTTATCATTTCCTTTGCTTCATTTGGTAATTCCTCTTCATCTAATCCTATTGAAAATCCTCTACTATCAATATATACTAAGAATAATCTGAATGCTTTATCCATAAATTCTCTAGCCACATCAGTACTATAATCTTTTACAAGTCTATGTAATATACTCTCAGGTTGACCTGCTCCTATAGATTTTTTATCAAGAACGCCTGAAATTAAAATACCATTCCTTATAACCACATAAGCATCATATGGACATTCTTCTTTTTTACATATATCACATTTATGACATATGTTAGCTTTTCCTGTATAATTAAAGTCTTTTGGAAGAAATAATGATACTAATTGTTTACCAGTCCAAAATTCTTTTGGTTCTTTTATAGCAGGAGGAGGTAGATCGCCTTCATATCCAGCACTTATTAATAATTGTGAAGCTTCTTCTCTTGTTAATAATGTTTCTTTTCTAGTGAGTAAAAATGCTCCAGTAATATAATCTTGAATTGCTCCAATTATTGGACCTCCATATCTTGGAGATAATATTTGTTCTTGTACTAACATTAAAATTAAAGCTTCTGCTCTAGCTTCTTCACTTTGAGGTACATGTAAATTCATTTCATCTCCATCAAAATCTGCATTATATGGAGGACATACACATAAATTAAGTCTAAAAGTCTTATATGGAAGAACTCTAACTTTATGTGCCATTATTGACATTCTATGAAGTGATGGTTGTCTATTGAATAATACAATATCACCATTTCTTATATGTCTTTCAACAATATAACCTACATCTAAAGAATTTGCAATTGCTTTTCTATCCTTTGGAAATCTTAGATCTATTCTTCTTCCATCAGGTCTTATAATATAATTTGCACCAGGATGTATATCTGGTCCATTTTCAACAAGACGTTTCATTTCTTCAATATTTATTTTAGTAACTCTTTCAGGGATAGTTAATACTTTAGCAACATCAATTGGAACTCCAACTTCATTTATACTAAGGAAGGGATCAGGAGAAATTACAGTTCTTGCAGAAAAGTCTACTCTTTTTCCTGAAAGATTAGAACGAAATCTTCCCTCCTTACCTTTTAATCTTTGAGTTAGAGTTCTTAATGGTCTTCCAGATCTATGTCTAGCTGGAGGTATTCCTGAAGTCTCATTATTAAAGTAAGTAGTAATATGATATTGTAAAAGTTCCCATAAGTCTTCGATTATAAGTTGTGGAGCTCCAGCATTAATATTTTCTTTTAATCTTTCATTTATTCTAATAATATCTACAAGTTTATGTGTTAGATCATCTTCTGATCTTATTCCTGTTTCTAAAGTAATAGATGGTCTTACAACAGGAGGAGGAACTGGAAGAACTGTTAAAACCATCCATTCTGGTCTAGCAGATTTAGGATCTAAACCAAGAAGTTCTACATCTTCATCTGAAATTCTTTCAAGTCTAGCTCTTATTTCACTTGGAGTTAATTTTAAACTACCTTCAGGACGTTCCTCATAATAAGTTGTTGGTTTTTCAAATTTTATCTTATATTGCTCTTTATCACAATGTGGACATTTTTGTAATTTTGCCTTTTTTATTATTCTCTCTGCAAGTTTATAACGTAATTGAGGCCATTTTTGTTTATATCTATTCATTAATTTACGATACCTTTCATAATACTCTTTACTCAATAATATTTTTCCACAATTCCAACATGTAGATTTTAATATTAAAAATATAAGTTTAGCAAAACCAGCATGTACTACAGGTCTTGCAAGCTCAATATGACCAAAATGACCTGGACATTGACCAATTCTATTTCCACAAGTTTGACATTTCTGTCCTGGCTCTATAGTTCCAAGTCTTCTATCCATAAGTCCTCCATCTATTGGTAATCCATCTTCATCATAAGTATCTGCAGTTATTATATTAGCAACTGACATTTTTCTTATAATCTCTGGAGAAAGAATTTCAAATTTTATAGAACTAATTGATTTTATTAATCCTTCTAATGACATTATTATACCCTCTCACTTAATTTTAATCTTGGTAAAATATTAAGACTCATAAGTTCTTGAAGTAATAGCTTAAATGCATATGACATTACTACTGAAGAAATTTTAGCTTTTTCACCACATACAGGACATATATACCTATCTTTAATTCTATCATAATAAGCAATTAATCCACAAGATTCACATACATAAACTATAGTTCTATCAGATTCATCAAGTAATCTTTCTTTTAATAACATAGCAGCACCATGTCCTATAAGACAATCTCTTTCCATTTCTCCAAATCTTAATCCTCCTTCTCTTGCTCTTCCTTCTGTTGGTTGTCTTGTAAGTATTTGTACAGGACCTCTTGCTCTTGCATGCATTTTATCCCTTACCATATGATGAAGTTTTAAATAATATACAATTCCAATAAATACTTCAGCTTCTAATATTCTTCCAGTTCTTCCATCATACATTATTTCTTTACCACATGGTTTAAATCCAGCTTTTTCTAATATTTCATACATTTCTTTTTCACTAGTTCCACAAAAAGCAGTACCATCAATTTCTATACCAGAAATAGCAGCTGCTTTTCCTCCTAATGTTTCAAGTAATTGACCAACAGTCATTCTTGAAGGAATAGCATGAGGATTAATAATAAGATCAGGAACAATTCCATCTTCAGTATATGGCATATCATATTGAGGAACTAAAATACCAATAACACCCTTTTGACCATGTCTTGATGCAAATTTATCTCCAAGCTCAGGTATTCTCTCATTTCTTACTCTTATTTTAATAAGTTTATTTCCATCTCCAGATTCAGTTAATAATACTAGATCTACAATACCATCTTCATCTGATCTCATAGAAACTGAAGTTTCACGTCTAACTGAGCCAGTAGCTTCAAATTCTTTATATTCTTCAAGAAATCTTGGTGGACTTGTTTTTCCTATTAATACATCTCCTCCACTTACAACAGACTCTGGCTCAATAATTCCATCTTCACCTAAATATCTATATACTTCTTGAGGTCTATATCCTCTTACATTAGGAGAAGGAATTTCAATTTTATCTTCTTGTCCTCCAGGATATTTTCTTTCTTCAGTCTCATAAGATCTAAAGAATGTAGATCTTGCAAGTCCTCTTTCTACAGATGATTTATTTACTATTATAGCATCTTCAATATTATATCCAGAATATGATAATACAGCTACAATAAAGTTTTGACCTGCAGCTCTTTTTTCTAATCCTAAAATTTTAGCAACTCTAGTATTTACAAGTGGTTTTTGTGGATAATGTAAAAGATGTGCTCTAGAATCTAGTCTTTCAATAAAGTTTATAGAATAAAGTCCTAATGCTTGTTTTATCATTGCAGAACCATATGTATTTCTTGGAGATTGATTTGTCTCTATGAATGGAATCATAGATGCATTTATTCCAAGTATTGTAGTAGGGACAATTTCTAAATGAGTATGTTCTTTTGTTAATTCTTCAGGAGAAATTGCAATATAGGTATTTTCTTCTTCTTCAGCATCTAAATATTCAATAATTCCTTGTTCTATTAGATCACTCCATGTCCATTCTCCTGATTTAAGCTTTTCAATATGTTCTTTTGTTAAACGAGGAATTCCATTATCTACAATTATTAATGGGCGTCTAACTCTTCCTGCATCACAATTTACATATATTTCTTTTGTTGTAGTATAATAAGCAATATTTACTTCATGATGAATTTTTCCACGTCTTCTGAGTTTTCTAACTTCTGATACTAAAATTTCAGGTTTTTCATGTACTCCAATAAGACGACCATTAAGTATTACTTTTGCACCAATAATTCCTTTCTTTCTTGCAATTTCAATAGGCTCAGTTCCAAGCTCATATAGAATTTCTTCGATTAAACGTTCATCAATTCCAACAGAAATTGTTGCCATGAGAGCTAAATTCTTTACAAGTCCACAATTTGGACCTTCAGGAGTCTCAGTTGAACATAATCTTCCCCATTGAGTTGGATGTAAATCTCTTGCTTCAAAATGAGGTTGACTTCTACTCAAAGGAGATACTACTCTACGTAGATGACCTAAGGTTGACATATAATTTGTTCTATCTAATATTTGACTTACTCCAGTTTTTCCTCCTACCCAATTTCCAGTAGCTATTGCATGACGTATTCTTTCAGTAATTATATCAGCTCTAACTAATGTAGAAATAGAGACTCTTTTACTTCTACTCTTAGCTCTTTCTAATTGATATTTAAGATCTCTACAGAAACTTCTAAAGGCAACTCTAAATAAACTTGATAAAAGATCTCCTGCAAGTTTTGCTCTTTTATTAGCATAATGATCCTTATCATCTGGTTTTCTACGACCAAGAACAAGCTCAATAAGTTTTTCAGCCATTTGACCTAAAAATAATGCTTTTTTCCTTCTATCATTTGGTGATGTACCAATATGAGGGAGGAAATATTTATCAAGAATTTGTTCTGCTCTTTGAATTCTAAAATCTCTTGTTTGACCTATGGCTATTCTATTTCCTATATAATCTAAAGCATCTCCAATAGAATTAATTTCCATTCCTGCTTCTAAAGTAGGAATAAGAGAATTTTGTATTTCAGGATCACTTGATATTAATTCTACAATTTCTTTATCTGAAGCTACTCCTAAGGCTCTCATAAGTATAGCTAATGGAATTCTTCCAGGGACTGCAGGGAAAGAAACTTGAAGATCTCCATTTTTCATTCTTTCCATTACAATTGGAATTCTATAACCTGCTGTTGAAGAAAAAACTTTAGCTATATGTGTAGCAGAAGAAGAACCTTCAACTATATCTACTAAAATTCTATTAACTGCAAGATCTTCTTGTATTACAAGAACTCTTTCAGAACCATTTATTATGAAATAACCTCCTGGATCATTAGGATCTTCTCCTGCTTCTATTAATTCTTCTTTGCTCATTCTTGATAGCCAACATAATGAAGATCTTACCATTATTGGTAGTTTTCCAATATAAACCTCTTGTTCTTCTTCTTCAAATCCATCTTCAATAGGTGTAATCTTTAAGAACATTGATGAGGCATATGTTAAATTTCTTTGTCTTGCTTCCATTGGAGTTATTTCTCTTTCTGAACCATCTGCTTCATAAACAGTTGGACGTTTTATTATTAATTCTCCAAATTTTACTTTAAAACCAGGAATATCAGTCTCTATTACTTTTTGTTCATTTATAATTTCTTGTATTTTATTCTTTATAAAATCATCAAATGAATCTAAATGTTGTCTTACAACACCTTTTTCCTTAAAAAATGCTTCAACAAGAATCCATCTATCATTAATTGTTATCAATTAACATCACCATGGAACAACATATCTATAGGAGATAGCTTCTCCTGCAATTTCACTTTTTCTTATAATCATTAATACATCACCTGGCTTAGCACCTAAAGCCTTACACATAGGATCATTTTTCCTTATCCATGGAAGTTGTTCTTTTTTTATACCATAAGTTTTTTTAAGATTTTCTACTTCCTCTTTAGAGAGAATTCTAGCTTTTGGAACTAATTCATGTTTAAAAATATCAAATTTTACCAATAATTCACCACCAACCTAGTAAAAGATAGGCATAATTTGAAATTTCTATCGGGTTTATAAAGTTTCCTATTATGGTCCCGCCCGCCGGATTTGAACCAGCGACCACCCGGTTTATGCCCAGCTGGCATAGATTCATCCTTATGCCATTAGGCAATATTATCTATGCGACAATGGTCTACAGCCGGGCGCTCTACCGCTGAGCTAGGGCGGGACCCATGTTTTAAATTTAGAAATTTTTTATTTAAGTTTTTTTATGGTCTTACACCAAGAATTAAAGAAATATTAATTATTTTTCCATCTCTATATATATCAATATCTATTTTTTGACCTGGAATTTTATTTCTTACAATATAAGATAATAATTCCTCCATATTCCTAATAGGATAATTATCTACAGAAATAATAATATCTCCACCTATATAGATTTGTCTTCCAGCAATTGTAATTATATTTGTTCCTCCTTTTAGACCAGCTTTTTCTGCAGGACTATCTTTAACAACTGATTGTATTAATATACCATATGTAAAATTAATTCCTATGGCTTTAGCTATATTATAATCAATATCAATTCCACTTATTCCAATATATGGATGATCATATTTTCCTTTTTTTACTAGATCATCTATTTCTCTAATCAATGTATCAGAAGGAATAGCAAATCCTACATTTTGTGCTCCTAAAATAATTGCAGTAGTTATACCAACAACTCTTCCATACATATCTAATAATGGACCTCCAGAATTACCAGGATTAATTGGTGTAGTAATTTGTATTAAATCTGCTAATAGATATGGTCCTGTGGTTTCTGTAGTAATAGCTCTTCCTAATTGACTTACAATACCAGATGTAAGTGTTGATTGAAGACCATATGGATTACCAATTGCAATAACAAAATCTCCAATTCTTAAAGTTGATGATGAAATAACAGGTAAGGGAATTAATTTTTCCTTAGATGCATTAACTCTTAATATTGCTAAATCACTATACTTATCTTTTCCTATAATATCAAAAGGATATGCTTCTCCATCAAAAAAAGTTACTGAGCCATTAATTATATCATCAACTACATGAAAATTTGTAACAATAAGTGGTTCTCCTGTAAGATTAATAATAAATCCAGAGCCAATAACTTCACTATAATAAGTAGTAAATATATCTTTTATTACTTTAAAACCTTTAATCATAACTATAGAATGTTTTACTTTTTCATAAATATCAGATAAACTAATATTAAGTTGTTGATTTATAACTTTAATAGTAGTTTCTTTCAATTCAAGAGATGAAATTCTATTTTTAAGAGAATTAATCTCTACTCTTAAATTTTGTATTTCATTATAAGAAATTGCATAACCAATGTATGCCCCAATAATAAATAAGAAAATAGCAATAGCTACTGTTTGTTTAGCTTCCATAAATCTAATATTTGGTAAAGTTTATAAAATGTTTTTTCTTTTAAAAAATTAGCCCCGATAGTATAGTCCGGCCTAGAATGCTGGCCTGTCGAGCCAGCGACCCGGGTTCAAATCCCGGTCGGGGCGCCATTATTAAATATACCAAGATGTGAAATTTATTAAGTAACATCATAAAAATTAGATTTATTAGTAAAAAGTTATTAAAGCATATAGTAAATTTCTTATGATTTTAAGAAAGCCATACTCATGGCTTATATACATATCATATATTATGCGAAAAAGATAAAATAAATAGTAGTAATTCTTGATTATTATTTGAAATATTTCATTTACTTGGTGATACATTATTGAGTAAAGAAAAAGTAAGATTAGCACGTTCTGCTATATATCTAGCATTACAAGGATTATCTTCTTCAATACTTGGAATAATTTATTTTGCATTTATTGCAAGACTTCTATTAGAAATATCAGATTTAGGAAAAATAGTATCAATTTCAATGTTTTCTGAGCTTTTAATTACATTTACAACATTTTCAATTTCATCAGCAATTATCAAATATTTTTCTGAAAGTATAGGAAAAGCAAATGAAGAAGAAAAATATGGAGTTATAATAAATGGTTTTAGATTTTTATTATCATCTTCTATATTAAGTAGTATAATTTGTATAATATTTGCTTCACAAATCTCATTAATATTTTTAAAGAATTCAGAAGATTTCTTTTATTTTTGGTTATTATCAATTAATATTTTCTTTTTAATCTTATCTCAATTATTTACTTCCATAATATATGCAGCACAAATGTTTAAAGAATATTTTATCACATATATAATATCAAATTCTATTAAGACTTTTTCATCAATAATATTATTAAAAATGAATTTTGGAATCATTGGAATATTAATTGCTTGGATTATTGGAAGTTTTTCATTTTTTTTAATCTCATTAGCATTCTCTAAAAATTTATTAAAAATAAGAAGTAAAGGATATTTTCCATTTAAAATAATGTTAAAATATTCTATTCCAATTTATGGATCTTCTATTATTTATTATTTTCAATCAACTATAGATAGATATGTAATATTGTTATTAACTAATCAAGAAATTCTTGGATTATATGCTCCAGTAATAACTGCTATGTCATATGTAGCTGGATTTTCAGGATATATTACATCAGCAATTTTTCCAAAAATGTCAGAACTTTTTGGTAGAAAAGACTTAGATACTATGTTAAAAAGCTTAAAAGAAGTTTCTAGATATTCTTCAATAATTTATATTCCATTAGCATTTGGTTTAGCTGCTGTTGCTATTCCTACTATAGATCTTTTTGCAGGAAGTCGATATATAGAAGGAGGGCCAGCATTAGCAATATTAGCATTAATATCAATAATATTACCAATTTCTAATACCTTAGGAGTTTATTTTGCTTCAATTGGTAATACTAAGATATTTTTCATTTCATCATTATTTTCACTTATTATAGGAAGTATTTTTTCATTAATACTTGTTCCAATATTAAGTATAATGGGTGCAGCATTAAGTAGAGGTTTATCAATATTTTCTGGCTTTATTGTTTTTTTATTTTATCTAGAAAATAAAAAAATAATTATGGATTGGAAAATCTTTCTAAAAGTCTCTATTATTTCATTAGTAATGGCTATAATTGTATATAGTTTGACATTAATTATTTATTCTAAATATCTTCTTCCAATGTATATATTAATAGGTGGTATGATATATATCATATCAATAGTAAAATTTAAAATTATAAATAAAAATGATTTTGAACTCTTAATAAATATACTTCCAGATGAAATTAAAAATAAAATTAAGATAATAATTTATAAATTCTTTTCTTTATCCAATTAAAATTACCATTAATAATATTTTTCTTATTAAAAATTTCTTCATAAATCTTTTTACCAAATTCATCATCATTTTTAACTTTTAATATTATAGAATCTGGATGTAATTTTTCTCCTTTTATTAATCCATCTTTATCACCATCAATTATTCCTATAATTGGAATATCAAATCTTTCTAAAATATCACCTACAATAATTGTAGTATCATCACCTATAGTAATAGCACAACATATACCTTCTTCTATAAATTTAAAAATGTCATAACCAGTATGTTCTATAAAAGCAATTTTTTCTTTTTTAGTTATAGGAATATAAGCTCTTTTATTAGTTTCATCTCTTAATAAAGAAATTGAATCGATTTTTACATTTTTTAAATCAATTTTTCCAATTTTCTCAATACCATGTTTTTTAATTTCTACTCCTTTTATATCAATAATATTACCATTTTCACAAACTATAATTACATCATTACTTTTAACTTTTCCAACAATTATACCATTAATTAATAACCAATCTCCAATTTCAGTTGCTAATACTTTTCTATATTCTTTATTTCCATCTGACCAATAATTATTTCCAAAATCTATTCCTTTTATTAAATTAAATTTTAAATCATTAGCAATTTTTTCAGCTATTTCTTTTATATTATCATTAAGATAAGCAACAGTATGTGTATTTGTTTCTATTCCTATAATAGGATGTTTAATTTTCTTTGAAAGATGCCAAATATCAGCAAGCATACGATTAACTGATGTTGTATGTGTTGCACTAATAACTAAATCAAAATTTTCTTTATTTATCCAATCTACAAATCTTTCTTTTAAAACAATAATATTATTGATATTATTATCCATCATAGCAATTTTTCCCATAGTTCCTGCTACAACACAATATACTTCTCCATAATTTTTTATAATATTAATAATATGATTTGCCCAATTATTATCAAAAATTTTTGACATATGAAATCTTAAACAAATTCTTTTAATCATTAAAGATCGGAAGAGCGGTTCAGCAGGAATGCCGAGACC
>CAZTWF010000021.1:0-3749 GCA_964617245.1 uncultured Nitrososphaerota archaeon
TATTAAAATTTTTTTTCTTTATGCATTCATTTAGTTGTCATATTACAAACTCTTCATATAATAATGTAAAATATCTATTAAAGGGAGGTAAATAAAAATGGAAGAAATAAAAACTTTACCATTATCAAAAAATATTCATCCTGATGTTAATATACTTAAATATATTTACAATAAAAGTTTAGAAGACTCTGAAACTTTTTGGCGTAAAGTAGCTGAAGATTTATTTTGGTATGAAAAAAATGGACCTATCTTTGAACCAATAAATTCACCACCTTATGGCCATTGGTTCCCATATTGGAAAACAAATTTATCATATAATACATTAGATAGACATATAGAAAGTTGGAGGAAAAATAAAGTAGCTTACTATTGGGAAGGAGAAAATTATGAAAAAAAAGTTCTTACTTACTATGATTTATATAAAGAAGTGAATAGATTTTCATATGTTTTAAAAAATCTTGAAGTGAAAAAAGGAGATAGAGTAACAATTTACATGCCTGTAATACCTGAACTTCCTATAAGTATATTAGCTTGTACAAGAATTGGAGCAATACATTCAGTAGTATTTAGTGGTTTTGCTTCTTATGCTTTAGCTGAAAGAATTAATGATTGTCAAAGTAAAATTGTAATAACTACAGATGGAACTTTTAGAAGAGGAAAATTAATTAATACTAAGAAAATTGTTGATGAAGCATTAAATTATACAAAAACTGTAGAAAAAGTCTTAGTTGTAAAGAGAGCAAATATTGAAATTGAAATGATGGAAGATAGAGATTATTGGTATGATGAATTAAAACCATCTTCATATCCTTATGTAGAACCAGAAAGAATTGAAGGAATACATCCAAGTTTTATTTTATATACTTCTGGTACTACAGGAAAACCAAAGGGAATAACTCATGGAACTGGAGGATATATGGTCTGGGCATATTTCACTCAAAAAGCAGTCTTTGATATAAATGATAAAGATATATTTTGGTGTACTGCAGATATAGGATGGATTACAGGACATACATATGTAGTATATGGTCCACTTTTAACAGGAGCAACATTATTTATTTATGAAGGAGCACCTGATTATCCTAGACCAGATAGATGGTGGGAAATGATAGAAAGATATGGAATTACTATTCTTTATACTTCTCCTACTGCTATAAGAATGCATATGAAATATGGTGAAGAATGGATAAAACATCATGATATCTCAACATTAAGATTACTTGGAAGTGTAGGAGAACCAATAAATCCAGAAGTTTGGAATTGGTACTATAAATATGTTGGTCAAGAGAGATGTCCAATAGTAGATACTTGGTGGCAAACAGAAACTGGAGGAATAATGATATCTCCTCAACCAGGTCTTGCACTTGTTCCATTAAAAGCTGGTTCTGCTACACTTCCACTTCCTGGTGTTGATGCAGATGTATTTACAGAAGATGGAAGATCTGCAAATCCAAATGAAAAAGGATACTTGGTCATAAAAAGACCATGGCCAGGATGTCTTATTGGCATATGGAATGATCCTGAAAGATTAAGAACTCAATATTATTCTAAATTTTCTAATGTTTATTATACTGGTGATTTTGCTGTTAAAGATAAAGATGGTTATTTCTGGTTACTTGGTAGAGCTGATGAAGTCTTAAAAGTTGCAGGACATAGAATAGGAACAGCAGAACTTGAAGCTGCTTTTCTTTCACATCCTGCAATTGCAGAAGCTGCAGTAATAGGAAAATCAGATCCTATTAAAATGCAAGTTCCTGTAGCTTTTGTTGTATTACGTCCTGGATATATTCCTTCTCCTCAGCTTAGAATTGAACTTATTAATTATATTAAGGAAACAATAGGTCCTATAGCAACACCTCAATCAATATATTTTGTAAATAAACTTCCTAAAACTAGAAGTGGAAAAATAATGAGAA
The DNA here is from genome assembly GCA_964617245.1 of uncultured Nitrososphaerota archaeon. Classification (GTDB taxonomy): domain Archaea; phylum Thermoproteota; class Methanomethylicia; order Methanomethylicales; family Methanomethylicaceae; genus WYZ-LMO11. The sequence goes on from CAZTWF010000021.1 coordinate 1,917, forward strand.
GAATTTTATTAGCTGTTGTAGAAGAAAAAGATACAGGTGATATTACAACATTAGAAGATGAAACAAGTGTTGAAGAAGTAAAAAAAGCTTATGAAGAACTTAAGAAGATGATAGAGGAGACTCATTAAGTATTTTCAATATTTTTAAATAATCTCTTAATTGTCTTGTTATTAAGAAATTTCTTCTAACATGTTCTTTTGCTTTTTCTCCCATTTTATTTCGTATATCAGGATTTCTAATTAAATATGATATTTTTTCAGCAGCTTCATTAATATTACTTACTAAAAATCCAGTTTCTCCATCTATTATCTGATATTTTATACCTCCAGTTTTTCCACCAATAACAGGTTTACCTTTCCACATTCCTTCAGTTACTGTTAATCCAAATCCTTCTTTAATGCTTTTTTGAATTATTATTGTTGATCCTCTTTGAATAGCATTTATTTCTTTATGAGCATCTGATGGTAATAATAATACATGAACATTTCTATCATTTGTTGCTTTTTTAATAGTTTCATAAAAGATTTTTTCACCTTCAGGATCATCTGATGCTAAGCCTCCAACTAAGACTAATTGTAATCTTTCTCTATATTTTATGACTCTGAAAATATCTATTGCAAATTTCTTTTCATCTAATAATCCATGAAAATCTATAGTACTTATTCTACTTTTTACTATTTCAAAAGCTTTTATTACACCTATAGGATCTTTAAGTTTATCAAACCTTGATACTTGAGTAATTACAGGTCTTTCTGGATCAATATCATATTTTCTTAATGTATCTTCTATAAAATCTTCTGATAATTCAATATTTTTTTCACTTAATGGATCAATTGATGGAGGAACAATAAATTGAGGACCATTATAATCTTGTCTTTTATATTCTGGTAAATGAACTATCATACTATCATATTTCGAAATTAATTTAATTAAAAAATTCCATAAATTTTGATTTGGATTAGAGATATCAATATGACATCTCCATAACCATTTTCCATTTTTCCTATATTGTATTAAAGCTAATGGTTGAGGATCATGTATAAATATAAAATCCTTATTTAGATCTATTAATTCTGCATTTAATTTATTAATTTCTAAATATTTATCAATCATATTTTGAGAGATCTCAATATTTTCACCATGAATAGCATTATGAACGCTCTTAGTTATTTTAAAAAATTCATCATCTCCTTGAATAATTTTCCATTCTGTTTTTAATCCAATAGAATTCATTAATGGAATTATAGATCTTAATAATTCTGCAACTCCTCCTCCAGTATATGTAGAATTTATATGTAAAACCTCACGACCTTTTAAATTTTCACTAATATATTTTATTTCCTCTATTGTTTCTTTTCCTACAAAAGGAATATAATCCTCAATTTTCATAATTCTCTAAAAATAACTCTCAGTAGGGGTGAATAAACTTGTCTAGAGAATATAATAATAAAAAAATTTACTTAAAAATGAGTTTATTGAGAATATTTTCAAGATCATTTATTTTATTACTACTTATATTATGTAGTTATGTCATTATGTCTTATATAGAACAAATAAATCTTATAATACCCATAGTAAATTTACCATTAATTTCATTAATCTCAATTATGATATTAGCAATTATTGGAATTATGCTCTATCGAATATTTTATGATATTTTCTTATTATTGCCAATATTCTCAAAAATATTAAATATTATCTTTAAAAAAATAGATTCAGATTTTGAAACTACAGCAAAGAGAATATTTTATGATATTATTATTCTGATTTTTATGATAGCTATTTTGATTATTCTTATGCCAATATTATCTCAAATTCCATTTATAGGTATCT
>CAZTWF010000022.1:0-2576 GCA_964617245.1 uncultured Nitrososphaerota archaeon
TAATTATAGAAGCAGCTCTTTTTTCTCCTATGCCAGGAATTGCTTTAAGTTCTCTTATTGTTAAAGAATTTATTTTAATTGGTATAGGTAATGCACTAACAGATCTAGGACCATGATCTAATACTATTACATCAAAAAATAATCCTATAGGTAATTTTCTTGGTATTCCTACTAATATAGGATAAGAGCCAATTTGTCTTGCCCATGTAATATTTCCTTCTATTACTTCACTTCTTACTTTTTTCATAATAGTATATGTTGGTACAATTTTTTTAATCATAGGAATATCAATTTCATTTCTCATTTTTTTCTTATGTTCTAAAAATAATCTTTTATGTTTTTTAATAAGATAATTTCCAAAGGATGAAACTCTTGTAAAAGGAATAATTAATAATTGTCTTAAATTTATTCTTCTTACTAATAATCCTCTTTCTAATACTTCTTTCATAAATTCAAAATTTTCTTCAAATGTTTTCTTAGTTTCTCCAGGAAGTCCATATACAAAATTTACTCCAGGAAGTAAATGAGGAAGTCCATTTTCTCCTCTTTCTTTTCCTATTTTATTTATTAATTCTATAGAAAACATTGCTCCTTCTCTATTAACTTTTAAATTATTTCTTTTAATTACTTCTTCATCAACAGATTCTATTCCTAATGCTGCAACATCTCCAGGTGTATGATATTCTACTATTATTTTTAATACTTCTTCAGATTCCTTTGGATATTGATATATTGTAGAAGGATTTACATTATCAATATGTAATACTTCAATATTAGGAGCAATTCTTCTTATTGATGAAAATAATTTTTTTATATTTTCTGGAGAAGGTCTATAATTTTCATCTGATTGATAAACTAAAATATCAGGTTGTCTTCCTATTCTAAAATTTCTTGCTCCATATGAATATAAAGAAGAAATTTCATCAATAATTCCTTTTATACTTCTAAATTTTGGTAATCCATAAATTGGTTCAATACAAAAAGAACATCCTCCACTAATAGCTCTTGGACATCCTCTAAATGTTTCAATTTCACATATTAATCCATTAGGATAATATGGATGTTGTTGAATTATTTTTGCTCCTCTTATAGAAAATTCATTTATTGAATCCATATTTTCTCTTATAAGATTACTTTCAAGAATTTTATTTTTTAAAAATTCATAAATTACAATTTCAGCATCTCCTTTTATTACTAAATCATATATATCATAAATTTTCTTTGGAAGATATGTAATACTTCCTCCTCCTTTTGAAAATCCAAATTTTGCTGCAGGTCCACATAGGAAAATATATTTTGATTTTAAAAATTTAGGAAGAATTAAAGCATCTTTTAAATTTGCAGGATTTCCTCCTAAATATTTTCCAGGAACAACTACTCCTGCTATTAATATAGATATATCACATTTAGAAGATATTTTTTCTATTTTATTCAAATCTTTTCTTACATCATCTATTGTTATATATATTATATCAGCATATGGATCATAAGTCCATATTGCTCCTGCAATATATCTTGAATATATATCAATATAAGGAGGTACTCCAAGACCTGCTGGTTCATCATTATATCCATCTATTATTAATATTCTCATTTAAAATGTTCCCATCCTCTAGGAGGAATTTCTATTTCCTTTGAATCTTTTACTAAAAATACTCCATTTCCAGGAAATACTTCTCCTATTTTTATTATTTCAAATTTTTTATTTTTTGCAATTTTTAAAACTTCATTCCATTTATCTTTTCTTACTGTAAAAATAATTTCATATTCTTCTCCTCCATATAATGCTAATTCCTCTGGATTTAATGAATGTAATTTTGCAAATTCTATTGCTTCTTTAGCTATAGGAATATGATATATTTTAAAACATAAATTATTTGATTTTGAAAGTTCATTTAATGTAAATGCAAGTCCATCACTTGAATCCATACTTGATGTTACAAAATCACATATAGATAAAAAATCAATTTTTGCATTAGGTTCATAAATACTTTTACATATTTTTCTTCTTAAATTTCTTGGTGCATACATTCCTTCTAAAAGTATTTTATATGCTGTACTTGTATTTCCAAATCTTCCTGTTGTTGCTATTATATCTCCAATATTTGCTCCTGATCTTTTTATTATTCTTTTTGAAATTCCAATTAAAAATCCACTTATTATTAAATCATTTGCTTCTCCTAAATCTCCTCCTAATATTTTTATTCCATATTCTTTTGCTTTTTTACTCATTCCTAATATTATTGATTTTAATTTTTCAATAGAAAAATTTCTTGGAATACCTAAAGAATATAAAAATGCTATAGGTTTTACTCCTTTAGAAATCATATCACTTGTATTCATTACAATTACTTTTGAGCCAATTTTTTCTATTCTCATTCTCTTAGGAATATCTGTTTTTCTAACAAGCATATCAGTTTTTAATAATATATAATAATCATTAAATTTTATAGCAGAAGCATCATCAGGATATGGTAATATTTGATCTAATAAATGATTATCTTTTTCTAAAATAGACCAAATAATATCTATTATTTTTCTTTCTCCAATTTCAAATGCTTTCATTTTTTCACCAA
>CAZTWF010000023.1:0-2564 GCA_964617245.1 uncultured Nitrososphaerota archaeon
CCATAAAGATAGTTATGTAGTGAACCTCTGGCAATATCAAGAGCCTCAATTGTCTTATTAAATCCAAGTTTATCCTTGACTTTTTGCAAAATTGCTCTCCTAGAATTATCACTAAGACCCTTAACATCAACCTTCATGAACCATGTATCAGTAGGTTGTAATTTCAAAACAAACTCACTTATGAGTTCACGAAAACTAAATAATTTGTGAACTAAAATGCTTTAAAAGTTTTCTGTTCATAAATTTATTGTTTTTAACGGGCCCGCCGGGATTTGAACCCGGGACCAACGGGTTAAAAGCCCGCTGCTCTACCTTGCTGAGCTACGGGCCCCTTAACTATTCATTTTTTTAAATTATTTAAGAATTATGCTTATATTTTTTCACGAATTGTAAGAATTTCATTATAAATATTTCTTAAAACTTCTTGATACTTTATTTCTCCTTCTGCTACTTTATCCATTAATTCTTCAAGTCTTCTAGTTGTTTCTTCTGATACAAATGTACCATATTTTTCAGATAAATAAGAATAAACTTTAAGACCTAATGTAGTATTTATAAGCTTATTTTTAATTTCAAAAACATAACCTCTTTCTAATAATGTAGAAATTATTTTTGCATATGTACTTGGTCTTCCTATTCCTCTTTCTTTCATCATAGCAATAACTTCTCCTTGTGTAAATAATTTTACAATGGGTATACGAAGTAATTTTGAATATTTTATTTCATATTCTCCTTCTTTTACTCTATCATAAAGTTTTATTGGTATTATTTTATTAAATCCTTCTTTTATTATTTCAATAGGATTTTCTATTATTTTTTCATTTCCATTAACTTTTACTTCAAATTTTTGATATTTTATTATAGCTTCCTTCATTTGACTTGCAATAAATCTTCTGAATATTAAATCATAAAGTTTAAAATGATCTGATGTAAATTTTATTGGCAATCTTAAAATTCCAGTTTGAATTAAATATTTTAAACGTTCTACATCTATTACTCTTGTTGGTCTTATACATTCATGTGCTCCTTCTCTTTGATATTTTCTAGGAGTAAATAATGATGGAAATTTTTCTTGAAGATATTCCTTTGCAATATTTATACCAACATTAGATACTGTTGTAGAATCAGTTCTATGATATGTACAAAGACCTGCTTCAAATAAATCTTGAGCAATTCTCATAGTTTTTTCTACTGGAAAATTAAGTTCTATAGATGCATCTCTTAAAAGAGAATCTGTAGTATATGGAGGAGCTGGATATATTATTTTTTCTTCTTCAGTTAAATTACTAATAATTGCTTTATTTACTTCTAATTCCTTTGGATTTTCTATTGAAATTTTTAAATCATTAGAAAGTATTAAATATAATACTTTTTTATGTTTTCTTGCTTCTTTTACTCTTTCAATAATCCATCCAAGAACTGGTGTTTGTACTCTTCCTGCAGATAATCTTCTATTTTTAAATACATTCCATAATACTTGAGATAATTCAAATCCTATCCATCTATCTTCTATTCTTCTTACTAATTGAGCTTCAACAAGTCTTAAATCAATTCTTCTTCTATTTTTAAGAGCTTTAATAAAAGCAGATTTTGTTATTTCATGAAATTCTAATCTTTCAATTTTATTATTAATTGGATATATAGTACAAAAAAGATCATAACTTATTTTTTCTCCTTCAGCATCAGGATCTGTTGCTAAAAATACATATTTTACTTCTGAAGCTAATTCTCTTATTGCTTTAATAAATCCTTCTTTTGAATAATATTCCTTACTTTTACATTTTGGACATATTTCTCCAGTAAATTGATTTCCACAGATTTTACATTTTTTTATTATATCATATATTGGTATAAATTCTTCATTAATTTTAACTCCATGAAATCCTTTATCTGTTATTAAATCAAATACATGTCCCATACTTGCAATTATATTTAAAACAAATTTACCTGTACTTATTTCAAAAATTGTAACATCTCCAATTTTTCTTTTAAATGGCTTTCCAAAGAATTTTGAAATTGTTTTTGCTTTTGTTGGTGATTCTACTATTAATAGAACAGGTTTAATATAATCTTTAAATCTACCAATTAATTTACCTTCTCTTATATTTCTAATAATTTCTCTATCTTCATCAATTTTCTTAAACCATTTTTTAATTTTTTCTAAATTAAATTTACTCCATGAGAATTCTCCTAAGATTATACTTAATTTTTGTCCTAAGGAATAAAATGCTTTTTCATCATCTTTAATAACAAAACTTATCCCTCTTGATACACCACCTGCAAACATTCTAGAACATCTTCCAGATGCTTGAATATAACCAATAGCATCAGAAACTATTAAATAAAAATAATTCTCTCTTTTTTCTATAGATATTTCTTTACTTTTTGAGATTAATTCTATTAGCTCTGGAGTTATATTTTTACTTAAAAATTCTCTTGTTTCTATTATAACATCTTTTGCATATTCTTCAAAACCTTCAAGTTTTTTATTTGCTTCTATTGCTTCTTTTATTTTTTCTATTAATTCAGCTTTCATAGGAATTAAGATCGGAAGAGCGGTTCAG
>CAZTWF010000024.1:0-6016 GCA_964617245.1 uncultured Nitrososphaerota archaeon
AGTAAGAAAACTATTAAGTAGAATAAGAATTAGAAAATTTCCAAAAATGAATATTAAAAGAATTATTGCTATTTTATCAGGAAAAGGAGGAGTAGGAAAATCTTCTATAACTTCTTTAATAGCAGTAACATTAGCAAATATGGGATATAAAGTTGGAATATTAGATGCTGATATTACTGGTTCTAGTATTTCAAAAATATTTGGAGTAAAAGAAATTCCATTTATAGTTGAAGGAAAAATTATACCACCTAGATCAAAAAAAGAAATAAAAATTATGTCCATGAGTTTAATTATTCCAGATGAAGAATCTCCAGTTATATGGAGAGGACCACTTATAAGTAATGCTATAAGACAATTTTATACAGATGTAGATTGGGGAGAATTAGATTATTTACTTATAGATCTACCACCTGGAACAAGTGATGCTCAATTAACAGTAATGCAAATTCTTCCTTTAGATGGTGTTATTATAGTTACATCACCACAAGAACTTGTAGGAACAATAGTAGCAAAAGCCATGAATATGTCTATATCTCTTGGTATTCCAATATTAGGAGTAATTGAAAATATGTCATATATTACTTGTCCTAAATGTGGAGAAAAAATAAATATCTTTGGAGAATCAAAAGGAAAAATAATTGCAGAAAAAATAAATACCAAATTCCTTGGTTCTATACCAATAGATCCAAAGCTCACTATTGCATGTGATAAAGGTAATATTGAAGATTATGAAAATAAAGAAGTCTTCTCTATATTAAAAGAAATTATAGAAGCTATTTCTCAATAAATTTTAATGATATAATAGCTATAATTACAAAAAATATTCCATAATAAAATGTATAAGAACTATTTATAGTAAATAAAATACCAGCAATAATATTTGTTGGTAATGTTAATATTCCTAATATCATATTATAAATTCCATATGCAGTTGCTTTATGCTCATCACTAATTAAACTTGGTATTAATGCTCTTTGTGAAGTCTCTACAATTCCTTTATGAAGACCAAACATTATTACTCCTAATAAAATTCCAAATATATTATTAATGAAAACTATTATAGTAAAAGATATTAAAAGAAATAAATATCCTAATTGAAGTGTTATTTTTCTACCAATTTTATCAGAAAGTTCTCCAGCAGGTATTCCAGCTATTACATGAAATATTTGAATTATTGCATATAATAAAGGAATAAATTCCTCTATTATACCAATTTCTATTGCTTTTAACATTATAAAAGCATAGCTAATTGCTCCAATAGAATAAAAAGCAACTGAAAATAAATATTTCATAAATTTTTTATTAATATGAAATTTTTCTTTTTTAATCATAGTCTTAGTTATAGTCTTAGGTTCTTTTACAAATATTATTAATATAATTATAGCAATAATTCCAGGAATAGCTGTAAAAAAGAATGTATTTCTATATCCTAAAATTGCTAATAAAGGAAAAGCTAATAATGGTCCAGTAACTGCTCCTAATTGATCTAATGTTCTATGTATTCCAAATGCTCTTCCAATTTTATTTTCAGTTGTAATTTCAGTAATAATTGCATCTCTTGGTGAAGTTCTAATTCCTTTTCCTATTCTATCAATAATTCTAATAAATAATACATGAGACCAATCATAAGAAAATCCTAAAAATGGTTTTACTATATTTGAAATTCCATAACCTATGACTATTAATTTTTTTCTTTTTCCTATTCTATCTGATATATAACCTGAAATACTTTTAAGAATAGATGAAATACTTTCTGCAATTCCTTCTATTATTCCAATTATATCTGCAGTTACTCCTATTTGATATACTAAAAATAATGGTAAAATTGCAAGAACTATTTCAGTACTTATATCAGTAAAAAAACTTACAATTCCAAGAAATAAAATACCAGTAGAAATACCAATTTTTTCAAATGCTCTTTGCATATTTTACAGCTCTATCAATAAGTTCATCTATTTTTCCTAAGTAATTTTCAGGATTCATAAGTTCATCTATTTCTTTTTCAGAAAAATATTTCATTATTAATTCATTTTCTTTGATTACTTCTTTTAATGATCTTCTTTCATTAAATGCTTTTACTGATAATTTTCTTAGAATTTCATGTGCTTTTTGTCTTCCTAATCCCTTTCTTGCTAATGCCATCATAATTGCTTCTGTTAATATTAATCCTTTTGTTATTTCTAAATTTCTTTTCATATTTTCAGGAAATATTCTTATATTTTCAATAACCTTATTCATTGTTTCAATCATTTCATCTAATATTATAAAAGTAAATGGTATTATGAATCTTTCACTACTTGAATTTGTTAAATCTCTTTCATGCCATAATGGTATATTTTCAAGTGCAGTAATTAAGAATCCTCTTATTACTTTAGCTAATCCACATATTTTTTCACAATCTACAGGATTTTGTTTATGAGGCATAGTACTACTTCCAACTTGTTCTTTTCCAAATCCTTCAGCAACTTCAAGAATTTCTGTTCTTTGTAAATTTCTTATTTCTGTAGCAATTCTATCAAGACTTGATGCTAATATTCCTGCCCAACATATTAATTCAGCAATTCTATCTCTACATATTATTTGTGTAGAAATTTCAGCTTCTTTTAATCCAAGTTTTTCCATTACTTTTTTCTCTATTTCAATTCCTTTTTCTCCAAAACTTGCCATTGTTCCAACTGCACCACTCATTTTTCCAATAAGTATTCTCTTTTTAATTTCATTTAATCTTTCTAAATTTCTTCCTATTTCAGCTGCATAAACTGCTATTTTAAATCCAAAAGTAATTGGTAAAGCATGTTGTCCATGTGTTCTTCCAATCATTATTAATTTTTTATTTTTTATAGCTAAATCACATAATTTATCTCTAAGAATTCTCAATTTATTTTCAATAATTGAAATTGCTTCTTTAAATATTAAAGCCCATGATGTATCAACAATATCATAACTTGTAGCACCCCAATGAACATATTTTCCATATTCTCCACATTCTTCAGCTAAAACTTCAACCATTGCCATTATATCATGATGAGTTTTCTTTTCTCTTTGTTTTACTTTTTCTATAGTAACAAATTCAATTTTTGCTTTTCTTTTTATTTCTTCAGCTGCTTCTTTTGGAATTTCCCCAATTTCAGCTAAAACTTCAGCTAATACTGCTTCAACATCAAGCATTTTTTGAAGTCTATAATTTTCATCAAATATTCTTCTTATTTCTTCACTTCCATATCTTCCAGCATCAATTGGACAAATTGGCATAATTATTCTTATTAAAAAATTAAGTTTTAATCTTTACGAAAAATATTACAAAAAAGATTTTAGAATAAAAACTATTTCATTAAATATGGAAAAAATAGATATTGATGATATTAGAGCATTAGATGAAAATGCAGAATTCTTTGGAATATCAAGAATTCAATTAATGGAAAATGCAGGAAAAGGTGTAGTAGATTCTATATTGAAAAGAATAGATGTAAAAGGAAAAAAAGTCTTAATTATTGCACATACTGGAAATAAAGGTGGAGATGGATTTGTTGCTGCAAGACATTTATTATATCATGGAGCAATAGTAAATGTAATATTATTATCTAAGCCTGAAAATATTTCTACTGAAGAAGCAAAAAGAAATTATTCTATATTAGAAAAATTCATAAAAATTTATTGTACTACTGATTTGAATAATTTAAAGGAATTATTTGAAAATGCAGATATTATTATAGATGCAATGCTTGGAACAGGCGCAAGAGGCGAGCCAAAAGAGCCAATAAAAACTGCTATTGAATTTTGTAATAAATCAAAAGCATTTAAAGTTGCTATAGATATTCCAACAGGAATTGATCCTATAACTGGAGATCCATCAAAATCAACATTTAAAGCTGATCTTACTGTAACACATCATAAATTAAAATCATGTCTTTTAAATGAAAATGCAAAATCATTTGTAGGTAATATAGATGTTATTAGTATAGGAATTCCATATGAACTTGAAATATTTGTAGGACCTGGAGATTTAAAATTAGCATATAAGCCAAGAGATATTTTCTCTCATAAAGGAGAAAATGGAAGATTATTAGTAATTGGAGGTTCTTATAGATATTCTGGTGCTCCTGCTTTAGCTGCATTAGCTGCATTAAGAATTGGTATTGATCTTTCAATAATTGCTGTACCTTATTATATTGCTAATGCTATTAGATCATATTCTCCTGATTTAATTGTACAACCATTACCTTCAAGATATATTTTAGATATGGATTCTATAGAATTATTAAAAGAAGAAGCAAAAAAAGTAGATGCTATTGTAATTGGAATGGGATTAGGAACTGATGATGCTACAATTATAACTGTAAGAGAATTTATTAAGTACTTAAATGATATAGGAAAGCCAATAGTTATAGATGCTGATGCTATAAAAGCATTAAGTGATTATGAAATAACTTTTAATAAAGTAGTTTTAACTCCTCATGCAGGTGAATTCTATATTTTAACTAAAGAAAAATTACCAGAAGAGAAAGATAATGGATGGAAAAATAGAATAGAAATTGTAAAGAAATGGGCAAGAAAACTTAATACAGTAATATTATTAAAAGCACATTATGATATTATTACTGATGGAAATAGAGTAAAAATAAAAACTATAGGAAATCCTGGAATGACAGTTGGAGGAACTGGAGATGTATTAGCTGGAATGATTGGAGGTTTTTTAAGTAAGGGAATAGAACCATTTAGAGCAGCAACTGCAGCATCTTTTCTAAATTCATATATAGGTGATCTATTAGCAAATGAAATTGGTTATCATTATACTGCAAGCGATATAATAAATAAAATACCTGAAGTTTTAAAAAAATTTGGAGTCTAAATTTAAACAACTGTTGATATTTTTCTAACAATATTTCTTATTGTAACTTCTGATACATTAGTATTTTTTGCAATTTTACTTTGACTTAATTTTCTTCCTAATATTAAAGCTGAATAATATACTACTGCAGCTGCAAATTTATATGGAACTCTACCATTTATTAAACCATATTCTTTTGTTCTTTTTATTATTTCTAAACTCTTCTTAAAAATTTCTTCATCAGCACCAACACTATTACATATTCTTGATAAATATACTTCAGGATTCATAAAATTACTCTTTATTACTCCATTCATTAAAATATACTTATATACTCTCCATACATCTCTTTTATCACAAGAATCAATAATTTCATCTAAAGTTCTTGGTATACCATAAATTTTACATGCTGCATAGAGTGATGCAACTATTGTAGCTTTTATTGGAAGTCTTTTCTTTATTTTTCTTATCTTCTTGAATATACTAAGAGCTTCATCTTTTATAAAATTAGGAATATTCAATTTAGAAGTCAATCTATTAAATTCTTTTATAGCATTTTTTAAAACTCTTTCTTCATAACCTCTACTTATAAGAGTTAATTTTTTCAATTTTATGACTTTTATTCTTTCTTCTTTTTTAGTCTTTATAATTTCATTATTATTTTTAATAAAATGATAACGATAGAAATCACATGAATGATCTTCAATTACTAAGCCACAATTTTTGCATATAACTTCTCCTTTATATGTTATTATCTGATTGCTATTACAAAGAGGACAGTTCATAAAACTAAGTTTTACAAATATACTTTTTTAACTTTTCATCTATTTTTTTTATGAAAAATAGAAAAATTACATAGAAATGAAAAAACTAAAGTTATTTACGATTTTTTATAGAAGACACAAAATAATTTGAGTATTTTAATTTAATATAATTTAATAATATAGGCAATATTGATATAAATAAAATCCATAAAGAAATAGGAATTCCATAGATATTTACTAAAAATGTTTTTAATGGACCATAGATTAAAGCATTATATAATGCAAAAATTATACCAAAAATTAATCCTATTAAAGCTCCATATTTTAAATTCCTAGCATTTGTTATTAATCCTATTATTGTTACTGGAGCAAGAGGAATAAGTATTACTGATGATAAAACAGACATTTCAACAATAAAACCTGG
>CAZTWF010000025.1:0-2865 GCA_964617245.1 uncultured Nitrososphaerota archaeon
ATAATTATATTGAATTGAATAGTTCTTATATTAATTTAAAAAATAATTATGATTTAATTTATAATGATTATAATATTACAAAAATAAAATTAGAAGAAGTTTCAAAGAATTATGAATTATTATTAATTAATTATTCTAATATTAGAAAAGAATATGAAAAATTATATTCAGTATTTTATGAGCCATTAGAAAATAAAACAATTCCAACATTAAATGAATTAAAAAAATGGATAATTGAAGATAAAACTAATGAAATTAAATATTCATATCCAGATTTTGTTTGTGGAGATTATGCATTTATGTTATCTCTTCATGCAAAATTGAATAATTGGGACATGGGAATTGTTGTAGTAATAGGAAAATTAAATGGAAAAAATTTTGAACATGCTTTTAATGCTATTCTTTGTAAAGAAGGATTATATTATATAGAACCACAAAATGATGAAATATTTCAAGCAAATATACAACCAGGATTAAAATATTATCATCCAGGTTTTGGAGAAATTTATGTCATAGAATATTATGTTGTTATTTTATATTAGTTTCATATGAAACAATAAAAATAAATTAAGCTCATATTAACTTCTATTAGGTGAAATCATGAAATTAATAAAAATTATTGGATTAATAATAACTATAGCAATAATAAGTTTTTATGGAGGTTATTTATTAAGTAATTATTCAGTATTACAAACTTCTCAATTAGGAAATATAACAATAATAGATTCTTCTGGAAAATATGTTGAAATTAAATTACCAGTAAAAAAGATTGCTGTATTAACTAGTGATGCTGCTACTATTTTAAAAATTTTAAATGCAAGTGATTTAGTTATAGGTATAAGTGATGTAGTAGCAAAAAAACCAGAATTATTTGGTTCTCTTTCAAATAAAACAATTATTGGAAGTTGGAAAAATCCAAATTATGAGCTTATAATAAATCTTAAACCAGATATTGTTATTACTTATACAAAATGGACTTTAGATGCTGAAGAAAAACTTGAGCCATTAGGAATTAAAGTTGTAAGATTTGATTTTTATATTCCATCAATAATGGATAGAGAAATAAAAACATTAGCAATGATAATTGGAAAAGAAAAAGAAGCAGAAACATTATGTAAATGGATGAAAGATATATTGAATATTATAAATCAAAGATTAAGTAATTTAAAAGAAGAAAATAAATTAAGAGCATATGGTGAAACATATATTACATGGGGTACAGTAGGACCTGGTGCTGGATTATATGATATTATATTATTATCAGGATTAAGACCAATAGGAGAATTTTCTATTTCATATCCAAAAGTAAGTGCAGAATGGGTAATAAAAGAAAATCCAGATATAATAATTAAAGCAATAACAGCAGATCCCTTAATTATCAAAGAAAGTGATTATGAAAATATATTAAATGATATTAAACAAAGATTAAATCTTACAAATGCAGTAGAACAAAATAAAATAGTAATAATTCCAAATGATCTTTTATATAAGCCATGTTATCCTATTGCTATATTACATATTGCAAAAATAGCATATCCTGATAGATTTTCTGATATTGATATTAATATTTATTTAAAACAATATCTTTCATTTTTAGGATTAGAATATAAAGGATTATGGTATTATCCAATTACTTATTCAAGTTAATTTTAATGGTGAAAAAATGAAGTATAAAATAACAATTTTTTCTTTAATGCTATTATTAATTTTTTTAATTGGAATTTCTATTTCTATAGGTTCTATAAGAATAGATATTTTTAATGTTTATAAAATATTATTAGCAAAATTATTTCCATTTTTAAATATTGATAATAATGAAGTTTTAGATTATATTATTTGGAATTTAAGAATGCCAAGAGTATTAGGAGCAATTATTATAGGAGCTATACTTGCATCTTCAGGTGTAGTATGTCAGAGTATATTAAGAAATCCATTAGCTTCTCCATTCACTATAGGACTTTCTTCTGCTGCAGCATTTGGTGCTTCTATAGCTATTATACTTGGAGCTGGAATTGCTTATGGAAGTTATACTTTTGTTATAATAAATGAATTTTTTATTATAACAAATGCTTTTATATTATGTTTAATTTGTTCAATAATTGTTAGTATTATAGCAAGAACAAAAGGAACAAATCCAACAATAATAGTTTTAACTGGAATTGCCATAGGATATTTCTTTAGTGCATTTACATCTATATTACAATATACAAGTCAAGCAGAAGCATTAAAAGCTGTAATAGTATGGTTATTAGGAGATCTTGGATTATTAAATTGGAAAAAATTAATATGGATTTCCTCTGGATTAGTAGGAATATTAATTTTTATTCATATGGGATGGAGATTAAATGCTTTTAATATGGGAGAAGAAGTTGCTTCTAGTTTAGGAATTAATATTAAAAAAATTAGAGCAATATGTATAATTACTATAGGATTTATGATTGCAGTAACAATATCATTTGTTGGAATTATTGGATTTATATGTCTTGTTTCTCCTCATATTGCAAGAATAATAATTGGAAATGATAATAGAAAATTAATAATAACATCATCATTAATAGGAGGAAATTTACTTTTATTATCAGATACAATTGCAAGAACAATTTTCTCACCATTAATTCTTCCTGTTGGTGCAATTACTTCTCTTATTGGAGGACCATTTTTTATTTATTTATTAATTAAAAGTAGAAAAATGTATTGGACATGATTATAAAAGGTGATTTAATGACTCTTGAAATAATAAATTTATATTCAAATTATGGTTCAAAAATTGTATTAAAAAATATAAATTTAAAAGTAAATAAAGGAGAATTATTAGCAATATTAGGACCAAATGGTGCAGGAAAAACTACACTTTTAAAATGTATT
>CAZTWF010000026.1:0-9657 GCA_964617245.1 uncultured Nitrososphaerota archaeon
AAGAAGTTTTTAAATATCTTTTAGAATATCCAATTATATTAACATTTAATGGAGATAATTTTGATCTTCATTATCTATGGAGAAGAGCACAAGTATTAGGAATTAAAAAAGAAGAAATTCCAATAATAATGGGAAGAGAAATTGCATTATTACCAATAGGAATTCATATTGATTTATATAAATTCTTTCATAATCATGCTATACAAGTTTATGCTTTTGGAAATTCTTATAGAGAAATAACATTAGATTCTATAGCAAGTACTTTAATTGGTATTACAAAAATACCAGTAGAAAAAAATATTGCTGAACTCAGTTATTTTGAACTTGCATCTTATTGTTATAGAGATGCTTTAATAACATTAAATTTAACAACATTTAATTCTAATTTAGTAATGAATTTAATAACAATGATAATGAGAATTTCAAAAATGTCTATGGAAGATGTTACTAGACAAGGAATTTCTAAATGGATAAAAAGTATGTTATTATATGAACATAGAAAGAACAATTATCTAATTCCAAATCAAGAAGATATAGAATCTATAAAAGGAATAGCTTCTACTACTGCAATTATAAAAGGTAAAAAGTATATGGGAGCTATTGTAATAAGACCTGAAACTAATGTTTATTTCAATGTTGTAGTTCTTGATTTTGCAAGTCTATATCCTGGCATAATAGCAAGATGGAATTTAAGTTATGAAACTGTTAGATGTCCACATGAAGAATGTAGATCAAATTTAGTTCCAGATACAAAACATTGGGTATGTAGAAAAAGATCAGGATTAATGTCATTAATAATTGGAGTATTAAGAGATGTAAGAGTTAAATGGTTTAAACATAAAGCTAAAGATCCATCTTTAAGTAAAGAAGAGAGAAGTTGGTATAATGTAGTACAACAAGCATTAAAAGTATTTTTAAATGCATCTTATGGAGTATTTGGATCAGATGTATTTCAATTATATTGTCTTCCATTAGCTGAAAGTACAACAGCTATAGGTAGATATATAATAAAAGAAACAATAAATAAAGCAAAAGAAATGAATTTAAATGTTATATATGCAGATACTGATAGTCTTTTTATTCATAAGCCATTAGAACAACAAATAATTGAATTACAAGAATGGGCTGAATCAAGATTTGGAATTGATCTTGAAGTAGATAAAAAATATGTATTTCTAACATTTTCAGGAAGAAAAAAGAATTATCTTGGATTATTAGATAGTGGTATTGTTGATATAAAAGGATTAGTAGGAAAAAAACGTAATACACCTGTATTTTTAAAACATGCATTTAATGAATTAATACAAATATTAAAAGAAGTAAAAACACCACAAGATTTTAATTATGCAAAGGAAAAAATAAAGGAAATTATACAAAATTGTTATAGTAATTTAAAGAATAAGAAATATACTTTAGATGAACTTGCTTTTAGAGTAATGCTTTCTCGTTCACCTGAAAAATATGTAAAAACAACACCTCAACATGTAAAAGCAGCAAGACTTCTTCAAGAAAAAGGCAAGGAAGTTAAACCTGGAGATATTATATCATATGTAAAAGTTATAGGTGGTGTTAAACCAGTTCAACTTGCTAGATTAGATGAAATAGATATAGAAAAATATATTGGACATATTCAAACAACTTTTGAACAAGTATTAGATGCATTAGGAATAGAATTTGAAGAAATTGTTGGAGTTAAAAAATTAGAATTCTTTACTAAGTAATTATTTTATATAATTAGTTTACTAAATGATTAACTTGCAATTCCTGTTCTATTATATCTCAATAAACTGAAAAATCTTATATATTGAAGAGTTTTTCTATATTCGATCTTTAATTCATATTTCATTCTTAACATTTCCAATCTTATATTATTATATTTTTTATAACTTTTCATTAAAAGTCCTCCTGAATTTAATCTTATATTAAAAATTCTTATATTAAAAAATTATTATAATTACTAGCTAATGAAAATAATGTAAAAAATAATGTAATCTTATATATTTAAAAAATAATTATTAATAGAAAAGGGTGAAACAATTGAGAATACTCTTAATACATGCAGATTATATTGAATATGCTCCTCTACAACCTGCTATTAAAGAACCAGAAAAAATAGAAAATATTGGAAAATATGAAAGAATAGAAGAATGTCTTGTTGCTTTTTGTAGTATAGAAAAAATAGATGAAAAAAATCCTGAAGAAATTGTAAAACTTACATCAGAAGCAATAATTGAACATGTAAAAATGATAAAAGCAGATAGAATAGTAATATATCCATATGCACATCTTTCATCTGATTTAGCATCACCAAAAAATGCTATGGAAATATTACATAAACTTAAAGAAGAATTAGAAAAGATAATAGAAGTAAAATTAGTTCCTTTTGGATGGTATAAAGCATTTACATTAAAATGTAAAGGACATCCTCTAAGTGAATTATCAAGAACAATAGTACCTAGAGAAGAAAAGAAAAAAGAAGAAAAACATATTCCAAGTAGTTTTCTAATTCTAACACCAAATGGAAAAGAAATACCTATTGATTTATCAAATCCTGATAGTTTTCTTAATCTTGATATTGATCCTACATTAATTAAATTAATAAAAAATGAAGCTGGAATAAAAGAAAAACATCAAACACTTGCACATATTAAAATAATGAAGAAATTAGAACTTTTAGATTATGAGGCTGCATCAGATATAGGTCATTTCAGATTTTATCCAAAAGGTGTAATAATTAAAAATTCATTAGAAGAATATGCTAATAATTTTGCAATAAAAGAATTAAAAGCAATGAGAATTGAAACACCAATGATATATAAACTTGATGAGCCAGATATTGCAGAACAAGCTTCAAGATTTAGAGAAAGAGATTATAGACTTAAAGTTGATAATAAAGAATTTATTTTAAGATTTGCTGGAGATTTTGGATTATTTAGAATGATGAAAGATGTTATTATGAGTTATAAACAATTACCTATAAGAATATATGAGCTTTCTCCATCCTTTAGACTTGAACAAAGTGGAGAATGTGTAGGTTTGAAAAGATTAAGAGCATTTACAATGCCAGATATTCATTGTTTTTGTAGGGATTTAGAAGAAGGATTATCAGAATATAAATTATTATTTGAAAAATATACTGAATTTACTAATTCTATGGAAATTGAATATACTATAGCTTTTAGAGTTGTAAAAGAATTTTATTTAAAAAATAAAGAATGGATTGTTTCTTTATTAAAAATTGCTAATAAACCTGCTTTAATAGAAATACTTCCTGAAATGAAACATTATTGGATATTAAAACATGAATATCAAGCAATTGATTCTACTGGAGGAAATATACAATTAGCAACACTTCAACTTGATATTGAAGATGCTACAAGATATGGAATATATTATGTTGATGAAAATGGAGATAAAAAAGGATGTATAATTTTACATAGTTCTATGGGTTCTATTGAACGTTGGATTGGGGTTATATTAGAACAAGCAGCAAAGGATATGGAAAATAAAAAAGTTCCAAAATTACCATTATGGTTAAGTCCAATACAAGTGAGAATTATTCCAGTAAATATAAATTATTTAGATAAAGCAATTGAAATTGCCTTAAAAATTAATGAGAATAATATTCGTGCTGATGTAGATGATAGAAATGAAAGTGTAGCTAAGAAAATAAGAGATGCTGAAATGGAATGGATTCCATATATAATAGTAATAGGAGAAAAAGAAATATCATCAGGAGAACTTTCTATAAGAATAAGAGGAGAAGGAATTTCAAATAAAAAATTAGATGAATTAATAGAAGAAATAAATAAGAAAATTTCATCAAAGCCTAGAGTACCTTTATGTTTACCAATAAAATTATCAGCTAGACCATATTTCAAATAGATTAAAAGAGTTTAAATATAAAAAAATACGTAAAACACATATAGCTATGAGGTGTAAAAATGAAGATTGAAGGAATAATTGCTGTATTAGCAGATTGGGAAGAAAGAAGTAAATATATACTTCAAGTATGTGAAGAAGTCTCAAAAATAAAAAATATACCAATTGAAATAAGAAAAGAAGACTATGACTTTCTTACAATGTATGGAGAAAAAGATGAATTTGGTGGTGTAGAAATACCTCAAGTTTTTTTAAAACTAAAAGGAGGTATTATAAAACATATTATGACAAGAATACCTGATAATGAGAAAGGACTTCCAGATATAGAAAAAGCAATAAAGAATATAATAGAAAAAATAGAAGAGGAAGAAAAAGAATGAGTGAAGCTTTAGTTATAAGAGCAAGAGAAGGCAAAATAATAGAAAAAACAAAGATATCTGGTGATTTTAAAGAAATTATTAAAAAGAAAGTTATAGAGTGTATTTCACTTTGGAATGTAGAAAAAGCAGATTTCACTGTAATAAGAGATCCACAATATCCTATATCTGTAGAATTACCATTAACAAAAGAACAATATGAACTTTATTCTAAATATAATATGTCAAGAACTTCTGAAGGAACAGTTATTTTCTATGTTCCTGTATACATTATATCATTTGATAATGAATATACTGATGAAAATTATATTGATAAAGAAGTTATAGTAATTGCACCTGCACTTGATGAAAAAGCAGAAGAAGCAATTATTGAATTAGCAATTCAAACTACTACACCAGAAATTACTGAAGAAGAAGAGGAAGATATTTAAAATAGAAAATTAAAAATAATTTAGCGATGATCGAGGATACAAAGCTCTGATTTCATGAAGAAGCCGCTACAAAGGTGAGCTAAAGCTCATTTAGTCCTTTTCTTCATTTTTAAATCCGAACCCGAATTCTATATCATCGCTAAAATTATATATAAAATATTTAAAAATAAAAATTACGCTATTTAATATAATGAAAGGAACTTATGTAATTATATTAAGTATTCAAGATTTATACTATTTAAAAATAAATAAAAAAGAATTTCAAATTAAAAAAGGAATTTATATTTATGTTGGTTCTGCATTAGGTTTTGGAGGTATTTCAAAAAGAATAGAAAGATATTTTCAAATATTTAATGGTATTAAAAGAAATAAACATTGGCATATAGATTATTTAATTCCAAAAGCAAAAAATATTATAGTAATATATGCTGAAACTAATGAAAAATATGAATGTAAGCTTTTTCAATCTCTTAAAAATATAATTAAAAATATAGAAATTATAAAAGGTTTTGGAAATACAGATTGTAAATCAAAATGTGGTTCTCATTTATTATATTTAGGAGATATTGAAATTGAAAATATTATAGAAAAAGTAATAGAATCATTTAAAAGAATTGGTCTTAAGCCTTTAATAATGAATTAATTATTTTAAAGAATAGATCTCCATAAATTAAATATAATATAAATCCAATGAATATAAATAAAATAAAAGGTAAGGTAAAAGTTACCCAAATATAATCTCCTTTTATAATTATTTTTTCATCTTCAATTTTATATGAAATTATTATCTTTCTTTTATTATTATATACTCTTTCTATTGGATTAAAATGAATAGAATTAGCAATTTTTGAATTTAATTTAAATCCAAAAATAAAAGCAAAAATTTTCTTTAATGTATTTGCTTCAATTCCTTTAAATAAATCAATTCCTCTTAATTTCATATAAGAATTCCATATAATAGCTATTATAATATAAAATAAAATAAAAATCATTGTTGCTATTAAACTATTTCCAAATACTATTATTGGAAAAATTATAAGTGTTTTTTCAATACCATAAGGAGGAATAGGAAAGAATAAGGCAATAGTTATTAAAGCTTTTGCATCAGCTCCACCATATAAACGAAGATAATATAAAGAAAGTGCTAATATTATGGAAATTATAATACTAAAAATTGATAATATATATGGATAATTTTCTTTAATAATAATTTCTATTATAGTTAAAAATATTCCTATGGGAATTAATATCATCCAGATTTTATCACTAATTTCTCTACTTTTTATATCTTGAAGAGAAGCAATAAATAATCCCATAATAATTATTAAGTTTTTTATTAAAATAATATCTAAAGTAATCATATCTTAAATATATTATTAAGAATAATTTAAATTGATAGGTGATATAATGCTAAATAAAATAAAAAATAAATTTATAGGAATATTAAATCCTATAGCAATAATTTTTATAAAATTAAAATTATCTCCAAATCATATAACAATTATAGGTTTTATTTTCTCTATTATTTCAGCTTATATGTTTTATTTAAATAAAATAATGATTGCATGTTTATTTTTAATATTAACTGGATTATTTGATATAATTGATGGAACAGTAGCAAGAATTTCTGGTAAGGTTACAAAATGGGGTGGTATTTTAGATTCCTCTCTTGATAGATATTCAGATATGATAATATTATCAGGAATAATATTAGGAGGATTATGTGAAATATCATGGGGATTATTTTCTATAATTGGATCTCTTATGGTAAGTTATACAAGATTAAGAGGAGAAATTGAAGGAGTAAAACTTTCTTCTATAGGATTAATGGAAAGAGCAGAAAGATTATTACTATTAATAATATTTGCTTTATTGAATCATATATGGCTTGGAATTATTTTACTTGCTATATTAACTAATATAACAGCAATACATAGATTATTTTATATAAGAAAATCACTCAAGTGAATTTATTATTTTTTTCAAGAATTTTAATCCTTCTTCTAAAGTCTTAGAGCCTTTTTCAGTTATATAATAATATTTTCTTGGTGATTCTTCAGTATTCTTCATACTTTTTACAAGTCCTTCTCTTTCTAATTTATATAAAACAACATATGTAGTAATTTTTGCAGGTTCAAATCCAAATTTTTCTTTTATTTTATCCTTTACTTCATAACCATAGACTGGCCCATTTTTTAATAATGTAAGAATATAAAGCCAAAGATTTTCTTTTGTTATTTTTTTCTTAAGTCTTTCAAATGCCATTTTTATCCCTATATTTATAAATAAATAAACTATATTACTATAACTCTTTATTATCTAATTCATAATTAACAATAGTAATACAATGACTTGATAAATATGATATTGGACCTAGGCTTACTCTTTTTACTCCAATTTTATCTAAAAATTTTTCACTTTCTTTATCTATTCCCTTATGATCTCCTAATATAAATATAGGATTTTTCATTATTTTTATATTATTGATATCAATTCCATTTTCATGTAAATAAAAAATTTCATTATTAATATTTTCCATTACAATATCTGAAAAACTTTTTCTTTTTACATATACACCTTTATTTGGTTTATTTGATAATGCATTATAAACTATTTCTGCAGCTTTAATTTCACTTATTGGCATAAAATCTAATTCTTCTCCATGAATACTTATAGTAATAGGAGGATTAGGTGGTCCTTCTAATATAATATGAAGAATAACATTTCTTCTTATACCATTTGGTTTAGAAAATGCTGCAATAATACATCTTGCTATTAGATCCATTCTATACATAGATAAAGATTTTAAAGAAAAATCAGGAGCAGTTCTAGCTTCACTTGCTTTAATTATAAAGCATCTTATCATGTTAATGGTTTTTCTACTTTTCTTTCTTCTTTTGATCTTACTTTAACAACACCATGGAATATAGCACAAGATACACAATAATTCTTTGTTACAACTCTTCTGAATATTAAAGCTCCTTGTTTTTTAAGTTCTTTTTCTAATTGAGGATCAACAATAGAAACTGGTTTTGTTACTTTTATTACTTTATCTCTTGGAACCCAAGCTCCACATACATCACATTGAACTTTTGATGATCTTCCTTTATCTCCCTTACTTCTACCTCTACTCTTTCTCTTCTTTGGCATTACTATTCCCTCTTTTTAATTAAGAATTATATTTAATAAAGTTTTGGTATATTTTTAATATTAATATTATAAAAATTTCTATATTACATAAAAAATTTTAGAATATATTTACTATAATGTATTAGATTATGGTGTAAATTATGAATTCTGGATATAAAGGAAGAGCTTTAGAATTATTAAAAAAATATGAAGTGAATATTGGAGATAGAATATTAGTAAAGACAAAAAAAGCAATTTTTAAAGGAATTTTAATACCAAGATCTGAAATTGGTGATGATTTACATATAGTTATAAAAATTGATGATGGATATAATATTGGTTTATCTATAGATTCTATTGATTATATAGAAAAAATATCAGATATAGAAAAATTATCAAAAGAAGAAATTAAAATAATTCAAAAAATAAAAGAATCTTTTTTACCAAAAGTTTCAATAATAAGTACTGGTGGAACAATAGCAAGTAAAATAGATTATAGAACAGGAGCAGTAAGTCCAGCTTTAACTGCTGAAGATTTATATAGATCTATTCCAGAACTTGAAGAAATTGCAAATATAAAAACTGAGATATTATTTAATTTATTAAGTGAAAATATAGTACCTGAATATTGGATATCTATGGCATATGCAATTAAAAAACATATTGATGAAGAAGCTGAAGGAATAGTATTAACTCATGGAACAGATACTATGGGATATACTGCAGCAGCTCTTTCATTTTCTTTAAGAAATCTTCCCATTCCTGTAATATTAGTTGGTTCACAAAGATCTTCAGATAGACCTTCTTCTGATGCTTATTTAAATCTTAAAACTGCAATATTTGCTTCAGTAAAAGCTCCTTTTGCTGAAGTAGGAGTATTAATGCATGCATCATCATCTGATAATGAATTAGTTATACATCGTGGAACTAGAACTAGAAAAATGCATACAAGTAGAAGAGATGCTTTTCAAACTATTAATTCAAAACCATTAGCAAGAATTATTGGAGATAAAATAGAAGTATATGAACCATATAAAAGAAGAGGAGGAGAATTAGAATTAAAAGCAAAATTTGATAATAAAGTTGTATTAATAAAATCCTTTCCTGGCATACCAATAGAAATTTTTGATTTTCTAATAGAAAAAAAATATCATGGAATTGTAATTGAAGGTACAGGTCTTGGACACGCTCCTGAATATATTTTTCCAGCTATAAAAAGAGCAATAGAAAATGGAATTACTATAGTAATGACTTCTCAATGTATTTATGGAAGAATAAATATGAATGTATATAGTACAGGAAGAATGTTATTATCTATGGGAGTAATACCAGCAGAAGATATGCTTCCTGAGACTGCTCTTGTAAAACTTATGTGGGTTTTAGCACAAACTAATGATAAAGAAGAAATAAGGAAATTATTTCTTACAAATATCTCAGGAGAAATATCAGAAAGAAGTGAATATTGGTGATAAAATGGAAGTTAAAATTGGTTTAGAAATTCATCAACAATTAGATACTTCAAAGAAATTATTTTGTAATTGTCCTACTCTTTTAAGAGATGATGATCCTCATTTTACTATTATGAGAATGCTCAGACCTGTAGCAAGTGAATTAGGTGAAATTGATCAAGCAGCTATTTTTGAATTTGAAAAAAAGAAGTATTTTTATTATCAAGGATATTATGATTCAGTATGTTTAGTAGAACTTGATGAAGAACCTCCACATGAAATTAATAAAGAATCAGTTATAATTTCATTAATAGTTGCTTTAATGCTCAATATGATACCTGTAGATGAAATACATGTTATGAGAAAAATTGAAATTGATGGTTCAAATAC
>CAZTWF010000027.1:0-4425 GCA_964617245.1 uncultured Nitrososphaerota archaeon
CGAAGCTCTTCCGATCTATTTAAAAATTTTTTAATTTCTCTCTCTATACTACTTTCTTTTGCATAAGGACATGATCTTTCAACTATAGGTAAATTTTGAATATATGCATAAAGACTTGTTTCTTTTTCTGATATTTCATAAAGAGGTCTAATTCTTCCAATAAATAATTCTTTTGTTTCTGTTTTTGGTCCTAATTTACTTATTTCATTAATATTTTGTAAAATAAAATTCTTTATTACATATGATAAAAGATCATCCATATGATGTCCAATTGCTACTACATTTGCCTTAATTTCAATTGCAATAGTATTTATAAAATATCTTTTTAATAATCCACATATACTACATATAGGTCTTTTATTTTTTCTTTTAATTTCTAATAAATTCATACCAATAATATCTTTAATATTTAATAAAATCAATGGAATTGATAGATCATTACATAATTTTTCACAATTATATTTTGCATTTTCAGAATATTCTTCTATACCAAGATCTATATGTAAAGCAATTATTTCAAATTTTAATTTTTTTAATAAATTAGAAAGTATATGTAACATAACAGCACTATCTTTACCTCCAGAAATTGCTGCTAATATTCTCCAATTATCTTTTATAAGGTCATATCTTTCAATAGTATTGAAAACTCTTTTTTGAATAAATTCTATAAAATGTTTTTTACATAATCTAAGTTTAGCATAATTTATAATAGTAATTGCAAGATCTTCACAAAAAGAACATTTAATATTTTTTAATTCATTCATTTTATATCACTAATTCAATTTTTATTATTGATTAAAATACCTAATTAAATACTAAATAAAAAATTCATTATTAAAATTTTTAATATTTTTAAAGATATAATACTTAAGGAGATAAATTCTCTTCAGTAATTTTAATTAATGAAAATTATTTTAAATAAGAAATTAATGAAAATATATAAGAATTATAAAATTCTTTCCAATAATTATTTACTTTTTAATTTTCTCAAAGAATATGATTTTCACTATTTGAACTATTTAAACTTAAAAGACATTTGCTTAATTCATGGCATATGCCAGAAATCAATGTATCTTAAGAGAGAATTGAAATACCCATGCTCGAAAAGAGGAGATACTTTGAGTAATCTCTGAGAACGTAAACGTTATGAAGACTTAAATGAGGCCTCAAGTCGTCCTATACCTTGCTACTATCTATGGAAAGAGATAGTATGATAGAAAGAAAGAGCAAAGCAAGAGAATAACAGTAGAAGAATTCTTCTTACTCAAACTCCCAAAATATTAGAAAACGTCGAATTCTACGGTTTGATTTTCAATTTTTATATACTCCTTTTTTGCAAATTGCCATTTTGAATTGATAAGACAAAGAATGTTCCTTGTTTTTCTATTAATAATCTTTAAGTGAATTAAAGCAGATTATTGAGTATATAGCAAGATTAAGAAGATTGAGTTAGGTTGTTGAAAAATAGCAAGTTTATATAATGACCATTTAATATGTATTAATGTTGGAGCTCATTCAAAACATCAAATTCAAGTATGAGAAGATACTAAAAATCAGAACTACTCAAAATATTCAGAGAATATTCAGAGACATAATAAACTTCTGCATAGAAAAGACTATTCAACATAAGGTAACTTCGTTTATGAAGCTGAGAACGAAAAGATGCTCATGATTACTGAAAACAGAATGTGAGAAATACAGTTGATTTGCTTGTAAATCCAAAGAGATTACAGAAATTTGTAGCTACAGATCAGAGACAGGATTCATTTTAAGATTAGCCAACATCAGATAGTTGAGATAAATAATAGAAAAATATATTATCACCGTAAAGATAGGAAAATAGCATGAAAACAAGAGCACCTATAAGTTCAAAATATCTCATATTTCTGGCAGTAATTGTTGGCATTATTTCTGGCTTAGGAGCTTTTATGTTGTATTTTCTGATCGAGCTCTCAACAAAATTTTTCCTTGTAGGTCTGAATAACTTCAATCCTCCACTTGCCGGAGGAGAGGTAGAGATAATCAAAACAAAGTTCCATCTGGGAGTTCTTCCACTTCCTGTTGTTGTTGCACTTGGAGGATTGCTCAGTGGTTTAATAGTTTATATGTTTGCTCCTGAGGCTGAGGGTCATGGAACTGATGCTGTAATTAGAGCTTTCCACAGAGCAAGAGGAGTTATAAGAGCAAGAGTTCCAGTTATTAAAACAATTGCCTCTGCAATAACTATTGGTAGTGGTGGCAGTGCTGGAAGAGAAGGACCAATAGCTCAGACTGGAGCTGGATTCGGATCTATCATTGCTGAATTACTAAGACTTTCTGATAAGGACAGAAGAATTCTTGTCATCTGTGGTGTTGCTGGAGGAATAGGCAGTATTTTTAGAAGTCCCCTTGGAGGAGCAATATTTGGAATTGAAGTGCTATACAGAAGGGATTATGAGGTTGAGGCAATAATCCCGGCCTTTGTTTCTTCTATAGTGGCTTTTGTTGTATTTAACTTAATAATGGGCAAGTTTCTCGGAACATCTTTTGAAGTTTTACCAATTTTCAAAATTTCGGATGTGACTATTCACTCTCCACTTGAATTCCCAATTTATGCTTTGGTTTCAGTTCTTGCAGCAATTTTTGGTATTCTGTACATCAAAGTTTTTTATACTATACATAATTATTCAAAAAAACTCAGTATTGCACCTTACCTTAAACCAGCAATTGGAGGATTTTTCACTGGAATCATAGGTCTCTTTCTACCAGGAGTACTGGGGATGGGGTATGGCTATGTTCAAATGGCTATTGATGGTAAACTTGCTATCTCAGATATGTTTCTTCTGATTCTGGGGAAAATTATTGCAACTTCCCTCACAGTTGGAAGTGGAGGTAGTGGAGGTGTTTTTGCCCCATCGATAGTTATTGGAAGTATGCTAGGAGGATTTGTTGGTTATACCTTCCACCAAATGTTTCCTGAAATTGTGGTTCAACCTGAAGTATTTGTTCCGATAGGTATGTCTGCATTTGTTGCTGCAGTTGCAAAAACCCCAATTGCTGCAATTTTAATGGTTCTTGAAATGTGTGGTAAATACTCACTTCTTCCTGCTTTAATGACTTCTGCAACTCTTGCATACTATCTCACTGGGAATTATTCAATATACTCTGAACAAGTTGCAACAAGAGCTGAAAGTCCAGCACATAGAATGAAGTAGTCCATCGATATTATTGAACATAGATGTTAAGAATACAATAGCTCCTGTAAAAAAGCTTATTGTTACATCTTGTCAAAGAATTGCAAAGCCTTGAAATGATTGAGAGAATCATCATATAGGTATTCATATAGGTAATCCTATTGTAATTTAGCATATACTAACTAAAATGTTAAACATCCATTTGTTCCTAGATGTTCATTTTCATTAGTTTATCTTTATTCATTGACAAACAATTATAAACTTAACTTCTAAACATCAACTACAAAACATCCCCTTTTAAATGTAGAAAGGAAGGTCTATTTAATTAAAAACAATGGGTTTTATCTAGTTTACAATATTGCAATAGATATAGTTCAACAAAGCCAAAGGTCCTGGCGCTTAATCGTAAGAAAAGTGATTGTCTGTGTATTATATTTTAATAACTATGGATGTTTTGAAAACATGCTTCTTTCGATTCTCTCTAAGAGATTCAATATTAGTTATAAACACTTCAAAGTACGGACTTTCAATTCTCTTAATGAGATTCTTGATCATATTCTAGCTATATTCCTGAACATTAATGTTGGAATCTTTCAATTCTCTTAATGAGATTTCGACTAGTTTTTTATTTCAATTATTATTAAAAAAGAAAATTTTAATTTAAATTTTTCTAATTCTTTTCGGTGCTTCTTAATTTGTAAGAAATTAATGTTTCAGCACCGAAGAAGAATGAGTTTTTACATGAAAAATTTCATTGTTTATCTTTAAAAATAAGAACCATGGGGTATTCTTGGAGACTCAAGAAATATATAACCTACTAGTTAAGGTTGTAAAAATACTTAAGAAGCTACTATAGCATATAAGCCTCAGTTTTTAGCATACCTCATTTAACCTCAGTGGGCATGGCTTTCTTCATTGATCTCATATTTAGTATATTAACATGAGTCTATTAAAGTTATTTACACTTAGCAAATTCCTTATGTTATTTTAACTATTTACTCTTAACCTATGAGAAAAGCTTTTAGTAAGGTTTGTGTAATCTATCCTTAGATGATGAGCGTCTGGAACTCGAGATTTAAAAGATGGTTGATACACCCGGCTCTGATAAAAAACGAAGATTAGACTAAAGAGTAAAAAGAAGCATCATGAAAATCATACTCTTTTGTTAAGCTAAAGCAAACGAGATGAGTCCTAATATTCTCAACTTTGTAATGATCAAAATTAAAGAGTTTTAAAATATATTATAGCAATT
>CAZTWF010000028.1:0-3826 GCA_964617245.1 uncultured Nitrososphaerota archaeon
TATTCCTTTTATTGTAGAATCATAATATGGATTATTAGATTTTTCTATTAACATAAAACCTTTTGATAATCTAGGTGTTGCTACAATTAATAATTTTTCATCTTTTAATATAATTTCTCTTATTGGTCTTTGAGGAGAATCAGGATTACAAAGAATTACTTTTGAATTTAAATATTCTTTTAATAATCTTATTTTTTCTGCAGCTTTATCTGCACCTTTAAAATTAGGTATTCTTCCATATATTGGAAATGGAGGAAGAGCTATTTTCTTTTCTATCATTTCCTTCCATATTTTCCTTCTTATTTCCTCCTTTGTTAAATAATTCTTTTCTTCTTGCCTCAAGAATATCTACTTCCAATCCCATATATTCTGCAGCAGTTAATATTTTTGCTTTTGGAAATTTTTCTCTTAAGTTTTTAAAAATATGAATATAATTCTTATCTCTTAACATATGATGATCTAATATTAATTCTTCAATACCATTTTCTAATAATTTTTCAATATTTTTTAAAGAAATATCTAAATTCTCATAAGAATATCTATAACCAAGCATATATATCATTGGACCATCTATTATAGCAATTCTTGGTTTATTTTTTAATAAAAATTCTACTTGATCTTCAAATATTGGTCCTTGAACATCTGATGTATGAATTATTTTATCTCCATCTTCATCTATCATTACTTCAATAACATATCCTAATAAATTACTAGAACCATGAAAAACTGCTTTTGAAAATTCAATTTTTATTCCTTCAATATTAAAGACTTTATTATCTGCTATTTCTAAGGATTTTGCTCTTTGTTTTACTATTGCTAAAAATAATGGTGCTCTGAAATCTTTTTGACTTTTATTTATATTATTTTCAGGATCTTTTACCATAACTATTTTATTATTATATATATCAAGAGGAATTAAATCTCCTAAATCATGATGATCATAATGATAATGTGTTATAATTATAATATCAGCATTTAATGCTTTTTCTGTTATTTTTTTAGCAAGTTGATTTAATCTTTCAAATTCAATTTCATGTGGAGGTAATCCAAATCTTCTTGGTGCTAGAGCTGCACTAGGATCTATAATAATTCTAATATCTTTTGTTTCTATATATGTACACATTGATCTTACGCCCATGCTATCAAAAGCAATTAATTCTACTTTCATACAATAATTAAGAATTTTAGTAGGAATAAATTAATTTTTTTATGTGAAAAATCTCTGTCTTATATGTAGAGGAGGAAAAAGACTCTGTGGAAAATTATTATGTCCTATAGAATTAAAAGCAAAATTATTTATTAAAAATATGAATATTATAAATAAAAAAGAATATATTGGATCTTCTCCTCCATCAGTTTTTGTAGGAAGAATAGGATATCCTAAGGTTTATATTGGTCCAATGGTTCCTCCTATAATTGGAAATACTTCTATTATGGATATGCCTGAAGCTTGGATTAATGAAAGCTTAGAAAATATAATAAATTATAGATATATTTTGATAAGAGGAGAAATTCCATATTATGTAGATTTAGCTAGAAAAAGTGATAGATTAATAGAATCATTACAAGAATTATCCATGGGAATAAATTCGGTAGATACTGAAGTTCAATTAATTAAAGAACCTTTAAAAATAATAAAAATTGATGATAATTCTCAAATATTTGGTCCTTCTGCTCCATTAAAGAATTTTTATATTTATTCTATAAAAGTAGATAGAAAAATAGAAAAAGCATATTATGATTGGGATTTAAAAGCAAAAGATGCAATTTTTCAATTATATAAAGATAATATACCAATTTCTAGAATACAAAAAGCATTTAGTATGGGAGTATTTGGTATTTTAAAGAATAGAAAATTAGTTCCAACAAGATGGTCTATTACAGCAGTAGATAGTATTATATCAAAAAGACTTATAGAAGAAATAAAGAATTATGATACTATTGATAAATATTATCTTTTTCATAGAGAATATATGTATAATAAATTTATTGCAATATTTATACCAATGAAATGGTCTTTTGAATGGATAGAAGTATGGTTTCCTAATACTTTTTGGAATAAAGAAGGTAAGGAACCAGTAATAATGGGGGATTATGAAGATTATAGTGGAAGAACAAAATATCCTGAAATTGGAGGATGTTATTTTGCTACAAGATTAGCTATTACTGAATATTTAAATAAAATAAGAAGACAAGCTACTGTTTTTGTTATAAGAGAAATTTTACCTCAATTTCCATTACCATTAGGAGTATGGTTTGTAAGAGAAAATATAAGAGAAATGTTAAAATCTAAACCATTAATATTTGATGATATAAATTCTATTCTTTTATATTTAAATAAACTAATGAATATAAAAATTAAAGATATTATAAAAAATAGTAAAATACTTAAGGATTTATTATTTCAAGGGAGAATAGATAAATTTGATAGATTATATTCTATGTAAAACTGCATTATCAAAAAGTAAATTACCAGGACTTGATTATACTTTTAATCCATATTTTGGATGTCTACATGGATGTTTATATTGTTATGTTCCTGATGTTTTGAAAATTAATAAAATGGAATGGGGAAGATTTGTTTTTATAAAAAAGAATATTTTAGAGATCTTAAGAAAAGAAGTATTAAAAAAGAAAATAGGAATTGTTGGAATAAGTACTTCTACAGATCCTTATCAACCAATAGAAAAAGATTTAGAAATTACAAGAAAAGCATTAATTATTTTAATAAATACAGGATTTCCTATTTCTATTCAAACAAAATCTTCTTTAGTTCTTCGTGATATAGATATTTTAATTAATAAAAATATTGATATTGGATTAACTATTACATCAATAAATTCTTATTTTCAAAAAATTTTTGAACCAAATGCTCCTTCTCCTGATGAAAGAATTGCTACATTAGAAGAATTATCAAGCAAGGGAATAAAAACTTGGATTTTTTATGGTCCTATTATTCCTAATTATAATGATTCTGAAGAAGAAATAGAAGAAATTGTAAAAATAGCCTTAAAAACAAAAAGTAAAATAATTTATGATAAATTAAATTTAAAACCAAATGTAATAAAAAGATTAAATTCAAAGAATATAAATTATCATGGAGATTATAATAAAATTTTTTCAAAAATTAAATCTATTTGTAAAAAATATAATGTAAAATGTGAATATGCTTTCGAAAAGAAAATAAATAATACTAAGAATTAAATTCATGTTATGAATACAAGAATATCTACTTTATTAGCTACAACAATAGCATCTTTTTTAGTACCTTTTATGCTATCTGCAATTAATATTGCTTTACCTACAATAGCTTTAGAATTTAAATTAGATACAATAATGTTGAGTTGGATACAAACATCTTATCTATTGACTACAGCAGTATTTCTTATTCCATGTGGTAAAATTGCTGATATATTTGGAAGAAGAAAAATAATGAATATAGGTTTATTTATTTATATAATTTCATCATTTTTAGTTTATATTTCAAATAATTTTTTATTTCTTATTATTTTGAGAATTCTTCAAGGTATTGGAGGTTCTATGATTGCAGCAACAGCTATAGCTATTTTAACATCAGTTTTTCCTTTAAGTGAAAGAGGAAAAGTATTAGGAATAAATTCTGCAGCTGTTTATACTGGAATTACATTAGGACCTTTTCTTGGTGGAATTTTAACTGAATTATTTAATTGGAGAAGTATATTTCTTTTTAATTCTATTATAGGAATTATTTCATTTTTAATTTTAATAAATATTAAGCAAGAATGGAAAGGAAAAAAAGAAAAATTTGATTTTATTGGTTCTTTTATTTATAGTATAGCATTAATAA
>CAZTWF010000029.1:0-16727 GCA_964617245.1 uncultured Nitrososphaerota archaeon
AGGTAAAGTAAGTTAATGGAACCTTGGACTGAAAGATTTAAACCAAAATCTTTACAAGAAATTGTAGGAAATTATAATGCAGCATTAGAATTATTAGAATGGATTAAATCTTATTTATCTGGAAAAACTGATAAGAAAGCAGTATTACTATATGGTCCACCTGGCACAGGAAAAACATTATCTGTTCATTTAATTGCTAAAACTCTTGATTTAGAGTTATTAGAAATGAATGCGAGTGATTTCAGAACTGAAGAAATAATTGAAACCATAGCTGGTAGTGCCTCACTTCAATCTTCCTTATTTGGAAAAAAAGGAAAAATAATTCTTTTTGATGAAGTTGATGGTATATCAGTAAGAGAAGATAAAGGTGGAATTAATGCAATTAAAAAAATCATTAATACTTCTAGATATCCTGTAGTATTAATAGCAAATAATCCTTGGGATCCAAAACTTAGAGAATTAAGAGAATTATGTCATATGATAAGATTCAATAGGATAAGAACACCAAGTATTGTTGCAAGACTTAAGAGAATTGCTCAATTAGCTGGTATTAATGCTGAAGAAGAGGCTTTAAAAAGAATAGCAGAAATAGCTAATGGAGATATAAGAGCTGCTATTAATGATTTTCAAATGCTTTCTGAAGGTAAAAAATATCTAAGAGAAAGTGATATTGTAAGACTATATCCTAGAACTCAAGAATTAGAAATATTTGATGTTATGAAGGGAATTTTCTCAGCTAATACTATTCTAAGAGCTAAGATTACTGCTGAAAATTCAGCTATAGATATAGATTTATTAATGCAATGGCTAAATGAAAATATACCAAATCAATATACTACACCTGAGGAAAGAGCAGAAGCATATGATTGGTTTTCTAAAGCTGATGTATTTTTGAATAGAGCAAAAAGAAAACAAATATGGGATTTAATAAGCTATGCAATAGAACTTGCAGTAGGAGGTGTTGCATTAGCAAAAAGAACTCCTTATAAGTTTACAAAATATTCATTTCCTAGATTAATTTCTTTATTAAGTCAGAATAAAGAAGAAAGAGAGAAGAAAAGAGAAGAATTAAGAGTATTAGCAAAAGAACTTCATGTATCTACAAGAAAATTAATATCAGAATATCTTCCATATATCAATATTATATATAATAAGGCGCTCTAAGCATTATTGCTTTTTTAAATAATTCTTCTATTTCTTCATCAGAAGCTCCATTTCTCATTGGAGTAATAATATCTACTAAATTATCATTTCTCATTAAACATGGTTTTATTTTTCCATTACTTGTTATTCTTATTCTAGAACATCTCTTACAAAAACTAGGATTTGTAGGTCTTACAATTTCAATAGGAATTCCATTTACAATATATATTTTCCTATCATTCATATCTTCTCTTATTATTACTTCTTCAGCTAAATCCCTAAACATTTTTTCAATAAATGATAGATCAATATAATGTTTTTCAAAGAAATTATTATCTAAATTTAATTTTTCCAATTCTATTAATTGTAAAGAACATCTTAGAGAAGAAACAAAATTAATAAATTTAGGAATCTCATTATCATTTATTCCTCTCATTACTACAGTATTTATTTTTACATTCATACCTTTTCTTATAGCATTATGAACTCCAGATATTACATCTAATAGATTTCCACCAGTTATAGAGGAATAAATATAAGGATTTAAACTTGGAATTGAAATATTTAATCTTCTTAAACCAGCTTTAAATAATTCTTCTATTTTATCATTTAGTAAAGAACCATTAGTAGTAATAGCAACATCATCTAGTCCTATATCAATAGTTCTCTTAATAATTTCTCCTATATCTTCTCTTATAAGAGGCTCTCCTCCAGTAAATTTTACTCTTTTGATATTAAGTTTTTTAGCAATTCTTATAATTCTTATAATTTCTTCACATTTCATTTCTTCATATGATTTTCCTTCACCTTCATGATGACAATATTTACAATTAAGATTACATTTCTGAGTAATACTAATACGTAATCCAGTAATTTCTCTATTATAAGGATCTATCATTTTTAATCCTCTCTATATATGATCTTATAAATTCTGAGATTATTCTTGAATCATTTTTTAATACTGGAATATTAATATTCTTTATTTCAATATCTGATATTATTCCAATTACCTTTGGAATTTTTTTGATTTTTTCAATTTCTTCTTGATTCTTTATTATCATAAGCTTAGGATATTTAGAGCTTTTAAATCCTTCACATATTATTAAATCAGGTTTTATTTTATACAATATCTTCATTAAATCTTTTTTATTTGAAAAATACATTATTGCATTATTTTCAATTCTTGATATAATAGCAGAAATAAAAGCTCCAGCTTTTCTATATCTCCAAGTATCCTTTTCAAAATCATTTAATATTTTATGAGAAGAATGTTTTATTACACATATTTTAAAATCTTTAAGATTCTCTATAATCTCTTCTATTAATGTTGTTTTTCCATATTTTTTTCCAAATGAAGAAATACATATTATTGGAATTTTCATATTATTCACGTATCATTTTTATTAAATGTGGAGCTTCAGATATTATTATTTTCTCTAATGCAAGTTTTATAGCATCTGGTGATCCTGGTAAAAGAAATATAAGTTTATTATTTTTAATACCAGCAGTAGCTCTTGATGCTATAGCTGATGTTCCAATTTCATTATATGAAAGAAATCTAAATAATTCTCCAAATCCTGGTAATACTTTTTCAAATATTGGAGAAATTGCTTCTATACTTACATCTTTTCTACTTATGCCTGTTCCACCACTTACTATAATAACATCTATTTCTGGATTATTAATCATAGTTTCTACTTTCTCTCTTATAGTTTTTAAGTCATTTGGAAGATAGATTTTTTCAATAATAATATTTCCACTATTAATTATTATATCTTCAGCAATTTTTCCACTTAAATCTTCAAATTTTTCATTTTTTATAATCTTTGAATATATATTATCACTTGTTATTACTAATGAATATTTTATTCTTTTTGGTAAATCTATATGATGTTTTAAATTTATCATTTTAAACTTACCACTTACTTTTTTCAATTACTCTTATTTCCTTTATTAAAGTATTAGGATATTGACCTTTTTCATCTTTTTCATATTTTTTTACCATATCCCATATTGTTAATAATGCTACAGATACTCCTGTTAATGCCTCCATTTCTACACCTGTTTTTGCATTAGTTCTTACTAATGATAAAACTTCTATTTCATTTTCTTTAATATTAAATTCTATTGATATATATTCTATGGGAATTGGATGACATAATGGTATTATCTCTGATGTATTCTTAATTGCTTGAATAGCTGCTATTTTAGCTATTGTAATAACATCACCTTTTTCTATAGCATTTTTCTTTATTAAATCAATTGTTTCTTTTTTTAAAATAATTTTACCAATAGCCTTTGCTTCTCTCATTACTATTTCCTTATGACTAATATCTATCATACTCATATCTATCACTTCTTAAAAGAATTAAATAAATTCTTAATAGCTTGAGCTTTACCATATTCTTTTTTTAATCTAAATATTCTTATTCTACCAAATCTTTTTTCTTCTACAATTCCCATTTCACAAAGTTTTTTTAAATGTGCACAAGTTGTAGCATGATTTAATCCTGTTTTCCTTGTTATAGCTGAAATATTTAATTCTTCTTTTTCAGCAAGAACTTTAAGTATTTTTACTCTTCCTCTTGATGAAAAAATTTCTTCTACTGACATTATTTTTCACTACTTAATATCATTTCTAATTTTTCAGCTGGTATTCCTGTAAGATTTATTATTGTTGTTCTTCCTTTAGTATTTACTACTTTAGTTTGAATAATACCAATATTTTTTAAATTTTGAATATATTCCCATAGTTGAGTATGTTTTCTTGGCTCTATTTTTTTATTTTCACATATCATATTATAAACAGATTCTACTTCTCCCATATTTGTATATGTATTTTTACTCTTTTTTAGAATACTTGCTATTGAAAGTAATAATAATTTTTCATGTAATGATAATTCTAATATAATATTTATTGGAAATGGAAAAACATCTGATTGTGCCTTTCTTACATGTTCAGGAGTTATCTTATCAGATCCATCAGCATCTGCATATTTTCCTGCTCTCCAAAGCAATTCAAGTGCATATCTTGCATCACCTCTTGAAGCAGCTATTTCAGCAATCATATTTAAAATATCATCATTAATTACTCCTTCTTTTAATGCTTCTTTACTTCTTAATTTTATAATATCGTATAATTGGTCTGAAGTATAAGGATCAAATTTTACTATATTATGAAGTAAAGTACTTTGTATTGATCTATCTATTTCATATAATAGATTTAAATTTCTAGTAATTAACATTATACTTATTCTTTGTTTTTTATCAATATATTCATCAGTAATACGTGATAAGAAGTATAATAATGTCTCATTTTCTATTATAAAATCTATTTCATCTAAAGTTAATAGAATATATGAATCATTTTCTTCTAAATAATTCCATATTAAATTAAAAAATTCTTGTACTGATAATCCTCTATTTGGAATATTTGGTATTAAATTTTGAGCAATTTTCCTTATGATAAGAAAGAAAGTTCTATCTTTATAACAATTTATATGAATATATTTTAGATTAATTTTTCTTTCTTTTGCAATATTTTCCATAATAATTCCAAATCTTTTTGCTACAGCAGTTTTTCCAACACCTATATCACCAACTAATATGGCTCTTTGTAATATAGCTCCAGGAGAATCTATCATTATTCTAAATAATCTAGTTAGATTTCTTATTTGTTCTTCACGATGAACTAGATTTACTGGTACATAATCTGGAAAAAGAACAGCCTCATTTTTAAATACAGATGGTTTTTCTAATTCTCTTAATATTATATCATATGTCATATCAATTATTAATTAGTTTTTAGAAAATTTATGACTTTTGTATTTAAATATTACTTAGTGAGTTAAGTGAAAGTTTTTTTATAATTCTATTTAAAGGACCAAAAGTTATAGCAGTTTTTTCTCCTATTATGTTTATAAATATTATTAATTCTGGATTTTTATAATCAATTTTATAACCTAATTCCTTTAGTTTTTCTCCTATAATTACTTTTAATTCATGAGCAGATTCTATATTTTTTCCTCTTTTATGACATTCAATTTTTATTCTTCCAGTTTTTCCTTTTACTAATTCAATTATAGCTTTTAATATTGATGAAATATTTGATTCTACTATAATATCTACTGGAATAACTTTATAAACATAAGCTGTAGGACATTCTTTTAATATATTTACAATTTCATCTGAATTAATTTTATTAGATTTTAATATTAATAATCCACGATATCCACTTTCTAAAAATTCAGCTTCATAATCTACAGGAAAAATACAATCTAAAATTTCAATTTTTGCAGAAGATTCTTTATTATGAGGTACTGTAATTAATACTATTCCCATATATTCATTTATTCATTTTGAGATAATAACTTTTAAGTATTTTTGCTATAATTATAGTTATGATATCTGATGTTTATTTTCTTGATTTTAATAAAATGAGTAATACAATTAGAGAAATAGATAAATTATTAGAGAAATCTCTTCCATATATAAAACCAGGATCTAATATTGCTATTAAAGTACATATTGGAGAAAGAGGAAATATTACATATATAAGACCTTTTTTTATAAGAAAAATTGTTGATTTTATAAAAGAACAAAAAGCAAAACCTTTCATTACTGAAACTACTGTTTTATATCCTACAGGATATAGAAGAAATGAAATAGAAATAATTGAAACTGCTAAATATAATGGATTTACAGAAGAAGGATTAGGTTGTCCTATTATTGTAGCTGATGGTAGTGATGGAGAAGATGGTATTGAAGTTATTTCTGATTTTCCTAATTCTCCAATAAAAAGTATAAAAGTAGCAAGAAAAATAGCAGAAGCTGATGGAGTTATTATTATAAGTCATGTAAAAGGACATTTATTTTCTGGATTTGGTGGAGCAATTAAAAATCTTGCTATGGGATGTACAACAAGAAGTAGTAAAAGAATTCAACATGCAGCACATGGAATTGTATTTAATTATGAAAAATGTAATAGTTGTGGTAAATGTATAGAAGCATGTGTATTTTCTGCAATAGAAATGATAAATAATAAACCAATTAGAAATGAAAATAATTGTATGTATTGTGGAAATTGTATTTTTTCATGTGAAAATAATGCAATAGATATATTTAAAGATGGAAAGGAAAAATTTCAAATAGCTTTAGCTTATACTGCTGCATGTGTATTAAAATTAATAAAACCATTAGTTTTTTTAAATTTCTTAATGGATATAACTAATTTATGTGATTGTTGTGCACCTGCTGGTAATATAATTACTCATCATATTGGAATATTAGCATCAAAAGATCCAGTAGCAATAGATGAAGCTTCTTTAGACTTAATAGATAATAGTCCTTTATTTCCTGGTATTCCATATCCTGATCCATTAGGTAAATTAAATGGTACTAATAGTAGAATTCAAATAAAATATCTTGAAAAATTAGGAATGGGAAATAGAAAATATAGATTAATTTATATTTGAGCTGGAGGGCCCGGAGCGGGGATCGAACCCGCGATCTGGGGCTCCACAGGCCCCCGGGATAACCACTACCCTTCGGGGCATTAGCTTACCCGGGCCACTCCTCCAGCATGATGAAAGTAATATAAAATTATTATATAAGTTTAATCCTAAATAAGATTATTATTAATTTAAAATTGATGCTCCGGCCGGGATTTGAACCCGGGTCACTGGCTCGAGAGGCCAGTATACTTGACCGGACTATACTACCGGAGCTATATTATAAATTGAATTTTTCCTAAAATATTTTATATTTGAATTTATAAAAACATATTGATGACAGAAGTAAGTAGAATAGAAGAAAGTAGAGTAAAGATTTTTTATCCAGTAGAAGAACCTTATGTATATGTAGTTATAAGTGAAGATCCAAATTCAGGTGAAATTACTTATAAAGTTATAGAACCAACATTAACTCCTGAAGATAATATAATTTTAGGAAAAATAAAGAAGATTTTTTTAGATGAATTAGATGTAGATTTAATGGAATTAAGTAAAGAAGAAGCTCATAAATTCTTAGAAAAAAGAATAAGAAAAATAATAAAAGATTATAAAATTAAAATAGATGAAGGTCAATTAAATAAAATTCTATATTATCTAAAAAGAGATTTTTTAGGTTATGGTAAAATAGATGCCTTAATGAAAGATCATTATGTAGAAGATATTTCATGTGATGGAGTAAAT
Organism: uncultured Nitrososphaerota archaeon; assembly: GCA_964617245.1. Taxonomy (GTDB): domain Archaea; phylum Thermoproteota; class Methanomethylicia; order Methanomethylicales; family Methanomethylicaceae; genus WYZ-LMO11. The sequence continues at coordinate 7,335 of CAZTWF010000029.1, forward strand.
ATACCCATTTATATTTGGCATAGGGAATATGAATCAATAAAAACAAATATTATTTATGATAATGAAGAAGAATTGAATAGTTTTGTTGTTAGACTTGCTTATCTTTGTGGAAAACATATATCTATTGCTCAACCAATACTTGATGCATCTCTTCCAGATGGAAGTAGAGTAAATGCTACTTTTAGTACAGAAATTTCAAGAAGAGGTACAACTTTTACTATAAGAAAATTCAGATCAGACCCTATTACAATAATTGATTTAATACAATTTGGTACAATTTCTGCAGAATTAGCAGCATATTTTTGGTTTGCTATAGAAAATAAAGCCTCAATATTAGTTGCAGGTGAAACAGCAGCTGGAAAAACTACAACATTAAACTGTTTATCTATGTTTATAAGACCTGAATTAAAAATAATTACAATTGAGGAAACTCCTGAATTAAATCTTCCACATACTAATTGGATTCCTATGGTTACTAGAACAGGTTTTGGTGTAAGTGCTTCTGAAATGAGATTATTCGATTTATTAAAAAATGCAATGAGACAAAGACCTGATTATATTATTGTTGGAGAGATAAGAGGAGCTGAAGCATATACATTATTTCAAGCATTAGCTACAGGTCATGGTGTACAAAGTACTATTCATGCAGATTCTCCAGAAAAAGTTATTTCTAGACTTGAATCTCATCCAATGAATGTTCCAAAACCAATGATTGAACTTCTTGACATTATTGTTGTTCAAGGAAGAGTAAAAATTACTGGTAGGCCAGCAAGAAGAACATTATATGTTACAGAAGTAAGTGGTTATAATCGTGAAAAAGATGAAATAGAATTATATTACTTCTCAAAATGGGATCCTATTAATGATAAACATATTATGGAAAAAGAAAGCAGAGTATTAAAGAAAATAGCAGAAAGAAGAGGAATGACAATTGAAGATATAAATATTAATTTAAGAAAGAAAATTATTATACTTAATTGGATGTTAAAAAAAGGTATTAGACGTTATTCTGATATTGGAAGAATTCTAAGAGATTATTATATTGATAGTGAAAAAGTCTTTGGACAAGCTTTGGTGGAAAGTTAATGAAATTTTTTAAATTACCTAGTCTATCAATTATTGCTTATAGAATTTTTGGAAGATTTGCTGATTTAATTATAGTATATTTTGAAGATTTAGAAAGAGATATAAAAAGAGCTGGAATGAAAATTTCTCTTTATAGATATGTAAGTTTAATGTTTTTTATTTGTTTAATTTCTTTTTTCATTACTTTTATCATATCATTAGTATTACTTATTTCAAGAATGGTTTCTCTTTATGCTATTACTGGGTCGGTAGGATTGGGAGTATTAACTTCTGGAATAACATTTTGGATAATGTATATATTACCAAGTATAATTGCTAATGAAAGAAGAAGAAAAATTGATGATGCATTAAGTTTTGTAACTAATTATATGGCAATTCTTTCAGCATCAGGTATTACACCTGAAGCTATTTTTAAGGGTTTATCTACAACAAACATAAATAAAATAATAAGAGAAGATATTAGTGATATTATAAGAAGAATGGAAATAGTAGGTGAAGATTTTTATTCTAGTGTTAGAAGAAAAGCAGAAGAAACACCTTCTAAATATTTTTCAGATTTATTAAAAGGTATATTAATGGTAAGTAAAACTGGAGGAGATTTAGAAAGATTCTTAAGATTACAAGCAAAATATCTTATGAGAATTAAAAGAACAATAGTGAGAAAAGGATTAGATCAATTAGGTATTATTGCAGAAGTCTATGTAACTGCAGGTATAGTACTACCAATAGTAATGTTAATAATAATATCAGTAATGGCAGTTCTTGGATGGACTGGAAATGTAATAATTTGGTTATATCTTATTTCATTTGTATTAGTACCTATTATTTCAATAATAATAATAATTTTAATAGATACTATAGTACCAAAAGGTGAATGAAAATGCCATATGTAAATAAGACTGAAAAATTAATTTTGTATATTATTTCTATAATAGTTGGAATAATAATTGCAATGATAGGATATTTAGTATATCCAATAAACATAAGAATGGCTGATTATCTTATTATTATTTCAATAATGATTACTTTATTTCCAGCTGGAACATTACATTATTTTGAATTCAGATGGAGAAGAGCTATAGAAAATAAAATACCAGATTTACTATATGATATTGCTGAAGCTCAATTATCAGGTATGACTCTCATTAGAGCTTTACAATCAGCAACATCTCATGATTATGGAATTGTATCAAAGGAATTAAGAAAAATAGTAGCTCAAATAAGATTGGGATTAAGCTTAGAAGATGCTTTAAATAAATTTGCAGAAAGAACTGATTCAGAATTAGTAAGAAAAGTAAGTACTGTAATCTATGGAGTTAGTAAATATGGTGGTGATATTACAAAAACTATAAGGGCTTTAGCAGATTATATAAAATTATTATTAACTTTAGATGAAGAAAGAAAAGCTTCTATGCGTATGTATCTTGGAATTATCTATATCTCTTTTTTAGTTTTATTACTAATTATAGTTATATTACTAAATCAATTCTTCTTTAATATTCTTCAGTTGGCAGTAGGTACTGCTCTGATTTTACCACAAATGGATTATGAAGGATTTAGGAGAATATTTTTCTATGCTACTATTATTCAAGCAATTTGTTCTGGTTTTGTAGCTGGAAAACTTGGAGAAGGTTCTATATTTTCAGGATTAAAACATATAGTAATAATGATGTTTCTTTCACTTATTGTATTCACATTAATAGTATTATGAAAACTAATAATATTGTAATAACTAAATAATACTATAATATTTATGAAATTTCTTATATTATAGTAGATTTTAATGGAATAATAATTTCTGATATAGTTTTTCCTTCTAAGACATTTATACCATAGGATTGCGCAAGTTTTTTTGCTCCTTCAGTTAATGCTGGTATGGCAATTATAATTAATTTTTTTACATTAACATCTAACATTTTAACAAAAGTACTAAGTACAGTTGCTTCACCTATTGGGTCAGTACTCGTTAATATGTCTATGGCAATTGTTTCTCCTTTATCATCAATTCCTACTACATCAAATCTATGAACAGTTCCAGATTTTCCAATCAAACTCCCTGGAGAATTTACTGAGAATTTCATTTCTCTTAATTTTTCAGTAATTGGTTTAATAGCTAAATGTTGTCTAGAAAATTCTTCAAGAGCTGATTTATTTATAATAATTTTTGATATAGAAGAAATTACTAAACCATGAGCAGTTACTTCTTTTTTACAAATTCTACATCGATACATAATCTTAGGCAAATCAGTTTGTCTATAACATACAAGACATCTATACCATACTCCTACTATTCTATAATCTTTTCCTTCAGTTATTAATTTACTACCACAACTTGGACATATTAATGTACCATCTTGAGATTTAAACTTAGAAATTGGTCCTATTATACCATCTCTTATATGTTCTATTAATAATTCTTTATAAATTTGAGTAGAATTACAAAATGGACAATAAAAATATATTCGTAAGTGTTCACTATTACAATAAGGACATCTTAAAATTTGATCATAATATTCAGCTTTTCCTAATCCTAACATAATTAATTTATTTACTAATTCAAAAACATGATCATGTGGCACTCCAATATCTATTATATCATTATATGTATGACCATGATTAGGATCATACTCTGGTATAAGGACATCCTTTTTTGTTTTTACTAAATATTCAAATAATCTTATGAGTCTTTCATCACTTAATATAGAGGCATAATAAGACAAATTTTCTTTTCACCTCATATAATATGTAAGTCTCATTTGTCCTTTTTTCATAATATTAAGTTCTTTTAATTCTTGTGTAAATCCATATATTTTCTCCACTTTCTTCATTACTCCTAATAATTTTCTTTTTTCATGTGTTCTTTTACTTATAACTACATATGTTTTTGCAATTTCTTTTTTATTAGATTTTCTTAGAACTCTTCCAAATCTTTGTATCCATTTCTTTGGATTACTTGGTGGATCAAGCCAAATCTCTAGATCAGCTGATGGAATATCTAATCCTTCTTCTCCAATACTTGTTGTAACTAATATCTTTGCATATTCTTTAAAATGAAGTAAAGCAGATGCTTGTTGTTCTAAATTCATTCCTTCTTTTCCTATAAGTATTGCTACATTTTCAATACCATAATTTTTTTGTAACATAATTCCTAATTGTTTTGCTGCTTCTACAGATTCTACAAAAATTATTGCTTTTTCAAATTTTTCCATATCTAAAATATTCTTAGCTATTGAAAATTTATGATTAAATGATTGATTTATTAAATTTTTATATTTTTCATAAATTTCTCTTAATTCTTTCATCTTCCATACATTATAATTAATAACACTACTAGCTCCATTTTCTACTATTCTCATCCTCATCATTTTTAATGCTAAAAAAGTAATACAAATTGAATGTTCTTTACAATGTTCTTTTAAATGCTCATTACCATATTTTTCTTTTATTTTATTACGATATTCCTTAATTATCTCTGCTAATTTTTTATATATTAAAAAAAGATTTTCTGGTATGTCTACACTTACTATTATGAGTGATCTTCTTGGAATAAATGATTTAATTTCTGGATCATTTATAGATAAGACTTCTATATTCTCAAATATTTTCTTTAATTCTTCTAATCTTTTTTGTGAATGAAGTTGTGGTGTTGCACTTAATGCAAGTATTTTACTTCCATATGCTTTTCCTACTAGTAATATAGAATATCCATCAGTTTCTCCTATATAACCATGACATTCATCAGCTATAATTATATCAAATGGAAATTTAAAAAAATCAAGTATATCTTTTAAATCTAAGTTATTAGATTTTGCATATTCTATTTCTTCTTCATAATTAGATAAAAAATCATTATAAAATGTTTGAGGAGTTGTAACTATACAACCTGCATTCCAAACCTTTAATTTTCTTCTTTTTTCAGGTGAAATATTACCAGATATAAAAAATGCATTTTCAATATTCAACATTTTTCTTATAAATAATGTTTGTTGAACACCAAGTGGAACAGAAGGTGTAAGAAATAATATTCTTTTAGGCTCATTATATGTTTCTCTTAAAAGAAAAGCTCCAGCAATATACGTTTTACCAAGACCTGTTGGTAATCCTATAATGAGAGCAGTATTTTTTACTCTATCTAAAATCTTTTTTTGAAAAGGATATAATTCATAATTTAATTTTTTAATACTAATTTTTTGTTCTTCATATATAACTTCCTTTGGAATTAAATCTAATGCTAAATTTTTAATAGAGTATGAACTTTTATCAATAAATTCTAAATAATCTTGCCAACTCACAATTCTTAAATCTATAGATTACAAGAATAAAAATATATCTTTAAAATATATGAATTTATCAAACTTAATTAAAATAGTATTATTATAGTCCTAAAAATCTTAAGATTTCATTATAATTAGATCTTGTCTTTTTATAATCTTTTATTAATTCTCTTAATTTTACATTATCCCATTTTATAGTTTTTTCTAATAATTTTGAATTATTAAAGAATAAATAACCAATAATTGATGATAAATTACTATTTTTACTTTCAAGACTTATAGTTTCAAAATCAATTATTACTGGTTTTTCTTCATTTTTTATTATTATATGTGTTTTTGGATTTGATAATTCCTTATGAAATATTCCTAATAGATCTAATTTATAACATTGCTCTAATAAATCTTTTATAATCATACGTATTTTTAAAGAATCTTGTTCTCTTCTCAACCAATTAGATAGATATTCTCCTTCTATATATTCCATTATAATTACTTTATTTCTATAATTTATTAACTTAGGTCCTATTCCTTCTTTATTTACAATACTTAAAATTCTTCCTTCTCTTAATACTGATTCTCTATTTGAATCTACTCTTAAGATTTTTAAAGCAACAATGTTATTATCTTTTAATCCTTGTATAACTATACTAGTACAACCTTTTCCAATAACATAAATACTTCCTATATTTACTTTTCCTTTAGAAATTAATTCTTTAATTCCCATTTCTTTTATTTCTTTTAATACTTCATTATAAAATTCTTCTTTAAATATTGGATATGATAATATTGTTTTTAATCTTTCATCTTCTAATTTTATTATTTCAACCATAGAGGTCTCTTCCTTATAAAATTTAAAATTTCATCTTCTATTCCTTTACATTCTTTTAATATTTCTTCATCTACATAAACTTCAAATCCTTTATTTATTTCATTCATAATATCTTTACTTAATTTTAAATTCTTAATTTCATTTATTAATAGATCTTTTATATCATCATATTTTCTTAATATTTCAACATAAATTCTTTCATTTTTTATAAATGGTCCAGCTAATACTCTTTCATTATCAATATATTTATCTAAGAATTTTCTTAAATCCTCATCATACCAAATTTTTGGTCCTTGATGAATTTTTCCTCTTCTTAATTTTCCTCTATCTATTTCTATTAAAAATATTATTTTGTTTTCTTCATCACTCCATGATTTATAATCTATTACTTCAAAATCATAATTTTCTATTAATTTTACAAATTTATTTAAAGTCTTTTTTATTTCTCCCCATAATATATCTGATGGAATTTTTGGACAATTTGTTTTTATCATTACTAATGAGATTTCTCTTTTTTTAATTTCTTTTATAATATCATTTAAATTAACATCTAATTTACTAGGAAAGAAGAATTCTATACTTGGTTTTTCTAAAAAGAATTTTGAAGCCATTACAAATATAGAATATGATTGAAGAGAAACAGCTGCAGCTACATTTCTTCTCATATCAATAGGATCAATAACTATTAATGGAGAATTGAAAATATCTTCACATGAAATATCTTTATAATAATTCATATAATCTATTACTGTTTTTGGCCTCCATTTACTAGCATTTTCTATTACATTTCTAAAATTTTTATAATATAATACAAGTAATTCACATAAATAACCAGAAAAACCTTCTACTTTTAATTCAGCACCATAAACACCAATTCCCTTCATAAATTGTTTTAATAATCTAACTTCATCTTTCATTTCTTCATCTATTTTATTTTTTATAAATCTTGTATGTAAAGGAGTTCTATCTACTGCAGTTAATGGTCTTTCACCTTCTTTAATTTCAATTCCTGGAACTATATCTACTTCATAATCATCTACTTTTTTCTTTATATATGGATGTTCTGCATAAGCAAGTTTCCAATTTTCTTCAGCAGCATATTTTGCAATTTCAAGACCAATTTCTTTTGCTTTTTCTTTATCAGTTTCATGAGGAAATAAAATAAATATATCAATATCTCTATCTGTAGAAATCCATGTATCTTTTGCAATTGATCCTTCTAATTCTACTTTAATATTTATTCCAAGAGATTTTGCTTTTTCTTCTATTCTATTCTTTATTATTTCAAATATTTGTCTTACTTTATTTTTTTCTTCATCTTTTGGTTTTATTCTTGATAATACTTCTTTTAGTATTTCTTCCATTAATCAAAGAACACCTCTTTTAAATTATAATATATAGGGCCATGAGGTGTTAAGATACTCTTTTTCAATATTAATCTATCTATTATACATTTTCCAAAGAAATATCCTTTATATTCTTCAAAAATTTTTATTAATTTTTCTTTATTTCTAAAAGATTTAATTCTACCAAATGTTATATGTGGAATAAAATCTTCTTCTTTTTTAAATCCTAATGATAAGAGTTTATTATCTAATTCTTTTTGAATTCTTATTATATTTTCTTTACCTTCTTTTATTCCTGCCCATAAAACTCTTATATTTTTTTCATTTGGAAAAGCACCAATATCTTCTACACTTATTTCAAATTTTTTTTCTTTAATATTATCTAATATACTAAAGATTTTTTCTAATAATCTTTTTTCTATATTTCCTAAAAATTTTAAAGTAATATGAAGATTTTCTTTTTCAACAAGTTTTATATCTATTCTATTTTCCTTAATTTCTTCTTCAATTTTCATAATTTCATTTTTTATATTTTCATCTATTTCAAAAGCAATAAATGCTCTTATTACTTCCATAATAATCACCAAATATATTAGTGAGATAATTTTTCTCTTCCATATGATTAAGCTTTTCTGTATTACTGGAATGCCAGGAGCAGGAAAATCAGTAGTAGCAGAAGTTGCAAAATCATTAGGTTTAAGAGTAATTGTTATGGGTGATATAATTAGAGAAGAAGCAAAAGCAAGAAATATAAAACAAACTCCAGAAGCCTTAAGAGATCTTATGATTAAAATTCGTAATGAAGAAGGATTAGATGTTATAGCTAAACGATGCTTAGAAAAGATTTCAAATGAAAAAATTATTGTTATAGAAGGAATAAGAAGTTTAGAGGAATTAGAATATTTTAAAAAAAATGGATCAGTATGTTTAATAGCAGTTCATGCTTCACCTAAAACTAGATTTAATAGACTTATTAAAAGAAATAGAGAAGATGATCCAAAAGATCTTAAAACTTTTATAGAAAGAGATATGACAGAATTACGTATAGGTATAGGATCTGTTATTGCTTTAGCAGATAAAGTATTTGTAAATGAAGGTACTATAGAAGAATTAATAGAAGCTGCAAAAGAATTCTTTAAGAGGGAAATAAATGAAAGTAAAAGTAATTGTTAGAACAAAAATTAATCCAACTGAAGATGAATCTAAAGTATTAAAAGCAGTTATGAATTTAACTAATTCAGATAAATATATTAAAGAAAAAGAAGGAATTTTTGAATATATAATTCAAGAAGGAGATATTTCTTTACTTAATAAATTAAGAGAAATTTTAAGAAGAGATAAAATTCTTGATGCTTCAAGAAAAATAATTATGAGTGGATTAGAAGGTTCAAGTATAACTTTTCATATAAATAAACAAGTAGCTTATATGGGAAAAGTAAGCTTTTGTAAACCTGAAAGAGAATCTCCATTAGGTCCAATAAGTTTTTATATATGGGCTGATGATCCAAAATCATTAATAGATTGGCTTGCTACAAAAACCATAGGTGGAATACCTGTTGATGAATTATGCCACTTGGAATCTCAACATTATGTACAATCGGTAAAACCTTTGAAAAAATAAATGAATTTCTAAATACTAAAATTAGTGTATTAGAAATAATAGATGATTGGAGAGATAGATTAACAAAAAGAAGAATTAATTTACTTAATGATATAAGTAATTCTTTTGAAATAAAGTATACAATTCATTGTCCAATTCTTGATCTTAATATTGCAGCTACTAATGATAAAATAAGAAAACTAGCAATAAAAATAATTAAAGAATCAATGGAAAAAGCAAGAAATATTAATGCTAAAA
>CAZTWF010000030.1:0-6034 GCA_964617245.1 uncultured Nitrososphaerota archaeon
GGATAAAAGAAGTTTAATCTTCCTATTCAATTTTATTTTAAATTTCTTTTAAAATTTTTTAATGTCTTCAATTGATCTTCTGTAGTTAAATTATATAGAAAAGTTCTAAAAGGAACAATAATTAATGAAAATTTTTCCTTAAATTTAAAATTCCTCATGTCTCCTATTCTTACTTTGGGAATAAGAGACATTGTTTCTGCTTTCTTTTTTAATTCTTTTAACATTCTCTTAGAAATATCAATTCCATAAATATCAATTCCTTCTTTTAATAATTCTAAATAAACTCTTCCAGTTCCACAACCTACTTCTAATACTTTTCCATCAGCTTTTTTTGCTTCTTTTTTATAGAATTCAATATCTTCTTTATATTTACCATAGATTATATCATAAATTAATGCCCATGAATCATAATCACTTATCATTAATAAAAAATATTAAATAAAAAGTATAAAAAGTTATCCTCCCAAATGAATTTTCCTCTTTTCTTATAATGTTCTATAAGTCCTCCATCTTCTAATATTTTCATAAGGAAATTTGGAATTGGTTTAAAGCTAAATATTCTTTCTTTTGTATATATTTTTCCATCAGAAAGTGAAATTTCAATTATATCTCCTGTTTCTATATTATCATATAATTCTTTTTCTTCAATTACTGGTAATCCAATATTTATAGCATTTCTAAAGAATATTCTAGCAAAGGATTTTGCTATTATTGCTGATATACCTGCATGTTTTATTGCTAATGGTGCATGTTCTCTACTTGAACCACATCCAAAATTTCTTCCAGCTACAATAATATCTCCTGGCTTAATTTTAGTATAAAAGGATTCTATTATATTTTCAAATAAGTGTTTTGCCAATTCATTAGGATCTGTAATTATTAAATATTTTCCAGGAATTATTAAATCAGTATCAATATTATCTCCAAATAGCCATACTCTTCCTTTAAATATCATATTAAACACCTATATACCTTAATGGATCTGTTAATTTTCCTTCTACTGCAGTAATAGCTGCAGTTTGAGGTGAAACTAAATATATTTTTGCTTTTGGACTTCCCATTCTTCCTATGAAATTTCTATTAGATGTACTTACACAAACTTCATCATCAGCTAATATTCCCATATGACCACCTAAGCATGGACCACAATTAGGATTACATATTACTGCTCCTGCTTCTAAAAATATTCTAATATAACCTCTTTTCTCAGCTTCTAAGTAAACCTTAGGCGATGCTGGAATTATTATTGTTCTTGTTTTTACTTTTTTATTTTTCAATATCTTAGCAACAGCTTCAAGATCTTCTAATCTTCCATTAGTACATGAACCAATGAATACTTGATCTACTTCTATTCCTTCTACTTCTGATACTGGTTTTACATTATCTACTGAATGTGGAAGTGCTACTTGAGGTAATAATTCATCTAAATAAATTTCTATTTCATCAATATATTCAGCATTATTATCACTTCTAATATTTCCATAGGTATTATCTACATTAGTATATTCAAAAGTCTTTTCATCAGGATTAATAATTCCTGTTTTTGCTCCCATTTCTATTGCCATATTACAAATTGTTAATCTACTATCGATACTTAATTTACTTATATCACCAGTGAATTCAGTAGCACAATATAAAGCACCATCAACTCCTACTTTTCCAATAATATATAGTATTATATCCTTAGCAGAAACTCCATTTTTTAAATTACCTTTTAATTCAAATTTTATACTTTCAGGTACTCTAAACCAAAGCTCTCCTGTAAGAATTACTGCAGCCATTTCTGTTGAGCCAATTCCTGTAGCAAATGCTCCTAATGCTCCTAATGTACATGTATGAGAATCTGCTCCTACTACTAACATTCCTGGTTTTACATATTCTTCTGCTAATATTTGATGACATATTCCTTGATTACCAACATCGTGTAATTTTATTCCATATTTTTTTGCATAAGCTCTAAGTAATTTATGAAGTTCTGCTGTTGTTATAGAATTTGCTGGAACTTGATGATCAAATATAATTACTATTTTATTTGGATCCCATGGCTTATCATATCCTACTTCTTTTAATACATTTAATGTAAGTGGACCTGTTAAATCATGAAACATTGCTAAATCTATTTTTCCAATAATATATTCACCAGGTTCTACTTTATCTTTACCAGCAGCTTTTGCTAAGATCTTTTCAGATATTGTCATTCCCATTTACATCACTTCTTATTATTTTTAAAATAATAGTTATAATAATAATTTTTAATAATTATTTCTTTGCTAATTTTAATGCATATTCAATAATTTTTCCTGGTATATCTATACCAGTAGCAGACATTGCTCCTTTAAATTCTACAGTAGCATTTACTTCATGAACAACAATTCCATTTTTACTTTCCATAGCATCTATTCCTAATACTCCTCCTCCAATAATTTCTGATGTCTTTAATATTATTTCTTTCATATCTTCAGTTAAATTACAAATTTCAGCTCTTCCACCTCTTGCTATATTTGTTCTCCAATCTTCAGGTGAAGAATATCTATATATTGAAGCAATAATTTCATTATCTATAACAATACATCTTATATCTCTTGGAGGTCTTTCTATCATTTCTTGTATATAATAAATTTGATATAATGGATTATTGATTTCTTCTCTATGTTCTAATATTATTTGAGCTATATCTCTATCTTTTATTTGAGCTATTAATCTTCCCCAACTTCCAAATACTGGCTTTATTACAGCTGGAAATCCTATTTCTTCAATAGCCTTTAATGCTTCTTCTTTTGTAAAAGCTATTATTGTTTTTGGTGTTGGAATTCCATGTTTTGCTAATAAAATACTTGTTAACATTTTATTTCCACAAATACTCATGATAGAATATGGATTGATAACTCTAATTCCTTTTCCTTCAAGTATAGCAGTTAAATGAAGTCCACGAAAATAACTTACACATCTTTCTATTGCAATATCTCCAAAAATTTCCCTGTCTTTATTAGGATCTGTAATTATTAAATGAAGATCTTTTACATCTATTGGTCTTAATTCAATACCTTTTTTTTCAGCAGTATTGATAATAAGTTTTTCTTCAGTTCTAATCCTATCATAAAGTAAAGAAAGAATAGGCAATTATTCTCCCCAATCTTCACCCTCACTTTCTGCTACTACAAGTTCATAGGTACCATCAGCTTTCTTTTTTACTTCTAGATCTACTCCACAATCTTCACAACATATTATTTCTCCTTCAAGTATATCTTCTAATTCAATTTCACAATCACATTCTGGACATTTTAATTTTATTTTCATTATAATCCCCTTTCAAAGTCTAAGAAATTTAAGCTTATAAATCTTTCTTTTTATACTAATATAACCTTATAATTATTAAACTTATATTTCAGAAAAAATTAATACTCTATATTTACTATTTTTGTTAAATTTAAAACTTTTTCATTTAACTTATTTAAAAAATCATAAAAGTATTCCTTTGGAATTCTAGCACCTACAGCTTTTCTATGTCCACCTCCACTTCCACCTAATTCTTCTGCTATTTCCATTACTATTTCATTTAATTTTATATATTCAAAAGGAGTTCTAAGACTCATGTCTATAAAATTTTTTCTGTTTTCAGCTCCAATACCTACTATAGAATTAGTTATAGCTCTTGCATAAATTGCTGATTTTCCAAGAGACCATTTAATATCTAATAAATAAGCAATTTTTCCTATGGTTTTTACTTCCTTTTCTATAATTTTTCTCATTTCTTCTTCTTTTGAGACTTCTCTTATAGCCATTTCAACAAGATCTTCATTATTACTTGGTAGTTTATTTTCTGATAGATATTTTACTAATTCTCTTTTTATATCATAATCTCTTCCCATAGATTCAATAGCTGCTATAAGTAAACCACTTTCAAGATAAAGAGTTCTTTTATCCCAATATTCTAATAATTTTTCAATATTAGGAGTTCTATCTAAATAATCACCTATAGCACCATATATAGCAATTCTTCCTATTTCCATATTTAAATAATCTTTAAATTTCATAAATGTAAGTTCAGAAGTACTTGATGATAATGAATGGAATAATTCTCCATAAAATAGATTTGAATTAAAATTTTTTGGAAATGGATGATGATCAATATATATTATTTTATTACCATTTTCATAAATTCTTTTCAATTCTTTTAATACATTATCTAATTCTTTTGAAGATAATGCAATATCTAATACTAATAAATCTCCATCTACTTGTTTTAAATCATTAGCTAATCCAATTGGATGAGAGAAAAAGATATTAGCATTTTTAAAGATAGAAAAAGCAATAGCACAAGAACATATTCCATCACAATCTCCATGTGCTAAAATCCATTTCATTCTAATACCTCATATTGCTCTGAAATTCTCAGCCCATAGTTCATATGCTCTTATCATTTCCTTTGTAATACTTGGTTTTCTTTGAGAAATAACAATCTTAAAATCTTCCATTGTAATTGGACGAGGTTTAGCATTTTTATCTAAATATCTTCCAGATTCGAATAATTCACTTACTACTCTTAATTGAACAGCTTGACAGACATCTCTTATATCACTTCCTGAATAGCCTTCTGATAATCTTGCTATTTCATTTAAATCTACATCACTCATAACAAGTTTTTGTGTATATAATTGATAGATTTTAAGTCTGGTTTCAAAATCTGGTATGGGTACATAGATTCTTTTTTGAAATCTTCTTATAAAACCCCAATCTAAAGTCCATGGTTTATTTGTTGCACCAATTACATATATAGACCAATTCCTTCCCTTATCCATAATTCCATCTGTTTCCTTTAAGAATTGATTTCTTACTCTTACTTCACCACCTACTTCATTATATCTTACACCTAATAAGGAATCTATCTCATCAATAAATATTATTGAAGCTCCATGTTTTATTGATGCTTCTCTTGCAGCTCTAAATAATCTTGCTACATTTTTTTCAGCTTCACCTAACCATTTTGACATAATAGAAGTTGCATCTACAGAAAAAAATGCAGCATCAATTTCTGTTGCTACAGCTGCAGCTATTAGAGTTTTTCCACAGCCAGGAGGACCATATAAAAGAATTCCTTTGGGAAATCCTAATGGAAATAAATCTGGTCTTTTTGATGGATATATAATAGCCTCTTTAATTGCTTTTTTTACTTCTTCTAATCCTGCAATATCCTCCCATTTTACATTTGGTTTTTCAGTAACAAGTATATCTTCAAAAGTTGATTTACTTTCTGTTTTTGTTTCTTCTTTTGTTTCTTCTCCTGAAACTTCTCCTCTTAAAATCTTTATTCTTTCTTGATACATTTTTGCTCTTTGAATATATATTCTATTTAATTCATAATTTGGATAAAGATTTACTAATTTTAAAAAAGCATCAATTGCTTTTTGATAATATGTTATAGCTAATCCCTTAGCTCCTTGTTGATCTAAACGAGTTGCTTCTTTTGCATATTTTATAGCAAGAGATTCTAATTCACTTGCAGCCATAAATGCCATTCAAAGCCTCCTCAGCTACTAATATTTTTATTAATCCCTTATTTGATAATTTTTCTATTGTTCTTAATATTTCTTCTTTTGGAATTTTTGTAATTTTATAGAATTCATTTATATCAAATTCTCCATTGTTTCTTTTCAAATAATCTATAAGATACTTATCAATTTTATTATTTACATTAGTTGGTGGCATTGGTATATCTTCTTTAAGTTTTTCTTCTAATAAATTAGAAGCTTCTTTAATTATATTATTACATTCTGATGATTTAATAATAGGTTGTTCTATTTCTCTTACTTCTGTACTTATGATAAGATCTTGAGTAATATTATCTATAATATCTAAATTATTTGATAATTTTGGCATAATTTTATTTACTTCTATTATTACATCTTTAATAGCATTTAATGTTTGATTTAATTGTGAAAATACTATTTCAATTTCTTTAATAGTTTCTAATCTGAGAATTATTTGTTCATGTATTAAAATACTTTTATTAATATTTTTTATGAGTTTTCTTATT
>CAZTWF010000031.1:0-4187 GCA_964617245.1 uncultured Nitrososphaerota archaeon
ATTATAAATTAACATAATATTTTATAATAAAAAGATAAATTAATTTTTAACCATATTCAAGTCCAGTAAAAGCTATTGCTATTTTATTATCTATAGGTTTTTTACCAATATACATTCTTATTATTTCATCTATAATTTCCATATTATCATAAATTTTCTTAACAATAGCTCTTGTTCCATATCCTAGACTTTCCATAGCTAAATATAATAATTTGTCATTTTCACATATTACAGGACCAATCATTTTATCTTCAGGACGAATAATAGCAAATCCATTATTTTCATATATTACATAACCATTTTCTACTAATAATTTTAAAAGAGATTCTCTTTTATAACCAAAGGCAATATAATCCATTATAGGTATAATTTCACTCCATCCTTTTTTATTAATATTTTTATTTTTCTTATTTCCTATAAATTTTACAAAATAAAATTTTTCATCAATTTTAAATCCATTTTTTATATAAAAATTAATAGTTTCTTTTTTTGAAAAAAGTGCAATAGTATTTTTATTATTAAGTAATTTAATTGATTCTTTAATTAAATAACTTCCATATCCTTTTCTTCTAAATTTTTCATCTATAAATAAATTTGCTATCCAACTGATTTCACCATAATCAAAAATTGTAATCATTCCAATTATTTCATTTTCTTCTAATAATAATGTTTTAGAAATTCCAGATCTTTCCATTAAATAGAAATCTTTTATTTCATATTCCCATTTTGCTCTATTTGAAAATTCTAATATTTTTTCATAATCATTTCTATTTGCTATTCTTATCTTCAAATTCATCACATTCATGAAATCCATGAGTTATATATTTTTTATCTCCTCTTGCATTTTTTATACTACATGGTCCATAATCATTATCAAATGCTCCATACCAATATTTACAATCCTTACATTTCATAAAATTTTTTCAATTGCTTCTTTTAATAAATTTTCTTTTAAAGCATCATCATCTTTAAATATTTTATCTCCAATTATAATTAATGGTGTATTTAAAGCACCATACATTAATAATTCTGCCATGGCATTTCTATCTTTTTTTACATCTTTTTCTTCTACATTTTCTTCATAAGATAATCCTTTATTCATTAAAATACGTTGTAAAATAAATTTTGCTATAGAACATTTTTCACAAGATGGACTTTTATATAATATTATTTTCTTCATTAAATTTTTCATTAAATCACCTATCTAAACATATTTGCTTTAAATGGATATTTCTTTCTAAATAATTTTTCTAATTCTATAGATAATTTTTCTTCAATTTTTGATTTAATATCTGTAGCTAATATTGGTCCTCCTAAGATTATTTTTCCTTTATTTAATTCATATGTAGGAATAGGATCTTTTCTTAAAATATTCCAAATAATATTATAATTTCCTGAAATTATTTCTTTAAATGATTTTTCATCTAATATTCTAAAACCAGAATTATATTTAAAATCATATTTTATAGGTTCATTTATAGGTTTATATAATCTTGTTCCAATACCAATACTTTCATAAGGATTAATCATCATTACTTTTAATTGATATCCCATATCTGGACCTATAATAATAATATTTCCTTTAAAATCTGATATAAACTTCCATCCCTTAGGTTTTTTATTATATTTTTCAATAATTTCATTAATTGATTCTTCTAAGCTTATTATTTCCATATTTATTTCCATCTCTCAAATTTAATTTTTCCAATACAAATATAAATTTTAATTTCTTAATTTTTATTATGAAAAATATTATGAGAAAAATACCAATTGCATTAACTATTGCTGGAAGTGATTCTGGTGGAGGAGCAGGAATTCAAGCAGATTTAAAAACTTTTGCAGCTTTAGGAGTTCATGGTACTTCTGCTATTACTGCTATTACTGCACAAAATACTTATGAAGTAATTGGAATTCAAGAAATAGATATAGATATTATTGAAAAACAAATTGATGCTATTGCTAAGGATATGGGAATTGATGCTGCAAAAACTGGAATGTTAAGTAGTTCAAAAATAATTTCTACTGTTTCTAAATGTGTTAAAAAATATGGATTTCCTATTGTTATAGATCCAGTAATGATTGCAAAAAGTAAAGCTAAATTACTTAAAGATGAAGCTATTGAAATATTAATAAAAGAATTAATACCATTAGCTACAGTAGTTACACCTAATATTCCTGAAGCTGAAGTAATTTCTGGAATTAAAATAAATAATATTGAAGATATGAAAAAAGCTGCAAAAATAATTGTAGAAAATTATGGTGCTAAATCTGTAGTAGTAAAAGGAGGACATTTAAATTCTAATGAAAGTATTGATATTCTTTATTATAATGGAAAATATAAAGAATATAGATCTCAAAGAATTGAAACAAAAAATACACATGGAACTGGTTGTAGTTTTTCAGCTGCTATTACTGCAGAAATTGCTAAAGGAAATGATATTGAAAAAGCAATTGAAAATGCAAAAATATTTATCACTTATGCAATACTACATGGATTATCTATAGGAAAAGGTCATGGTCCTGTAAATCCTATAGCTTGGTTATATATTCCTGCTGAAAAATATAAAGTAATTGAAGAATTGAAAAAAGCTATTGAAATTCTTGAATCTAATGAAAAAATAGCTTATTTAATTCCAGAAGTTCAAATGAATTTAGTAATGGCAATTCCATATGCAAAAGATATAAATGATATTGCAGGTATTCCAGGAAGAATTGTAAAAATAAAGAATAAAGTAAAAGCAGTATCTTCACCTGAATTTGGAGTATCATCTCATATGGCAAGAATATTATTAAAAATTATGGAATATGATAATAATATAAGAGCTGCTATAAATATAAAATATTCTGAAAAAATACTAGAAATAATGAAGAAACTTAATTTTACAATATCATATTTTGATAGAAGAGAAGAACCATTAGAAATAAAATTAAAAGAAGGAGCATCATTACCATGGGGAATTGAACAAGCAATAAAAAGAATTGGAAAAATTCCAGATGCTATTTATGATTTTGGTGATATTGGAAAGGAACCAATTATAAGAATATTTGGAAAAAATGCTATAGATGTTGTAAATAAAGTAATATCTATTGCTAATATGTTAAATTAATAAATTGAAACTTTAGCTACTCCTTTTATTTTTAAAAATTCTGATATTAATTCTCCAGGAATTTTCTTTTCAACAATAAGTACTAATTTAGGTTCAGGAGAAAGTTCAGGATCATCAACTATTGCTTGTCTTATACTAAGACCATTATTTGCTAATATCATAGCAGCATTAGCTAAAATTCCTGGCATTCTTGCATTTTCTGGTATTATTTCTAAAACTCCAAAATTTAAATAACGTGCAACTTCTTTAAGAGAATGACCTGCAGATCTTAAATGATAAAATATTTTTCTTAATTCTTCTATTTCTTCTATCATTTGTATAGTTTCAATAACTGTTCTTCTATCAACATTAGCAACTCTTGCAATACGTACTATGGGAATTTCAATTTCATTTAAAAATATTCTTCTATTTCTAATACTAAGACCATTATCTATTAATATACGAGCAACTTTAAGTCTTTCAGGATAATCTTCAAAATATTTTTTAATAATATTCCACATTTTATTTCATAATATATTTAAAAAATAAATAATTTAAAATTGATGCTCCGGCCGGGATTTGAACCCGGGTCACTGGCTCGAAAGGCCAGTATACTTGACCGGACTATACGACCGGAGCTTGCCATAAATTTATGCAAACTCCTTTTTTAATTTTTTGAATAAAAGATTAAATAGAATATATTTAATATTTTTATTGAGCGGGGGTCGCCAAGTCAGGTCAAAGGCGCAAGGCTTAGGACCTTGTGGCATAGGCCTTCGTGGGTTCAAATCCCACCCCCCGCACTAAAATATATTATTTAATAGAATTTTTATTCTAAGTTTATTCTAAGTTTAAAGTAATTGTGTTATTATCTTTTGAATTTCAGTACTTGTTAAAGTTTCTATTTTAATATGTTTAGCATTTGTAGCTTCTACTATATCATTTATATAGTTTGGAATATAAGGATCTTCAGAAACATCTATAACTACTAAATAAATATTATTTTCTCTTATTTCTTTACTTATTTCTATTATTTCTTCTCGAATTTTTCCACTTAAAGAAACATTTGCTTTTCCATCTGTAATTAAAACAATAATTGGC
>CAZTWF010000032.1:0-12375 GCA_964617245.1 uncultured Nitrososphaerota archaeon
AATAAATTTTTATATTATTTTATTTATTATATCGTATATTGTTTTTAAAGCATTAAATTTAGAAGCAAAATTTTCTAATTCTTTAATATTTGAAAGAATATCAGAAGAATTTAGAATTTCATTTATACTACTTAAAAGAATATCCTTAGAAAGATTATATTGTTGAATACACTTTGCAATTTTCATATTTACTATAGATTTTGCAATTCCTTGATGTTCAGAATGAGCTGGTGTTGGAATTATTATCATTGGCTTTCCATAATATATTGCTTCAGAGACAGTATTATGACCTCCTCTTGTTATTAATAAATCACATGCTTTCAATAGTGCATATCTATCATTTATCCAATTACATATTATTATTTTTTCATTTATTTTACTAATACCATTATTATTTGAAATTCCTCTACTTATTATTATATTATATGATTGAGGGAAATCTTGAAGTATTTTGATCAGTCTTTCAGTTATATACTTCTTCTCAGCTAATGTACCACTCATAGCAATAAATATTAACGGACTATCATCTATTCCTAATTCTTCTTTTAATTTTTTTCTTATTTCATCTTTTGGAGGAAGTTCCCAAGGATATTTTGATATAATTGGTCCAATTAGTTTGAGTTTATTTAAATATTTATGAGATGGAATAACATTAGATCTAGCTATTGTAAAAGGAGGAGGAAAATCTGGTACTAATATTATATTACTTAAATTCCATAAGCTACCAAGTGTTTCTAAAATAAATCTTTCAGTATGATCTTTTATTTTCTGTTTTATTTTTTTATCAATAGGTTTAAGATGTGGAATCATTATTCTTAGTTGATGTAAAATTAGAATAGATTTAAATCCCATGGTCCTAGCAGCAATAATTGATGATAAACGACTATCTGAGATTACAACATCAGGTTTAAAGTGTTCCATGAGATGTATTTCTGCACCTATTTGTCTAAGAAAATTAATAATAATCTTAGGTCCTGCAGATAGACTTCTCTTGAGATCAAAAGTACCATCAATTTTTTCATAAAAATAAATTTCAGGTACTTTTTCTACATCAAAATTTTCTTTTTTAATATAATCTACAGCTTCATTATATGAAGAAAATAAAATTTTAGCATTATTCCTAAACATATTAGCTATTGCAATACATCTTCCTGCATGTCCTAAGCCTATGCCACATGGAGCAAAGTACAAACGCATTTTATCATCCAATTTCTCTCTTTATGATTTTACCACATGGAGTTAATTCAGAGAATATTTCTGCTGTAAAAGTATAAATCTTGACTTTTTTTGAAAACCAACAATCTGGTGGAAGACCTGCTTTCATACAGCATTCTGAAAGAAAAGTCTCTTCATCCCATCTATATTCCACTGGAACTTGAGGTAATAGAAGTCCAGAATATGGACCCATTTCTACAATTAAACCATCTCTTCCTACCTTTATTTTTTTAACATAATCCTTTGGATTTTCAACAATTAATAATTTTGGAGGTGTTAATACACTAACTTCAAATATAACTTCAGAAAGTTCTTCTTTTCTCAAAGGAGGAAAACGTGGATCTTCTGTAGCAGCACTTATTGCAGCTTCAATTACAGCCTCAATTAATGGAAGATATGGATATGGAAAACCAATACAGCCTCTTAATATTTTTTCTCCATGAAATAATTTTTCTATTGTGACAAAAACTCCACTTTTTTCATAAATCTTATTACTTGGGTATTCAGGAGGAGTAATCTTTTTTCCTTTATCAATATATCTTGTTACTGCTTCTCTAGCAATTTTAACTAAGAATTCTCCTTCTTCAAGAGTTAACATAATTATCACTTTTTAAAAATTTTATTCGTCTATTTATATCCTTCCAATGTTTCCCTTGCCAATAAAGTTTTCCACAATTTGGACATTTCCAAATATTTGAATTTTCTGTAATTAATATTGTATTACATAATGTACATCTAGAACCTATTATAGATTCATCTAGGTGAAGATTAAGCTCTTTTAGAGCTTTCATAAGATCTGTGGAATTTATTAATTTTGCATTTATATTCTGTTTTATTGCTTTCTTAAAAAGAATTTCATCTCTTGTTAATAATATTCGTCTTTCATTTTTTGCAATATTTATTAATTCATCATCAGTAAGCATTTTATCATATATAGTATCATAACCAAGTAATCTTAACCATTTTGCAAGTCTTCCTAACATTGCATCTACTATGAATTTCATAAAATTTTATAATCCCTCTGGAAAGCTATGAACTATATATTTTAATATTTCATTATGAGTAAGAATTCCTATAATTTTTTGATTTTCAGTGATAACTGCTCCTGGTGATCCTTTTTTTCTAAGTTCTACAGCAATATCAGAGAGAATAGTTTCTTTTTCTACAATAGGGATATCTGTAATCATTGATGTTGTGACTAATATTTCTCTTATTCTAGCTTTTTGATGTTTCTCTGGTGTTCTTCTATAAAATTCTATTAGAGTATTAACAACTTCTCCCTCAGTTACTGCACCTAAAACTTTACCATCATCATTTAAAACTGGTAAAAATGAGAGATTGTTATCTAGCATTATTCTTCTTACATGTATTATTCTACTATATGGATATATGACTAATGGATTTCTATTCATTATTAATTCTATGTTTATAGAGGAATCTTCAACAAATCTTATCATATCTCGTCTATAGATCATACCAAGAAAAGTTTCACCATAGAAAAAAGGAAGAGAATTTATATTAAATTCTATCATTAATTCAGCACATTTTCTAATAGAACATTCATCTGATATATATGTGGGAAAATATCTAACAAAACTTGAATTATAAAGAGCTTCTGGAACTAATCTTCTTACTCTCTCTAAACCTATTTTACTTAAAATATCTCTATAACTAATTATTCCAATAGGTTTCTCATCATATATACATATACTATCTATTGATTCTTTTCTTAAAATCTCTAATGCATCAGTTATAGGTCTATTTTTACTTAACATAGGAGGATCTTTTACTAATATATCCATTAATCTCATATTATTCGCCCTTTGCTAATACCTTAACAAAATCAAATTTTGTAATTAAACCAGTTAATTTATTATCATTATTTACTACTGGCATTCCACCAATATTATATTCAATTAACATTTTAGCTGCTAAATTAGCATCTTCATCTTCTTTTATTGTTATTGGATCTGATGTCATAATATCTTCAGCAATAGGTATTAGATAAATACGTTCATAAGAAATTTCACCATATTCTTTTTTAATTCTTTTAATAAAACTTTCAACTTTCTTTGGAAATGTAACAAAAGATAAATCTGTTTCAGTAATTATTCCTATTGGTTTTCCACCATCAATTACTATTACTCTATCATTATTAGATTTTTCTAATATATCAATAACTCTATATACACTATGATGTCTATTTACAATAGGAATATTATTAGTTTGACAAATTGATTTTACAATATATTTAGATTTAATATTTTCAGCAAAATATCTTGTTATATCAGTTTTTGTAATTATACCAACTAATTCTCCTTTATTATTTACCACAGGTAATCCTCTAATATTTTCATTGACCATTTCCTTAGCAGCTTCAATTATTGAGACATTCTCATTTATTGAAATTATAGGACTACGCATTATCTCTGATACTAATATAGAATCAAAATCTCTTTGTTGAAAATCATAACTTCTAAGTTTTCTAATGATATCTTTTCTTGTTATCATACCTATTGGATGATTTCTTTCAATAATAACTAATCGACTTACTCCTTTTTTTAACATTAAATTTCTTATATAGGCTAAATTATCAGTTGGATATGCAACAATAACAGGTGATGACATAAAATCACTTACACTCATTTTCTCACCAATTTTAATATTATTGACTAAATTCTAAACGACAGTTTTCACATAAAAACTGACCATTAATTTCTTTGAGTGAATCTGACCATTCTTCACAATTATCACAATATCCTACCATTTCTTCTTCTGAAGTTCTAATTAATCTATTTTTTGATGCTTCTATTAATATTTCAATAAGTTCTGGTGCTACATTTAATATATCTCTTGATGTTATAATTCCAATCATTTTTCCATCTTTAACAACAATTAATCTACGAACATTTAAAGAAGACATTTTTCTTGCTGCTTCCATAATTTCAGCTTTTGGACTTATAACAAATAATGGTGATGACATTATTTCTTTTGCCAATGTTTTCTCAGGATCTAGACCTTTTGCAATTACTCTACTAACTAAATCTCTTTCAGTAATTATACCAACTGGATGATCATTATGTGTTATAACTATAGAACCTACACCTTTTTCACTCATCTCTATAGCTACTCTTCTCACATTAGCCTCTTCAGGTAATATTATTACATTTTTATGCATTACATCTTCTACATGTAAAGTTCTTATTCTTGTCATAAATTATCCAATTATATAATAGCTTATAAATTTATTTAAATTTACGTGAAATTTATAATTAAGTATCATTATAAAGGTAATGCACCACCTGAGGGTAATTTAGATAAAATTTCATTATTAGGAATAGCATTTATAATTTCTTTATACTCATTACTTGCTCTTTTTATTAATAATTCTTTTATTTTCTTAACTAAAATTTCACCTTTTAAATCTCCAGGTACTAATTTAACAAAAGTAATAGAATTATTTTTTACAAAATTTTCATTACCTACAATAATCTTAAATTCTTTATCTACTATCTTTACACCTAAAAATAATATTAAAGGCACATTACGAATATAATTTCTTTCACCATATATCATAAATGCACCTTTTTTAAGAAATTCACCTGAAGGAGGCTTCTTACTTACTTGATTAGCCATAACCCAATAACCATCTGCACAACTTAATTTAGCTTTCCATGCTTTTGAATATATAACAGCAAAAGATATTGCTTCTTTTTTTGTTTCTTCAGGAACTTCTAAACCATTAGATTTTATTATAACTACTGAACCACCAGGTACATCTGAATGAACAAAAATATCTTTTTCATCCATATATCTTTTTACAAGAATTTCATTTTGTCTAGCATCTTTTCCTCCAATAATTAAGAATCCTTGAGATGAAAAAGTCCATTTAAATCTTTCATACCATTCTTTTTTCATTTCTTTTACAATAATTATTTTACTAATTTCTTCTAGACCTTTTTTTAATTCATTAATCTTTCTCTCAGTTTCATTTATTGCATTAATTAGACCATTAATCTTTTTTGAAATTTCTTTATATTCTGAAAAGAATTTATTCATATTCTCTGTAGCAGAAATTTTAAAATCAATTTCTAATTCTTGATCATCTATGATAGTTTTAAGAATGCCTTTTGAAGGATTTATTTCTAATATTTTAATAGGAGATAATTTCTTTATTTCTTCCCAATCTATGTTTTTCTTTCGCATATTAATTACATAATCTATTAAAGCTTGAATTTTATCTAGATTATTTAATATAATTTCTCCAATTTTTTTACTTTTAATTTGTTTTTCTTCTAATTCTTTTAGGTATTTCTTTTGTCTTTCAATTATATTCTCAAATTCTTTTATTTTTTCATCTAATGGTTTTTTTTGTTTTTCTGATATTTTTTGTGTAATAAATGATGAAAAATATTCATCTACTGCATTATTAAATGAATAAAAATATATTCGTTCATAAGGTAATGAGATAAATTCAATAGGTTGAACTGATATTCTTTCTCCATTTTTTATTATTATATTTGGTCTTAATAATGAAGATTTAATTTCTTCTATTAATGATCTACTAGTTTCTATAAATTTTTGAAGAATTTCATTATTGATTTCTGAGAATAATGTATTGAGATTTATATTACATCTTACTAAAACTTCTTCTATAAATTCTGGAGGTAAATTATAATATTTACTTAAAGCTTTTAATACATTTAAATTTCTTATATTTTCATTAATAATAATATCATCATAGTTAATATCTTCATAAATACTTTTACCTCGAGTAGGAGGAAGTTTATATGTTTCTCCTATTATAATATGTCTATCCTTCATTTTTCTTTGATATAATGCAAAAATAATTTTATCAAATTCATCAGTTATTATTATATTACCTTTTTCAAATAATTCTAAATATAATTTTAATATTTTGCCTTCATTTGATTTTAATGTTATACAAACTATTCTATCTAGATTTATTTGATTAATAGAAACTACTTGAGTATTTAATATTAATGATCTTATTCTAGTTACAGGAAAAGAAGGAGAAGATGGTAATGGATATTTAAAATTAGTTAAATTAATTCTTTTTCCTAATTCAAATATTAAATCAAAATTAATTCCATTAGCTTTATGAAAACGAAATAGAAAAGCAAAATTATCTAAATTATATATATTTTCTATACGAGTACTTATAAGTATGGAATTTAATTCTCTAATAATAGCGAGGAGATCTATAGATGACAGATAAGATTTCAAGCTCAACACCTACACATCATTCTATTTACAGAAAAATTTACTATATAAGGATAATATTTGCAATATTTGCTGGATTATTATGTGGAATATTAAATTTAAAAGAAGGATTAGGTTTGATAATAGGAACTTCATTCTTCATTTTAACTTATATATTGTTTAGATATGTAATTAAGAGTATATACTCTAATGTAAAAGATTATAAAAAACTTTATACAACAGGAATTTTTTCATACTTTTTAATTTGGTATGTAATTTGGGTTATTACTTATAATATTATTTGGATGTAGATTCTGTATTTTCTTCTCTTAATAAATATTCTGGATATTGTTCTTTAAGTTCAGATAAAGTTCTTAAAATGATTTCCCAACATAAAAGATAGCCTCTTTCATAATCATCAATAGTTGATCTAAAGATTTCATTTTTAAAATTATTGGCTAATTCTCTAATCTTTTCTGGACTTTCATATCGATAAACTCTTGTGAAAAAAGCAATTTTGTCTTTTTCTTTCATAGCAATATATGCACCTTTTATGGCATTAAAAAAACCATTTCCTATTTCTCCAAATTTTTCTAATTTATTTTTTAATTGTAATAATTCTTGTTCAGCTCTTACTAAGTTATTAAAATAAATGTATTTGACTAATTGTGATATTTCAGAAGAAAATTTTCTTAATTGATCATAATCATTATACATAAAAAAAGAAAATAGCATGATTTATTAATACTTTTTGGTTTTTTATCTTTATGAATGAAATAGATAGTGATATTATTGTTGAGGCTATAAGAAGATTAGAATGTGATTTACCAGAAGATATAGAAAAGAAATTACTAGAAATAAGAGGAAAAGAAGAAGGTCTTAGTAAAATTGTTATTGATTCTATAATAGAGAATATTAAATATGCTAGAGAAGAAAAAGTTCCAATATGTCAAGATACAGGAATTATTGAATTTTTTGTAAAATGTTCAAAAGAATTTAAAAAAATTAAGAAAATAATAGAAGAAGCAATAAGAAGAGCAGTAATAGAAGTTCCTATAAGAGCAAATACAGTAAATCCTTTTACAAGAGAAAATCAAGGAGAAAACCTAGGAAGATTTCATCCAATAATTCATTTTGAGTATGAAGATAATGATTTTATAAAAATTGATATTTTAGCAAAAGGTGCTGGTTCAGAAAATGTTAGTTGTATTTATATGTTAGATCCAATAAAAGGATTAAAAGGAATAAAAGAAGCTATAATTAATACTATAAAAAAAGCTAATGGAAAACCATGTCCACCAATAATTGTAGGCATTGGAATTGGAGGAAATATGGAATTAGCTGTACATTTATCAAAATATGCTCTTCTTAGACCTATTAATCAAAGAAGTTCTTATGAAGTTGTAAAAAATTTAGAAGAAGAATTAATAGAAGAAATAAATAATTTAAGAATAGGACCTATGGGATTTGGTGGAAAAACAACAACACTTAATGTAGCAATAGAATGGGCACATTGTCATACAGCTAGTCTTCCATTATGTGTAAATATTCAATGTTGGGCTTTAAGAAGAATTTCTATTCTATATGATGGAAAAGAAACTAAGATTATTAGGTGAAATTATGAAAATATGGAAATTAAATACTATATTAGATGATGAAATAATTGAGAAAATAAGTATAGGAGATATTGTATATCTTTCTGGAATTTTATTTACTATGAGAGATATGGCACATTTAAAAGCAATAGAATTATTAAGAAAAGGAGAAAAACTTCCATTTGATTTAAAAAATAAAATAATATATCATTGTGGTCCTTTACTTAAGGGATCAAAAGTTGTTTCTGCTGGTCCAACAACAAGTATGAGAATGGAAGAATTAGAAGAAGAATTAATCAAATTAACAGGATTAAAAGGCATAATAGGGAAAGGAGGAATGGGAGAAAAAACTCTTAATGCTTTAAAAAGATATCATTGTATATATATGGAATTTCCAGGAGGAGCAGGAGCTTTAGCAGCAAAACAAATTAAAAATGTAAAGGAAGTATATTGGAGAGATCTAGGAGATCCTGAGGCAGTATGGGTTTTAGAAGTAGAAAACTTTGGACCATGTTTTGTCACTATGGATTCAAAAGGAAATAAATTAAGATAATTATTTATTACTTTTTTGTTTGTATTCATCCCATAATTTTCTTACTGTAGTAACAAATCTTCTTGTAGCTTCTTCTGGATTTGCAGATTTTGTAATAGCCCCACCAACTATAATTATTTTAGCACCTGCTTTTACTAATAATGGTACAACTTCTAATTTTATTCCTCCAGCTACTGCAACTGGTGTATTTATTGATTTAACAAGATTTTCTACTATAGTAATTTTTTGATCTACTTCTCTTTCTCTTATTTGTGCACTTATACCAACATGTAGACAAACAATATCAACACCTAATTTTTCAACTTCTATAGCTCTTGATATTGGATCTTTAAGATTCATTAAATCTACCATTACCTTAAGACCATATTTTCTAGCAGCACCTACTGCATCTTTTATTGTATAATCATCTGTTGCTCCCATTACTGTTACTATATCAGCACCATTTTCAGCAGCTAATTCTGTTTCCAACCATCCAGTATCAAATGTCTTAAGATCTGCTACAATTGTAGCATTTGGACATAATTTTCTAAATTCTTTTATTACTCTAAGACCTTCTGATTTAATTAAAGGAGTTCCTGCTTCTATTATATCTGCTCCTCCACGATATGCTGCTTCAGCAAGAGGTAATGCATCTTTCATATATCTTTCATCAATAGCTACTTGAATTTTTGGACCATCATAAAGTGGAGTTAAACCCAATTCCAACACCTTCTTATCTGTTGGTATTCCATTATAATCCCAACCTCTTACAGTATAATATTCATTTAGTAATTTATCTAAATTAATTGTTTCTCCTTTTGCAGGACCATCTGGTAAAGGTTCATTTAATAATCTCTTAGGCAAAGTATCATCTTTTCTTGAAAATCCTTCTCTGACATTAAAAAGTCTTTCTAAATTGTATATTCTTTCTCCAATTTTATAGAATTCTTCTCTATCAACATAAAATCCTGTAGCAGTTGTAAGTAATCTTGCATAAAAATCAGGTTCAAAATTTAGTGTAGAAAATAATGCAAGTGAAGAATATTTACATAATATAAGAGAATCAAGAACTGCAAATACATCTTGCATAATTTTTGTAAGTAATGCCTTATTTTCATAAGAATTTGGATTTAAATATCTTGGAATACTTAAAATCTCAGGAGCAATCATAAAAGCTCTTAAATGACATCCTCCCCTATTTGAAGTTGCATAGGCAAGAGCCATTCCTTTTGCTCCTCTTGGATCATATGCAGGAAGCTCAAGTCCTTTAACATGAAAGGCATAATCTTCAGCATTAAATATTTCAGAAGCTCTCTTAACACCTTCAGCTAATATATTTCCAATACCTTCTCTAAAAGCTGTCATTTTTATTAATTTATATAAACTTTCTATATCACCAAATTTTGGTTCAAAACCTATATTCTTAGCATCAATTTTACCATTTTCATAACATGCCATAAGAAAAGCAATAATCTGACCCATTGATATAGTATCAATTCCATATTTATTACACATATCATTAGCAATTGCTATAGCTTCAATATCACTTATACCACAATTTGGACCAAAAGCCCATATTGTTTCATATTCTGGTCCTTCTGTCTCTAGTACATCACCATTAGGTAATTTTACATTTGTAATTCTTCCACACATTATTGGACATGCAAAACATCCTTTTTTTCCTTTTAAAATTGTCTTTGTCATATATTCTCCACTTACTTTTTCAGCTTCTTCAAAAAAACTTGATTTATAATTTCTTACCGAAAGTATTCCAGCTTTATTAATTATATGAATTAGAACAGCAGTACCATATCTTCCTAATCCATCACCAGTAACTGGATGACCTTTAATTATATTCATACATCGTTTTACTTCTTTCATAAATGCATAACGATTTGCAATAGGAATTTCTGCTGAACCTTTAACTATAATTGCTTTAAGCTTCTTTGACCCCATAACAGCACCTACACCACCTCTAGCTGCAGTTCTATGTTTATCATTCATTATTGCTGCTATTCTAACAAGTCTTTCTCCAGCAGGACCAATACAAGCAACTCTAGCATATTGTTCTCCTATAATTTGTTTAAGACAAGCTTCTGTTTCAAATACATCTAAACCCCAAATATTAGATGCATCATGAAGTTTTGCTTTTCCATTTATTATTGAAAGAAAAACTGGAGTATCACTTACACCTTCTATTATAATTCCATCAAATCCAGCTCTTTTTAATTCAACTCCAAAATATCCACCACCATTAGCATCAAATATAGTACCTGTAAGAGGAGATTTTGTAGATACAGAATATCTACCAGAAGTAGGAGCAGGTGTACCTGTAAGAGGGCCTGTCATAAATATTAACTTATTTTTTGGACCTAAAGGATCAATACCTACAGGAAGTTCATCAAATAATATTTTAGCACCATATCCTCTTCCACCAATAAATTGATATGCTATATCCATATTTAATTCTTCAATTGAAATTTCTTTTGAAGATAAATCAACTCTCAATATTTTCCCCATATATCCATTCATATATTTATCATCTCTTAATCGAAAAGAATTTAATCATGAGAATTATTTAAATCTAATTGATAAGAAATGAAAATAAAAGTAGAATTTTTTGCTACACTAAGAGAAGTATTAGGTATGTCAAGTATAGAGATAGAATGTGAAGGAACTACTATAGAAGACATTTTAAATCTATTATTAGAAAAATTTGGTTCAGTATTAGAAGATATAATTTTTGAAAGAGGAAGATTAAAAGAGATGGTTAAAATTTTATTAAATGGAAAAGATATAAGAGGATTAAATGGACTTAAAACAGAATTAAGAGATGGAGATTGTGTTTCAATATTTCCTCCAATAGCAGGAGGATAAAATATCTCATAATCAATATCAAGAACTTTTAGTGATTAATATTTGATGCTATATTCTTAATTTTTATTTTGTCCTTAAAAATATTTAATTGCTATTTACTGAAATCTTTAGGTTTTATGAATACTTACTTATATAAAAATTTAATAAAAAATTAGTTAATAAAATAAAAAAGATGTAAGAATGTGTAGTATTATTTATTTCTTTAATGGTTTACCAGAAATCACTATTTCTATTATTGATACATTTCTAGGTGGATCTCCTATAGTTTCTGTATCAATTTTTATTGACTTTATTGAAGAATTTCCAAGAAATCTATTTATAAGTATTTGAGCAACATCTACTGCACGAGAAATTGCTCTTCCTCTTGCCTTTATTGTAATAGCATCACTTTGAGTTAATTGCATTAATGCTGCCATGACATAACTCATAAGTGGTTTTTTACCAACTAAGACAACATCCTTGAGGACTTCTTTAGGTCTTTGTGGTTGTGATTTCTGTATTTCTGCCATATTTTCACCTCATTTTTTCTTAGTTTAAACTATCCTAAATAAAAATATAACTCTTAAATAAATCTTTATCTCATGAAAAAACGTAATTTAATAGAAGAATACAATATAACTGCATATTTATATAATATGAGATATAAAGAAGAACAAGAATTAAAAATAAGCTTCTTATTAGGAAGAATAAAACCAAAAGAAGATGAAATTTTAATAGATGTAGGATGTGGTACTGGTATTCTATTTAAAATGGTAAAATGTAAGGAAATAATTGGTATTGATATTTCCATAAATATGATTAAAGAGGCTAAGAAAATTGGAAAGGCTGAATTGATTTTAGCAGATGGAGAAAATCTTCCATTAAGAGATGAAATTGCTGATGTAGCAATGAGTATTACAGTAATTGATCTTGCAGAAAATAAAGAAAAATTTT
>CAZTWF010000033.1:0-3709 GCA_964617245.1 uncultured Nitrososphaerota archaeon
AAAAATTTTAAAAGAAATTTAAAAGAAAATGGAAGAGTAATATTAAACTTCTTTTATCCTGATATAGAAAGAATGATGAGTTTTGGAAGAGAATCAGAAGAACTTATAGTTACTGATTTAGGAGAATATGTAGTAAGAGAAAAATCTTATTTTATTGATGAAATTAATCAAATAATAGAGACTTCAGTTATTGTTTATAAACAAGGAGAATTATATTGGAAAGGCTATTATAGATTTGCTTTAATTTATAAAAGAGAATTTGAATTATTATTAAGACTTGCAGGATTTAAAAAATGGGAAGTTTATGGAGGTTTTGATTATAAGCCATTAACATCATATAAGCAAGAAATGGTTTGGATTATAGAAAAATAATATAAACTTGATTAAAAACTTTTTATATGTATGAAAAGCTGTAAGATTATTCTTACAGCTGATAAGACTTTAATGAGTAATTATAATTCTTCATTATTTTATGGTTTTGTTTCTACAGCTCCAAGAGGTTTATTATTTTCTGAGTTATTATTTAAAGCTACATTTAATGATCCAATAGTTAATGAAGATGGAATAGCATTATTAGCTCCTCAAGGACTTAGAAGAATAGAGTCTGCTCTTATCAATTCTAAAATAGTAAATAGAGAAGAAATTGTAGTAACAACATTAGAGAATATTCCAAGATTTTTATCTAATGATACAAAAATAATTGGTATAACAGTTTTTGATCCATTAGGAAAAGGTCCTGCATCAACAACAATGAGTGGATTATATGGAATTGTTCATAGAGAATCATTTAATACTTATTATTTTAGAAGATTAATTACATCTAATATAATTAAAAATGCTAGAAAAAAAGGAGTTAGAATTATTATAGGTGGACCAGGGGCATGGCAAATTGGATATGAAGAAATGAGAGAATTTGGAATTGATGTAGTAATAGAAGGAGAAGGAGAAATTATTTTTCCAAAGATTGTAAAAGAAATTTTTGATGATTTATTAGAATATCCAATAAGAATATCTCCAAAATATAATGAAATTCCATCAGCAGAAGAAATTCCTCCTTTATTAGGAGGAACAATAGGAGGATTAGTAGAAATATCAAGAGGATGTGGAAGAGGATGTAAATTCTGTGCACCAACATTAAGAAGACTTAGACATAGAAAAATCATTGATATTATTAAAGATATAGAAACTAATATAAGATTTGGTCAAAGAAATATTTGTTTACATGCAGAAGATGTATTAAGATATGGAACTTTTTCACTAGTACCAGATCATAATAAAGTAATAGAATTATTTAAAAATGTAAAATCAATTCCTAGCATAAATAATATATGTATAAGTCATGCAGAATTAGCATCTATTGCTTCATCTCCATTAACTGTAGAAAAAATCTCTGAAATTTTAGAATTAAGAAGACATCATTGGCTTGGTTTTCAAACTGGTATTGAAACTGGAAGTAAAAATTTAATTGAGAAATATATGTATAATAAACCAGCACCATTTAAGCCAAGTGAATGGAAAGATGTTGTTATAAATGCTTTTTCTATATGTGATGAATATAATTGGATTCCAGCTGCAACATTAATAGTTAATTTGCCAGGAGAAACAGAAGATGATATTATAGAAACTATAGAATTAGTTGAAGATTTAAAGCCATATCGTAGTTTTCTATGTCCATTATTATATGTTTCATTTGATGAAAATAGTAAACCTATGAGATTTATTGAAGATGCTAAACCATATCATTTTGAATTATATAAAGTAATTTGGAGACATAATATGAAATGGCTAGAAGAATTAGCAAATGATTATTCTAAAAATAATAATCCTATTATAAAAATGACTTTAAAAATGATTATAAAAATGATTACTACATATTTGAATAAAAGAATAGAGAAATTCTTATCTACAGTAATTATTCAAAATTAATATCTTCGAAAAATATTTATTAAATATATCTAAGAAAGATAAATATTCATAAAGGAAGGGATATTATTTGAAGAAATATAAAATTGCAGTAATATATGGAGATGGAATAGGACCAGAAGTAATGGAAGCTACATTATATGTTTTAAATAGCTTAGGATTAAATTTTGAATTTATACCTGTAGAAGCAGGATTAAATGCATGGAAAAAATATAAAAATGCATTACCAGAGGAAAGTATTGATATTATAAAAAAAACAGATGTATGTTTAAAAGGACCAACTCAAACTCCACCAGGTCCTGAGACTTTTAAAAGTCCAACAGTTACACTTAGAAAATTATTTGATTTATATGCTAATATAAGACCATTTAAAAGTAGACCAGGAGTTCCAGCTATTCATAAAAATGTTAATATGATTATTGTAAGAGAAAATACTGAAGGACTTTATAGTGGAATAGAATATAACATTAATGATTACTCTATAGCTATAAGAGTTATTACTAGAAAGGCAAGTGAAAGAATTGCAAGATTTGCTTTTAATTTAGCAAAAAAAGAAGGTTATAAAAAAGTCACTATTGTTCATAAAGCAAATGTATTAAAAATTACAGATGGATTATTTAGAAATGTATGTCTTGAAATTTCAAAAGAATATTCAGATATAATAACTGAAGAAATGCTTGTAGATTCTGCTGCTATGAGAATTGTAATGAATCCAAGTGATTTCAATATTATTGTTACTACTAATCTATTTGGAGATATATTATCTGATGTTGCAGCTGGTGTAACTGGAGGATTAGGATTAGCTCCAAGTGCAAATATTGGTGATAAATATGCTTTATTTGAAGCAGTACATGGAAGTGCACCAGATATTGCAGGTAAGGGAATTGCTAATCCTTCAGCTTTAATTCTTTCTTCAGCTATGATGTTGAGATATCTTGGAGAAGAAAAATTAGGAAATATGATAGAAAATGCAATTAATAGTGTACTTTCAGAAGGCAAATATTTAACAAAAGATCTAGGTGGAAATACAAAAACAATGGAATTTGCTAAGGTAATAGTAGAAAAATTAAATAAACAGAAAAATTAAGAAAAATTACTTTAATATTTTCTTTATAATTTCATTTGTAATTTCATCTGTTGTAGCATTTCCTCCAAGATCTCTTGTTAATACTTTTCCTTCTGCTAAAACCTTAGTAATAGTATTTTCAATTATATTTCCTGCTTCTTTTTCTCCAAGATATTCTAACATCATTTTTGCAGATAAAATCATAGAAATTGGATTAGCTATTTTCTTACCTGCAATATCTGGAGCAGAGCCATGAATTGGTTCAAATAATGCATATTTATCACCAATATTTGCTCCTGGTGCTAATCCTAGACTACCACATATTTGAGCAGCTTCATCAGATAATATATCTCCAAATAGATTAGTAGTAACAATAACATCAAAATCTTGAGGTCTTCTTATTAAATGCATTGCTGCAGCATCTACATAAAGTTCTTCACATTTAACTTCTGGATATTTTTTACTAACTCCAAGACATATGTTTTTAAATAATCCATCTGTAATTTTTAATACATTTGCTTTATGAACAATAGTAACTTTTTTTCTTCTTAACATAGCATATTTAAATGCTATTTCAGCAATTCTTTGACATCCTTTTTTAGTAATAACTCTTAATGCTATAGCATCATCTCCAATATTGAATTCATATCCTTTATAGAGATCTTCAGTATTTTCTCTTACAATTAACATATCTATATCAGGTCTTAATGCTGGAACTCC
>CAZTWF010000034.1:0-10265 GCA_964617245.1 uncultured Nitrososphaerota archaeon
GGAAGAATTTCTATAAGATCTCTTTGTCTTGAAGAAGATTCTGCAAGAAAAATTTCAGAAACAGAAGATTATATAGTCTATCGTCTTGATAGACTTGGAATACCATTAATAGAAATAACCACAGGTCCAGATATTCATAATGGAGAACAAGCTCGTAGAGTTGCATTAAAGATTGGAAGAATATTACAATCTACTGGTAAGGTTAAAAGAGGATTAGGAACAATAAGACAAGATTTAAATATTTCTATTGAAGGAGGTGCAAGAGTTGAAATAAAAGGTATTCAAGAGCTTAAATTAATTCCAATAGTTGTGGATTATGAAATAATGAGACAAAAGAATTTATTAAAGATAAGAGATTTAATAAAAAATAATCCATTACCTGATGGAAAAATTTATGATGTAACTGAAATATTTTCTTCTACTGAATGTAAAATTATTAAAAAAAGTATTCAAAATAATGGTAAAGTCTTAGCAATATTACTTAAGGGATTTAGAGGAATATTAAAAGAAGAAATACAACCTAATAGAAGATTTGGAACTGAACTTGCTGATTATGCAAAAGTTTATGGTGGAATAGGAGGAATTTTTCATACTGATGAACTTCCAGCTTATGGTATTAAGGAAGATGAAGTAAAATTATTAAAAGAAAAACTAAGAGCTGAAGATAAAGATTGTATAGTTATAGTTGTAGGTGAAGAAAAAGCTTGTAAAAATGCACTTATTGCTATAATAAAAAGAATAGAACAAGCATTTATTGGAGTTCCATCTGAAGTAAGAGCTGCAAATCCTGATGGAACAACTCATTTTATGAGACCAATGCCAGGTGCTGCTAGAATGTATCCTGAAACAGATATACCTCCTATGGTAATAACTGAAGAATTATTAAATCAAATAAGATTAAATCTTCCAGAAACCTTTGAAAATAAAATAAATAGATTTATAAAAGAATATGGATTAAGTTTTGATTTAGCTTCTCTTATTGTAGATTCTCCTTATTCTTCTATATTTGAAGAAATTGTTAAGAAAAGTAAAATTAATCCCTCTCTTATTGCTTCAACATTTGAATATACATTTAAAATGTTGAAAAGAGAAGGAATAGATGTAGATTCCTTTGATAAAAATATTATTTATGAATTATTTATGAGAATGAGTAATGGACAATTTGCTAAAGAAGCTATTACTGATATATTGAGATGGCTAGCTAATAATAAAGGAAAAGGAATAGATGATGCAATAAAAGCCTTATCTCTTATTCCTGTAGATCTTTTAGAAGTAAGAAAAAAAGCAAAAGAAATTATAGAAAGTAATATAGAAATAGTAAAGAAAGAAGGAGAAAGAGCTACAAAAAAGCTTATGGGAGAAATTATGAAAATTTATAGAGGAAAAATTGATGGAAAAATAATCTATGATATATTAAATGAAGAGATATTAAAAATATTAAAGAATTAATGGTGAGAAATATTTGTGTGGAATATTTGGATGTATAAGTGAAGAAGTTTTAGAAAAAATTTTAGATGGTTTAAAAAGATTAGAATATAGAGGTTATGATTCAGTAGGAATTGCTATTATTAATAATAATGAAATAATAATAAGAAAAAATAAAGGAAAACTTAGTGAATTTATAGAAAATCTTGATATAAATAATATTAAAAGTAATATTGGAATTGGACATACTAGATGGGCAACACATGGTGCACCTTCAAAAGAAAATGCTCATCCTCATACAGATTGTTCAGGAAGAATTGCTATTGTACATAATGGAGTTTTAGAGAATTTTTTACAATTAAGAGAAGAATTAATAAGAAAAGGTCATAAGTTTTCTTCTAAAACAGATAGTGAAATAATTGCTCATCTTATTGAAGATTTTATAAATAATGGATTATCATTAAAAGAAGCTATTAGGAATACATTTAAAATATTAAAAGGTTCAATTGCATGTGCAATTATTAGTACAATAGAACCAAATAAAATAATTTGTTATAAAAGAGAAAGTCCATTAGTTATTGGAATTAGTAATAAAGGAGTATTTTGTGCTTCTGATATACCTGCTTTACTTCCTTATACTAAAAATATAGCAATAGTTCCTGAAAATAAAATAGTAATTTTAGAAGAAAATAAAGTTCATGCAGAAGATCTAAATGGAGAAATTTGTATATTAGAATATAATGAAATACCATGGGATTTAGAATTAGCTGAAAAATCAGGATTTCCTCATTTTATGATAAAAGAAATATTTGAACAACCAAGAGCAATTTCTAATACATTAAAAATACCTTTAGTATATATTGATAGAGCAATAGAATATTTAGAAAATAAAAGAATTTATCTTACAGGTTCTGGTACATCTTATCATGCATGTCTTTTTGGTTCATATCTTGCATCTCATCTTTTATCTATGGATATGAGACCAATAATATCTTCAGAATTTACAGAGACTTTATCATCACTTGAAAATTCTACAGTAATTGCTATATCTCAATCTGGTGAAACTGCTGATATATTAAATGCAATAAGATATGCAAAATCAAAAGGTGCAAAAATTATTGGTATTACAAATACATTAGGATCTTCTATAACAAATTTATCTGATGTTTATATATGTACACAAAGTGGTCCTGAAATAGGTGTTGCAGCAACAAAAACTTTTCTTACTCAATTAATTTCTATAATTTTATTATTTTCATATTTTGGATTAAAAAAAGGAAAAATAAATGAAATAGATTATAATAAACTAATGAATGATATTAATAATATTCCAAAAATAATTGAAGAAATTCTAAAGAAATCTGATATTATAAAAAATATTGCATTAAAATATTCTTCAAAAGAAAATGCCTATTTCTTAGCAAGAGGAATTAATCTAGTAACTGCACTTGAAGGAGCCTTAAAATTAAAAGAAATAAGTTATATACATGCTGAAGGCTATCCTGCTGGAGAATCTAAACATGGTCCTATATCACTTATTGAGCCAGGATTTTTATGTATATTTATAGCACCAAAAGATAGTACAAGAGATAAAATAATTGGAAATATTATGGAAATGAAGGCAAGAGGAGCTGAAATTTTTTCAATAATAACTGAAGGAGATGAAGAAATTAAAGAAATTTCAGATGAATATTTTGAAGTACCATGTGTTCATTATATTTTATATCCAATTCTATGTATTATTCCACTTCAATTATTTGCTTATTATACTGCAATTTTCAGAGGATTAGATCCTGATAAACCAAGAAATTTAGCAAAATCAGTTACAGTTCCCTAATATTATATAATTATTTTTCTCTTCTATCAATTATATCTAAAGTAGAAGGCCCTGTTCCAATAATTGTCACTGGAACTTTTAATTTTTCTTCAATTTCTTCAATAAATTTTCTTGCATCTATTGATAATTCTTCAAATTTTCTTTTACCTTTACAATCTGGAAATAATACATCAAGTTTTGTTAATGCTATTTGAGTTGCACTATTTATTTTTACTGCTTTTTCTGCTAATTTAAAATTAAAAGGTGCAGCTCTTCTTTTTCTTCTTGTTACAGATGCAATTTCCATCCATCCTCTTTTAATAGCTTCTTCTTCAGAAATTTCACCTTCTAATGGACCTCCTCCTACTCTTGTAACATATGATTTAAATACAACTATTACTTCATCAACATTCTTTGGTCCAATGCCTACTTCACTACATATTCCACTTGCTGTAACATCTCTACTTGTCACATAAGGATATGTGCCATGATATAAAGATAGAAATGTACCTTGAGTTCCTTCAATTAATACTTTGCCATCTTTCTCAATACAATTAATAACTTCTGAGGAAACATCTGTTATAAATGGTTTTAATATTTCAAAATCCTTAGCAAGTTTTAATATACGTAGAATTCTTTCCATCATAGCAACTCCAACACCAGAGCCTGTTGAACCTACTACTTTCATTAAAAATTCATCTTTTCTTTCTCTTTCTATATGTTCTGGTAGAATTACACCACTATTTGCATCAATACCTATTCTATCCTTTGAATTTGTTATTTCAATTTCATTCATTAATACATCTATACTATAAAGTGTCCCAGCTCCTATTAGTAATCTTGTTTTTTTATTCAAAAATGCACATGGAACTATTCTTAATTTTATTTCTTTTCCTTCATGAATTACTGTATGTCCTGCATTAATTGCTCCAGTTCTTACAGCTATATTATAATTATCATTATATCCTAAATAAGCTGCAATTTTTCCTTTGGGGGGCTATTTGCCTTTCCCCTCATCTCCAAAGAATCCCCCTACTAATATAGTAGCACCCATTTAATCACCAAAAAGTGAATTTAAATATTAAGATATAAATTTTCTTTTTATGATAAGTATCTTTGGTATTAAAACTCCTATAATAAAGCCAGGAGATGATATTGTAAAAATAGTATTAGAAAGTATAGAAAGAAATCATATAAAGATTTTAGATAAAGATATACTTGTATTTTCTGCTAAAATAATATCTACAGCTAATGGAAGAATTTTAAGATTATCTGATATTATTCCTTCTGATAAAGCAAAAGAACTCTCATTAATTTATGATATGGATCCAAGATTTGTAGAAGTAGTATTAAGAGAAGCAGATATGATAATTGGAGGAGTAAAACATGCTCTTTTAACTATAAAAAATGGAATGATAGTAGCAAATGCTGGAGTTGATCAATCAAATGCTCCTCCTGGTTATGTAGTACTTTGGCCAGAAGATCCTCAAAAAGAAGCAAAAAGACTAAGAAATAAATTTATGGAAATAGGATTTGATATCTGTATATTAATAACTGATAGTAGAGTATTACCTATGAGAATGGGAAATAGTGCTATTGCACTTGGTATATCTGGATTTAAACCAGTTGAAGATTTAAGAGGAAGAAAGGATCTATATGGAAGAGCTATGAGAATAAAACGTTTAGCAATTGCTGATAATATTGCAAGTGCAGCATTAATTGTAATGGGAGAAACTTCTGAAAGTATACCAGTAGCAATAGTAAGAGGAGTAAAAGTAACTTATGGAGATTATGATATAGAAGAAGCTAAAATACCTATAGAGGAATGTTTAATTATGCATTTATTCAAAAAATATTTAGTAAATTGCAAAAAGGGGAGAGAAAATGAGTCAAAAAATTGATGAAATTGATAAATTAATATTAAAAAAATTACAAAAAAATGCACGTATTTCCTTTTCAAAAATTGCAAAGGAAATTGGAATTAGTGGAGCAGCTGTATTTTTAAGAGTTAAAAGATTACAAAAAATAGGAGCAATAAAGGGATTTAGAACAATAGTTTCTCCTGCACATATTGGAAAGCCTTTATCAGCATTTATACTTGTAAAA
This sequence comes from uncultured Nitrososphaerota archaeon, assembly GCA_964617245.1. GTDB lineage: Archaea > Thermoproteota > Methanomethylicia > Methanomethylicales > Methanomethylicaceae > WYZ-LMO11. Next base: position 5,348 of record CAZTWF010000034.1, read on the forward strand.
GCAGATCCAAAGAAATATTCTCAAGTTGTAGAAGCTATTAAAGCATTAAATGAAATAACAGAAGCATATGATGTGACAGGACCATATTATTTAATATTAAGAGTAGATGTAGCTGATAAAGCAGCTTTAACTAAAGTTATAGATACAATAGGAGCAATTGATGGTGTTGTAAGTACAGAAACTGCTATAATCTTAAGAGAAATTAAGGAAAATATAGGAGTAGATGTACAATAAATAATACATCAATAAAATCTTAATTATAATTTAAATTCTTTTTTACAAAAAGGACATCTTACATATCCACATTCTCCAAAAGTTGCTTGTACACATCCTGAACATGCAAATGTTCTAGCATATGTTATACTAAATCTTCTTCTACAATAAGGACATATTATTATTGTTTTGCTCATAATCTAACATAAGATTAAAAAGTATAAATTTTTTATTTTATTTTGGTGAATTTATGAAAGTTAAAGTTATAAAATCTAGTGAAGGAGAAGCTTTAGATATAGAATTAGAAGAAGATTTTTTAAAAGCTAATGAAAGAATTGCTAATCTCAATAGAAAAATGTTTGATAGATATAATGTAAAAGTTTTTGATATTATGGGTTCTATAGGATCAGGAAAGACTACAATAATTGAAAGATTAGTAGAAATATTAAAAGAAAAATATAAAATAGGAGTAATTGCTGGAGATACTTCTACAACAATAGATGCTGAAAGAATAAGTAAATATGGAGTTCCTTCTATTCAAATAAATACTGGAAAGGAATGTCATCTTGATGCTTTAATGGTAAGAAAGGCAGCAAAAAATCTTCTTCATAGAAATATTGATATAATATTTATAGAAAATGTTGGAAATTTAATATGTCCAGCAGATTTTCCTTTAGGAGCTCATAAAAGAATTGTTGTTGTAAGTGTTACTGAAGGAGAATATATGATAAAAAAGAAACAAGATATATTCAGAGCTGCAGATATAGGAGTTATTAATAAAAAAGATATGGCAGTATATATGGGAATTGATATAAATTCTTTAGTAAAAGATGCCTTAGAAGCAAATCCAAATATAAAAGTTGTAATAACAAATGCTAAAACAGGAGAAGGTATAAGAGAATTAATTAACTTATTAGAATTAAAAATTTAAGCTTCTTTTTTATATTTTATTATAGCGGATGAAGAGACAACGGTCTCTTGAGTTTATACTATGAAAGATTGATGGGCGGACTGACGCATATTATAATAATTGATTTATATTGATAATTATTTATTTAATAAATCATAAAAAATTAATAATAAAATTTAAGAATTAGAAAATTATGAAAGAAGAAATAAAAGTATTATTAGTATCTATAATAATATTAGCTATTATAGATGGATTTCTATTAATCAATAGACTATTGGGAAATATTATATTTCAGTTATTATTTGAGATTATGATTTTTCATTTTCCATTAATAATTTTGATAGTATATTTACTATATTGTGTATTTAGAAGCTAAACTTGATATCATAACAGCAGCAATAGCTGCTCCAACACCATTATCTATATTAACAACTAATATTCCTGGATTACAGGATTGAAGCATAGTCATTAATGCACCTATTCCTCCTCCACCATATCCATATCCAATAGATGTTGGAACTCCAATTATAATTCCATGAAATAAACTACTGAATACTGATGGTAAAGCACCTTCCATTCCAGCAATTACTATAGCAACTTCTACTCCTTCTTCCATACATTTTTTTACTACAGGAAATATTCTTTGCAAACCTGCAATTCCTACATCATGAAAAGTTATAGTTTTAAATCCTAATTCATTAATTATTGCTTTTGCTTCTTCAGCAACATAAATATCTGCAGTTCCTGCAGTTATTATTGCTATAGGAGGATCTCTTAATGGTTTTGGATCATCCATTCTTAATGCTAAAACTCTTCCTCTTTCATAATAATTTATTCTTTTAGCTTTTATGTTATTTTTTATTATTTCTACTTGTTGTGGATATATTCTACTAACTATGGCATAGCCTCTTTCATTTATGAAATTTTTAACTGCATTTAGAAGCTCTTCATTAGATTTTCCTTCAGCAAGTATTATTTCAGGTATCTTTTTTCTTATTCCTCTAGAAATATCTAAACATAGATTTTCTAATTCTTTAACTGCTAATAGTCTTATTCTTTTTATAGCTTCCTCTTCACTTATATTACCTTCTTTTAATGCCTTGATTATTTCTTCTAATTCCAATTTTAACACCAAAATAATATAATAAATTTTAGCTTAAAAATAAATTGATAGTAAGTAATAAAAATATTAGAAAGGATTATAATATTATTAATCATGGAAGTGTCAAAAAATATAGAAGTTGAAGATATAAAAGATCTTGCAAGATTAGTAGCTTTTACTATGTCTATGGGCCAGCCTATATACTTACTACATTTTGTTCATAATAATAAACATTATTATGGAGTACTTGGAGTATATAATAACTATTATGATAAGTATGGACTTCCAATATTTTATTATTATTCAAGTGAAAAATCTCTTGATGGAAAATATGTACTTGTAAAAATGGATGAAAAAGAAGAAGTTATCTTTTCTAATGGAGCAAAACCAGGATGGATTGCAATTCCAATAATAAATTTAAAAGAAAAACCTGAATTCCTTGAAATATAATTAAGATGCAGGAAGATATATTCCTAATCTTCGTCCTGTTTTAATTGCTTTTAATAATTTTTGACTTTCAAACATTTCAATAATGTCTTTTGCTACACTATATTTTATATTATATTTTGAATGTAATTGATAAGGTGTAATAAATTTCATTTTCATAATATCTCTCTTTATATCCTCTAATGTTTTTTGATCTATTAAAATACCTGTATATATTTTAGTATCTTTTTTCTCTTCTTTTTTCTTTTCTTTTTCTTTAGTAAGAGCTAATTCCTTTGCAGGTTTTGGTTTTCCTTTTTTTCCTCCACCCATATAAAATCAAATAAAAAACAATAGAGATATTATAAAAATATTTTGGTTTATTTACTATACATACGCTCTATTATAGGTCTATGAATAGAATTCATAGTACAGAAAGGTATTATTTTTCCATTGGGAATTGCATAATGTATAGTACATCTTTGTACTCTTTCTAGATCAAAATTATATGGATCCATAAAATGCATACAACCTATTAATACTACTTTTCTCATAAAATTTCCTAAACTATCATAATCTCCATGTAGAAATACAGGTAACAATAATTCTCTAATCATAGAAAAAGAAACATATCTTAATGCATTAATTAAATATAATTTAGATCTTATTCCACTATTAGATTCATAAATTTTCCTCATAGATTCCATAAACTTTTCAATATTTACATATCTTGTTATTGGAGTAATTTTACCATTTTCAGAAATAATAAGTGTTGCCATTCCACAATGTTGATGATTTGTAAATTCTTGATATCTTCTTCCTTTTAAAGCTCCTATTGCTTTTGAAATAGGAACAACTACAGGTATAGGATAGAAATCACTTATTTTTAATTCACCATTAGTTTGTTCTTCTGCTAATTTAATTACATCTGGAATAGTTATTCTCATTTCTTTAAGTTTTTCTTTATCAATTCTTCCAGTTATAGAAACTGGTTGAAAGTTAACTCCTCTTATTACATCACTATTATTTACAGCAAATCTTATTATTGATCCAATTTGATTATCATTTACTCCTCTTACAATAGTTGGTACTAAGACTATACTATCTAATCCTAATTTTCTTGCATTTTCAATTACTTTTAATTTTATATCTAATAAATTAATACCTCTTGCAATAATATAAGGCTCAGGTATTAGACCATCAAATTGAAGATATAATGTACTTAATCCAGCATCTAATAATTTTTTCAAATAATCAGGATCTTTAGCAATACGAATACCATTAGTATTTACTTCTATATGATGAAAACCTAATTCCTTTGCCATAGTTATAATTTCTGGTAGATCTTCTCTTACTGTTGGTTCTCCTCCAGAAAATTGAATAGAATTTGGAGCTACTGGTTGATTACTTCTCAAATTTTTCAACATTTCTTTTATTTCATCTATTGTTGGCTCATAAATATAACCAGTTGCTGCAGCATTTGCAAAACATATAGGACATTTAAGATTACATCTATTTGTTACATCAATAATAGCAAGAACAGTATGAGATTTATGAATTGGACAAATTCCACAATCATATGGACAACCTAATTTATTATCAGTTCTAGGGTTTTTTATTCCATCATTAATATATTCATATTTATTTACTATTTCAAATAATTTATAATCATTCCAATAAATATCTTCAAAATATCCATGTTTTGAACAAGTTTTTCTTATAAAAACAACTCCATTATTTTCATAAATTTCTGCATCAATAACATTTAAACATTCAGGACATAAACTTTTTGTAGTTTTTAAAATCTTCATAAATATCAAAATCTCATTACTTTAAAAAATATATTTGAAAATTTTCATACTAATAATAGTATGAATGAGTTGATTAATATATTAAAAAAATGTGGTCTTACAGAAAGTGAGGCTAAGGTTTATTTAGCTATATTAAGTAAAAGTGGAAGTGCAAAGGATATAAGTAAAAGAAGTAATATTCCATATACAAAAATACATAATATACTTTCAAATCTTGAGAGAAAATCATTAATAATTTCTTCAAATGAAAGACCAAAAATATATTATATAAAAGAAAATGGAATTGAAGAATATAAATTCATGATTAAAGAGGATATAGATAAAAAATTTAATAAATTAAAACAATTATTGAAAAAGAATTTTGAAAAATCAAATATATGGATAATAAAAGAAAAAGAAGATATAATAAATAAAATTAGTGAAATGTTATTATCTTCAAAAAAAGAAGTTAAAATT
>CAZTWF010000035.1:0-5567 GCA_964617245.1 uncultured Nitrososphaerota archaeon
TCTAGCAAAGGATTTTGCTATTATTGCTGATATACCTGCATGTTTTATTGCTAATGGTGCATGTTCTCTACTTGAACCACATCCAAAATTTCTTCCAGCTACAATAATATCTCCTGGCTTTACTTTTGAACTAAATATTGGATCAATTCCTTCCATTACATGTCTAGATAATTCATTTAAATCTATTGTTTTAAATTTATATTTTCCAGGAATAATATCATCTGTTGAAACATTATCTCCAAATTTCCATATTCTTCCTTTTATTATCATAATATCACCTCTGGTATAGTTATTTTTCCATTTAGTGCAGCATATGCTGCTGTAAGTGGAGAAGCTAAATATATATAAGCATCAGCTATTCCCATTCTTCCTTTAAAATTTCTATTTGTTGTTGAAACTACTATATCACCAGGTGAAGGAATTCCATGATGGGTTCCTACACATGGTCCACAACCAGGCACTCCTACTACACATCCTGCTTTTATAAATTCTTCAACAATTCCTTCCTTAATTGCATCTAATAGAATTTCTCTTGATGCTGGAATTATTATTGTTCTTGTTTTTACTTTTTTATTTTTCAATATCTTAGCAACAATTCTTAAATCTTCTAATCTTCCATTAGTACATGAACCAATGAATACTTGATCTACTTCTATTCCTTCTACTTCTGATACTGGTTTTACATTATCTACTGAATGTGGACAAGATATCATCGGCTCAATTTTTTCTGCTTCTATTTCTAATTCATCAGAATATTTTGCATTAATATCTGCTTTTATTTCTTTAAAAGGAACTTTAATTCTTCCTTCTAGAAAAGCTTTTGTTTTTTCATCTGATTCTATTAATCCTGTTTTCCCTCCCATTTCAACAACCATATTTGTTATTACCATTCTACTATCTATACTCATTTCCTTAATAGTATTTCCAGTAAATTCTACAGCCTTATAATTAGCTCCATCTGCTTTCATTTCTCCTATTATATATAATATTAAATCTTTTGACATAACATTACCTTTAAGTTTTCCATTTACATTTATTTTTATACTTTCAGGTACTTTAAACCAAAGTTTTCCTGAAGCAAATACTGCAGCCATTTCTGTTGAGCCAATTCCTGTAGCAAATGCAGTAAAGGCTCCATGTGTACATGTATGAGAATCTGCTCCTACTACTATTGCACCAGGAAATACATATCCTTTTTCAGGAAGTATTTGATGACATATTCCTTCTCCAATATCATATAATTTTATTCCATGTTTTTTTGCAAAATCTCTCATCATTTTATGTAATCTAGATGTTCCTTCATTTGAACTTGGAGCTACATGATCTATTACAAAAATTGCTTTATTGCTATCCCATACTTTTTTTGCATTCATTTCTTCAAAGCTTTTTATCATTAATGGTGCTGTTCCATCATGAGCCATTGCAGTATCTATTGGTAATACTACTATATCACCAGGTGATGGAATTTTTCCAATTTTTTTAAATATTATTTTTTCAATTAATGTCATTTCATTCATCATATAAAAATGCATATTTTAAGAAAATCCTTAATAAACTTTACTAATAAGATTTATATGTGATTAAAAATGGGAGTAAAAAGATTTAGTGTTTCTGTAGATTATGAATTATTTAAAGAATTTGATGAATTTATTAAAAAGCTATCTCTTGATAGATCAAAAGCTATTCAACAAGCAATGAGAATTTATTTATCAGAAAATATATGGGAAAAAGATCTACGTGAATGTGGAGGTGCACTTATAATAGTTTATAAACATGATGTACGTGAAGATATAATTGATCTACAACATTATTATAGAGATGTAATAAATTCAACATTACATATACATTTAGATGAAGAAAATTGTCTTGAAATAATAGCAGTTAAAGGAGATATTAAAAAAATAAAGGAATTATCTGATAAGATCAAAACTTGTAGAGGAATAAAACAAATTAGACATGCTATTGTTGAAATTTTTGTATAATTTTTATATTTTTACTTCTTCTTTTACATCCTCTGGAAGTTCTGGAAGTTTTTCTTTTATTTTCTGTTCTGCAGCTATTGCAGCTTCATTTAATATTTTCATAGCTTCTTCATTTGCAGTCTCAAAGGATACATTTAATCCTGTAGTAGCACCAGCTTCTGTTACTAAAGTATATAATGATTCACCTAATGATGTAAATCCTTTTTCAGCCTCAGGAACTATTTGTAATACACTAGGTTGAATACTTTTAACTATTGATATAGCAGGAGTAACAACATGTAAGAAATCTCCAAAATCTCTAACAGTAGTAAGTCTTAATGCTATTGTCTCTAATGCAAGTTTAATTTGAAGTAATCTCTTTTCTAATTTTCTTATTTCTGCTAATTCATTTGCATAAATTACTGCTTTTTGTCTATCATGTTTTGTAAAAGCATCAACAATTTTTGAGAATAAAGTTTTATCCTTTTCAGCAAGTCTAGCACTTGCAAATTCAAGTCTTTGAGCTTGAGCTTGAATTAATCTTATAGCATTTTCTATATGAGGCTTTAGTGGACCTGATGGAGGACTAACTTTTTCTTCTTTTGCTTCCCATTTTTTTACAAATTCACTCATTATATTAATCACCTTCTAAACTTTTTGTGTAATAAAAGTTAAAAAGAGTTTCGAGTTTATAATCTATTGAAAATTTATCATAATTTTTTAAAATTCTATTAAAACTGGAACTCTAGATTCTTTTACTATTTTTTCACTTACACTACCAAGATGTTTTGTAATTTCTTTATCTTTTTTTCCAATTATAACTAAATCAATATCTTCTTCTTTATTTATAAGATTTATAATTTCTTCTGCAGGATCACCTTCTAATAATATTGTTTCAACTTCAATATTAGCATCTATAGCAATTTTTTTAGCATGATCTAAAATTTCCTTTCCTTCATTAAATAAATATTCATAAATTTCCTTTGGAGGTTCAATTTTCATACTTATAGCATATGGTAATCTCTTTGGAACTACATGAATTATTATAAGTTTTGAATTAAATTTTTTTGCTATCATTATTGCTCTACATAAAGCTTTAGCAGATCTCAAAGTATTATCAATAGCAACTAAAATTTTTCTATATGGTAATACTTTACATACTCTTATATACTCATTAATTTTACTCATATATATTAAAAAATCTTAAAAAATATTTATACTTAATTAATTTTGATGAGAGTAATTTATTTAATATCTGGTGGAATGGATTCTTCTATAGCAACTTATTTTGGAATAAAAAAAGGATGGAATCCAATTTTTCTTTATTTTGATAATTATCCTTTTGTAGATATTGAAAATAAATTTAAAACTATTGAAATTATAAAACATATAATGAATATTACAAATACATATGGAGAAATTATTATTGTTCCACATGGAAAAGATTTAAGTATAATAATTGAAAAATGTAGAAGAAATTTATCATGTCTTTTATGTAAAAGAATGATGTATAGAAAAGCTGAAAGAATTGCAAAAATCTATAATTGTGATTTTATTGTAACTGGTGAAATAATTGGTGAACAAGCAAGTCAAACTATTAGAAATTTATTAGTTAATGATAAAGTTATTAATATGCCTATAATAAGACCATTATTAGGAATGAATAAAGTTGAAGTAGAATTATTAGTAAAAAAATTAGGAATATCAAAAATGTTAATTAAATCTAATTGTAAAGCAGCATCTATAAAAGCAAGAACAAAAGTAAGAGAAGAAGAATTAATAGAAGAAGAAAAAAAGATTCCAATAGAAGAATTAATAGAAGAAAGTATAAAAGAAATTCAAATTATTAAATATTAATTATTTCATTAAATAATAATTTTATATGCTTTAGAAATAATATCATTGATAATATTACTAATATCTTCTAATTTTATTTCTTCTTTTTCTTCTTCATAAGGACCTAATCCAATAAATCTAGACCATTCATCTATTATTTCATTTTCTAAACCTAAAAGTGGAAGAAATAATGGTGGTTTTTTTGAAAATATTTTAAATATTTCTATATTTCTAATATCAGAAATAACACCTTCAACTTTTTCTTTTTCTATTAAATTTATAGCAGATAAAATTTCAATTATTCTTATATTGTTAATTTTTTCAATTGGTATAATTATTACTTCAAGTCTTCTTATCCATTCTGATAATTTCTTTAAATTATTTTTTACTTCATAAGGAATTTCTTTATTAATTTCAATTACTAAAGCTTTAATTGGTACTCCTCTTCTCATAATACACCAAGATGATATTACTGATGATTTTTTCTCATTTATAATTCCAATTAATGGTTCTTGAGTTCCAATAGGAAATCCATCAGGTCCTTTTATATAATTAAAATAAAAATATGCATTTTCATCTCTTATTTCTATATATAATATTTGATCTGGATTATCTAGATTAACAGTTAGATTATTTATTTTCTTTAATATTTCTCTTCCTAATTCATTTTCAATATCTTTACTTTTATATGAATGAATTCCACTTCTATTACATCTTATAGCAAAACTACCTTTTTTAAAATTCTTTATAGCTAAATTAACTCCAGTTTCAATTATTTCTTTTTTATCTGAATTTGAAACAAAACAAGGAGATGTAGAAGATACTCCAAATATTTTTGATGATAATAATGCTACTTTTTCATTTTCTTCAGTAAATATATATAATCTACCTGGTGCTTTTAATAATTTATTAATTTTTATATTATTTATTTCTAATAATTTAATAATATGTTTTTTTACTAATGATTCATAATATCTTCTTACAAAATTACTTTTTATTCCTATTTCTCCTCCCATTCTTATTATAACTGCTTTTTTTAATTCCATTTTTCTCTCTTAAATCATTGAAAAATTAATAAATATATTTTTATAAAATAATTAAAGGTGATTTCATGGAAAATTATCTAAGAAATGAACTTATTAAATGTATGAAAATACTTCATGATAGAGGATTAGTATCTGGTATTGGAGGAAATGCAAGTGTAAAAATAAATAAAAATGAAATTTTAATTACTCCAACTGGAGTATTTAAAGCAGATTTAAGAATTGAAGATATTGTAAAAATTGATATTAATGGTAATATAATAGATGGCTGTTTAAGACCTTCTATAGAATTACCTCTTCATTTATCAATATATAAATCAAGACCTGATATAAATGCAATTATTCATTCTCATAATCCATATACTATTGGTATAATAGCTGCAGGTAAAAAAATAGAACCAATAAATTATGAAGCATGGAAAATATTCAAAGATATACCTATTATAGAATTTAAACCTCCAGGATCAAAAGAATTAGCTGATTTAGTTGCTAAAAATATAAAATCAAAATCTGCAGTAATTTTAAAAAATCATGGAGTTATAGCAGTAGGATCAAATTTAAAAGAAGCTTTATATATTATAGAAGCATTAGAAGAAATTTCAATAATGATATTTGTAGCTTCATGTTTAGGAAAAATAACTACTATACCAGAAGAATATTTAAGGTGATAAAATGCTTGATATAAGATTAATAAGAAAAAATCCTGAATATGTAAGAAATAATCTTT
>CAZTWF010000036.1:0-8767 GCA_964617245.1 uncultured Nitrososphaerota archaeon
CATCTTTATTTATTTTTACATTTATAATATTTATTTAATAATAAAAACTTCTAATTTTAGCTATGAAGTAATTCACCAGTATATTAATTTAGGAGATCATATCAAAAATATTTAAGGTGAGTATACTGTCAATATTAAATATTACTTATTATGAATATTTTGGAATTTTTTTAATATCTATATTTGGAAATCTCTTACCTTTTATACCAATACCATATTTAGTTCCTGTATTTATATCAAGTTATTTTTTAGACCCTATAATTATTAGTTTATGTGTAGGATTTGGTGCAAGTATTGGAAAATGTTTTTCTTATCTTATAGGAAGAGGAGGAAGAATATTACTTAATGAAAAGAAGAAAAAAGATTTTGAAGTTTTTGGTAAACTTTTGGGAAAATATGGAATAATAGCTGTGTATATATTTTCTGCTTTTCCTTTACCAGATGATATTATTGTTGTACCACTTGGTATGTGTAAATATGATTTTAAGAAGTTTTTTATATCATTATTATTAGGAAAAATTACTTTAGGATTAATAGTTGCATTTATTGGAAAATATTATTTTGAATTATTAAAAATATTTATTGGAGGAGAATCTACAATTCCTATTATCTTAATATCTATATTATTTATGATAATAGTTATATGGATAATATATAAAATAGATTGGATTGAAGCTGTAGAATATATAGAGAAATATGGAGTTATTGCTTATATAAAATATATATTAAAAATAAATAAGAAGTAGAAAAATAATAATTATTGGCGATAAAATTGAAAGTAACATTACTAACATATACTCCTAATCCTGAAAAAATTATAGCTATAGCTGCAAGACAATGTTATTCTAGATTAAGTGCCATTGAAATAGCAGAAAATATTAAAGAAGAAGATATTGAAAGAATGATAAAAATAATAATAGAGAGAGGACATTTTTCTGTACTTGAACATGCATATTTTACTTTTGCTATAGAAGGAGTATCAAGAGTATGTACTCATCAATTAGTAAGACATAGAATTGCATCATATTCTCAACAAAGTCAAAGACATGTAAAAATTGAAGAAGATTTTATAATGCCAAATACTATTAAAGAAAATGAAAAAGCAAAAGAGATATTTAATGAAACTTTAGAATTATGTAAAAAAAGTTATAAAAAATTAATAGAAATGGGAATACCAATAGAAGATGCAAGATATATTTTACCACAATCATCTCCTACAAAAATTATAGTAACAATGAATGCAAGAGCACTTTTAAATTTCTTTGAATTAAGATGTTGTTTAATGGCACAATGGGAAATAAGAAGAGTTGCTGAAGAAATGTTATCTTTAGTTAAAAAAGTAGCTCCTCGTATATTTGAAAAAGCAGGACCATTTTGTATTACAAGAAATATATGTCCAGAGAAAAAATATGATTGTCCAAAATGGATTGAACTTCAAAAATTAAGTAAATAATGATTTTACAGCATCTAAACAACCTTCTCTAACAATCATATCTAATATATAGTCAGATTGAATAGTAATTGAAGGTGAAAATGGTATATATCTTCCATCTTTATCTCTTATCCTAATTATCATCCAAGATTCCTTAAGAGGAAGATCTTCTATTTTTTTACCAATTACTGGTGAATCTTTTCCTACTTTTATTTGTATTCTTCTTATACCAATATAAGGAATACGTTCTTCTATCTTTCCAGAATAGCCTCTTATAAGTTTAGATATTTTTTCTGCTACTGCTTCTTCTGGACATACTATTTCAGAAATACCAAGTTTATGAGCTATTCTTGATAATCTCGGATCACTTACTCTTGCTATTACTTTTTCTACACCCATTTCTTTTGCTAAAAGACATCCCAATATATTCTTTTCATCATCTCCAGTTACACAAATAAGAACATCATATTCCTTAGGATTTATATTTTCAAGATCATCTATACTAGTAACATCACCTTTAAAAACTAGAACATCATATTCATTTGAAATTTCTTTACATATATCTTCATCATAATCCATTACTGCAATATCATGATTATCTTCTTTTAATTCTCTTATAAGTGTTCTTCCTACTCTTCCTGCACCAATAATAATTATCTTCATACTTAATTTAAGTAGAATTAAAAACTAATATTTTTCTTTTACTAAAAATCTTAATTTATATCTTTAAATTAATTTATCTCTATATTGAATAGTGATAATGATGAGAAAAGAGGAATATAGTGAAATCATTTCCGGAATCATAAGAATATTAATTATTTCAGGTATTATAATGTTAATTCCAATAATTCCTTCAGTAGTATATAATGAATATACTCAATTACCTTTCTTTTTATTTCCTTCTATGATTTTATTAATAATAGGAGGATATTTTTATAGGAAATATCCCTTTCCTGAAAATATTTCAATGAAATCTGCTATTGTTATTGCTAGTATTAGCTGGTTATTAATATCATTAATTGGAATAATACCATATTTAAGTATAGATATGAATATTATAGATGGATTTTTTGAATCAATGAGTGGATTTACTACAACTGGTATGACATTAATTAATATTTTGGAGAAATGTCCAAGATCTATATTATTTTGGAGGAGTTTAAGTGAATGGATTGGAGGAATTGGAATAGTTTTTCTTTTCACAGTATTATTAAAAGGAAGTATAGGTACATGGAGATTATATAGAATTGAAGGAAAAGAAAAATTTACACTAAGTGTAAAGGAAAGTATAAAAAATATATTGATTATATATACAACTTTAACTATAATTTGTACAATTCTTTTATATTTAAGTGGATTAAATGTTTTTGATTCAATAAATCATGCAATGACAACTATTTCTACAGGAGGATTTTCTACAAGAACAAATAGTATAACTGATTTTAGTATTTCAGTAAGAATAATAATAATTATATTTATGATAATTGGTGCAATTGATTTTGCATTAATTCATAAAATTACAAAACTTAAAATAAAAGAAGTAATAAATGATCCTGAATTCAGATCTTTTATATTTATAATTATAATTAGTATTTTATTAGTTTACATATTGATTTCAAGAGATATGAGCTTTAGTATAAATGAATTATTTACTACTATATCAATAGTAACTACTACTGGATATACAAGTGGTGATATATGTATATGGCCTAATTCTACTAAGGTTTTATTATTAATATTTATGATAATAGGTGGATGTGCAAATTCAACTGCAGGAGGAATAAAAGTATGGAGATTATTAATATTATTCAAACTTTTAAGAAGAGAATTAAAAAAACTATTATTGCCTTCTTCTGTAATAATGCCTATAAAGATAGGAGATAAAACATTTGATGATGAATATTTAATTAGAATATGTACTTTTTTCTTTGGCTATATAATGTTGTTATTTATAATTTTCTTATTATTAAGTATTAATATTTCTGATACATTTGGAGCATTTTCATTAGCTATTTCCTCTATTAATAATATAGGACCTGCTTATTATCCTATTGATAAACTTGATTTATTTTCAAAAATAATATTAATAATTAGTATGTGGATAGGTAGACTTGAATTATTTCCAGTAATGGCTTTTATATTTGATTTTATTCCAGAAACCTTTAAAAATATATTATCAAAAAGATTTAGAAAGGAGCATGAGTATACTTAAAAGACTCATAATATTTTTCATTCAATTTTAAATTTCCTAATTGTATAAGTGAAATATCTTCATTAACTGGTGTTATTATTTTTATTTTTCTTTCTTCATAATTTATTTCTGATATAATTCCAAGTCCTAAGAATTTTTCATTATCATAAAGACCAACAATAATTCCTTTTTCAGAACCTTTTTTTATAGCAATTAATTCATCACAAATTTTTTCTTTATTCATTATATTTGGTTCTTCTTCAGTTACTAAGAATAAGAATTTTCCATTAGTTTCTCCATATATTATTTTTAAACATAATTCTTTACTTAATTTTTCTAATAATTCTTTTGATAATGGATTACCATAAGTATAATAAGAACATATGATTTTTGTTGAATTTAAATCTATTATTCTCTCTTTACTATTAGTAAAATATTTAATATATGCATTTTCACGTCTTTCTTTTCTTTCTTCTTTACTTCTTATTCTTGATGCTGAAGAAGATGTTATTTTTATTACATTTTCAAAATTTCTTATTATATGTTCTAATTCATTTCCTTTTTGAATTGCTACAATAAAATTAGGAGATATTATTTTAATTAATGAACATTTATATTCTCTTGCATATATACCATTAACCCATCCACATGTGTTTATAATAACTATATCAGCATTATTATTTAAAGCATTATCAATAAGTTTTTTAGCACTAATAATCATTCTCATTGGAGCATCAGATGGAGTAGTTGATCCAATAAATATTGCATCAACTAATGGAATTTTATCCATAGAGATGATAGTATTATTTAAAAAACCATAACCAATAGTAGTTGGTAATGAGATTTCAGCTTGTCCTGGATCTAAATCAATAACAGCAACTTTCATTCCATATTGAAATGCTATATTTGCTAAATATACTGAAAAAGTTGTTTTACCACTATCTGTATCACCTATTACTATAACCTTAATTGGAGGATTATTTTTAATTATTTTTTCAGTAGCTTCTTTCCAACATAAAGGTATAGCTTCAGGAATTTCTTTTATACATGCATTACTTCCAAGATTAACTTCAATAAATGAATCTTCTAATACTTCTATTGGTATAGATTTTCCTTTTGGTATTATTATTTCTTCTCTTGGCATAACAGATTTTCCTAAAGCTAAAATTTTTCCACTACATAAACGTAAAAATGCAGGACCATATAGTACAAAAGAAGACATTTTTAATAAGTTCATTTTTAGCATATTACACCCAAATAATAAATTAAATATTTTATTTACTTAAAAAATAAACGGTGAGTTTTTTGAGTATTGAAGAAATTGAAAATGCTATTTTATCTTTTATTAAAGAAAAAAGAAAAGTAAGTTATGAAGAAATTGAAAAATGGGCAGAAAGAAATAATATAGGATCATATACCTTAAGAATAATACTAAATGATCTAATAGAAAGAAAAATTTTAGATGCACCTGATGGCTTTTTTGAAGAAGAATCTCATATAGAACCACCTAGACCAAAATCAATTACATTATATTATTCATCAGATTATGAAAAATTAAAAGAATATTTAAAAGAATATAGAAGTATAGGAATATTAAGATTTTTTGAGGATTTAACAAAAATGGGAATAAAAAATGTAAATGAATTATTAAGAAGAGCAATAAAAGAAGGATATGTTGAGCTTTCTTCATCTGGTGTTATAAATGCTACTGAAAAGCTTTTTAAGAGATAAGAAATAATAAAATTGAGAGAGATATTATTGGTGAGAAAATGTCAGAAAATAAGATTGTTGGAGGAATATTTACTGGAACTGCAAAAATTGGAGAAGTACTTGATACATTTATGCAATTAACATTAACACCTCAAGATATTACTAGTCCAATTGCATTACAAATGGCATTGAGTAGAATTTATGAGACAATGACAAAAACCTTAACAACAGGACCAAAAAAGAAATTTATAGCTGAAGTAAGATTTATTGATTCCCTAGGAAATCCTATAGTTATTGGTTTAGATTTAGGAGAGAAATTACCACCATTTACAAGTAATGAAGTAAAAGCAAGAATATTAATAGAGCTTTTTGAAGAACAACGTTAGTCTTCAATAAAAATCTCCCAGATTAAGTCTGGGAGTATGTTTTTAATTATAAAATTTATAATTTCATAGCTTATTAAATAATTCCTTTAAATTACTTATAGTATTATGAGAACATAATTTTCCACTTCTATCCAAATGAAATGCAATTATTCCTGCTTTTCTTGCATTAATATAATCTAATTCATAACTATCTCCAATATGAATCATTTCTGAAGGTAATATTGAAAGATTTTTACAAATTTCTAAATATACCCAACTATCTTTTATACTATAAAAATCAGATACAGTAGAAAATATATGAGAAAAATAATTCTTTATAGGTTCTGTTGTTATTTCTAAAAAAAGTCTTGAAGAATTAGATATTATAATTAATTTATAATTTTTTACTAATTCTTCAAGTACTTCAATAACTTCAGGATATAGAGTTACTAAGTGTTTATATTTACTTAAGAGTTCTTTTGCATTTATTTTAAGTCCATATTTATTTATCCAATAATCAATATTATACCATTCTAATCTTTTTGGTCCAATTTCATCATAATTACTATATAATTTATCTTTAGCTTCCTTAATAGATATATTATAATATTTTGCTACTAATTCAGGTAAAACTTCAAGCCATATAGTATCAGCAAATAAGGGTGTAACTAATGTACCATCTACATCAAATGATATAAATTTAATTTTCATAATTTCAACAAAAATAAAGAAAGATTAAAGTTTTTCTAATTCTTTAGCAACATCTTCTAGTCCTATTCTTATTAATTTTTCTTTTGTTGGAATTCCTGTAATTTTATTCCATCCTTTTAAAGTATAGAAATCATCTAGCATTTTATTTAATGTTTGTTCATCTGTATGCATACCTTTAGATGGCCCCTCAGGTATAGGTTCTTCTAAAAATCTTCTTGGTAATGTATCATCTTTTCTTCTTATTCCTGTTCTTACATTAAATGCTCTTTCTAAATCTAAAATTCTTTCTGCTACATCTACAAGTTCTTCAAACTTATAATTAAAACCTGTAACAATATTTATCATTTCTGCATGTTTTGGATTTAATGTAAATCCAAGTAATCTTTCTAGAAAATGACATATAATCATAGAATCACCTATTGTAGTCCATTGCATTGTTCCTATTACCCATGCTGCTTTTCCTTCTATAGCTTTTCTATCTGAAGCTCCTGCATATTCACCTGTTGGTCTTGGATCATGATGACTTCCTCCTCTAGTTGCAACTGCATATCCTAATGCCATTCCTCTTAATGCTCTAGCAGAATGTCCAGGTATTTCTAAGCCTTTAACTTGTATAGCAAATCTTTCAGAATCCTTTCCTATAATTCTAGCAACTCTTAAAGATCCTTCAGCAATTAAATCTCCTATTCCTATTCTTTTTGCAGTTTTTTCAACTAAATCTATCATGACTTCATCATTACCAAATTTTAATTCAATTCCTCCTGTAAAATTCTTATCTATAAGACCTTTTTCATAACATTCCATTAAGAATGAAATAGTAACACCACAAGATATTGTATCCATGCCATATTCATCACATAGACTATCTGCTTTGATTACTGCTCCTACATCACTTATACCACACATAGAGCCAAAGGAATAAAGTGTCTCATAATCTGGTCCTTCTGAAATTGCTCCCTTCCACTTTCCTTCTTTTACACTATATATTTTACTACAAGCAATTGGACATGCTGGACATGCTGTATCCTTATCCCAATATTTCTTTTTTAATGTTTCAGCACATAATCCTTCCCATCCTTCAAAATATTCAGTTTGATGATTTCTTGTTCCCATTCCTCCAAAAATATTATTTATAGAAGATACTAATGAAGGTGTTCCATAAGTTGGTAATACTGAGGAAATTCCAGGAACTTTTTTACTTTCTTCATTATACCATTTTAACCAATTTTCCAATCCCTCAGGATCTGCTACTTCATTTGTGCCTGAACCTCTTACAGCTATTGCCTTAAGCTTTTTAGAACCCATTACTGCTCCTAATCCACCTCTTCCAGCAGCTCTATATTCAGTAATAATACATGCATATCTCACAAGATTTTCTCCAGCAGGTCCAATAGCAGAAACACTTATAGCTGGATCACCTATTTCTTCTTTGATCATTTCTTGTGTTTCACTAGTTAATCTACCCCATAATCCTTCTGCACTTCTGAATTCAATATTATTATCATCAATGAAAATATAGATAGGCTTTTCAGCTTTACCAGTTATTAATATTCCATCATAACCAGCATATTTTATTTCAGCTCCTGTATTACCGCCACTTATACTATCAAAGAAACCATTTGTAAGAGGAGATTTAGAAGCTACATGATATTTTCCTGAAGTTGGCATATATATACCTTGAAATGGACCTGTCATTATTGATATTACATTTTTAGGATCAAAGGCATCAATTCTTGGATCTATCATATCAAATAATAATCTTGCAGAAAAACCATTTCCTCCTAGATATTTTCTTGCAAATTCATCTGTTATTTCTAAAATAGAAGTTTTCTTTGTTGTTAAATTTATCATTAATATTTTTCCTTTATAACCAAAATATTTCATATTTTATCACCCTGATAACCAAACTAATGTTAATGCATTTTTTGGACAAGATTTAATACATTGAAATTCTCCATTACATGTATCACAAATTATTGGTATTTTTGTTTCAGGATGAAGCTTTATTCCATGAAATGGACATGCTTCAATACATTTACCACAAGAATCACAAAGTTCTTCATTTACAACTATGTTTCCATTAATATAGGATAAGGCTTTTCTTGGACATGCATTTATACAAAATCTTTTTTCACATCTTGTACATATGAAGTACTTAAATGTTTTCATTCCTCTACGAACAATAGTAATTCTTGATAGAGAAACACCATATTTTCCATAATGATATTTTGCACATATAAGTTCACAGATTTTACAGAAAGTACATTTCTGAGGATCAAATCTTATAAATGGTTTTTTTTGTTGTGAAATTACTATGCTCATTCTTTACACCTTTTTCTGAAACTTTTTTGGAAAAAG
>CAZTWF010000037.1:0-3923 GCA_964617245.1 uncultured Nitrososphaerota archaeon
GAAAGTGAAAAGTTATTAAAATTATATGAGGAGATGTTAAAATGAAGAAAAATATCTGGATATTTAATCATTATGCAATAACTCCAGATCTTCCTGGAGGAACAAGGCATTTTGATTTCGGAAAGGAGTTGGTAGAAAAAAGGCTGTTATGGTAAAATACTATAAAGATGTGTAAATGAATATATTACTTATTAACCACTATGAAGGAGCTTCTAGATATGGAATGGAATCTTGTCCTTATTACTTTGCAAGGGAATGGGTCTGAATGGGGCATAATATAGCTATAATTGCAGCATACTTTTCCCAATTAAGAAGTAGACAACCCAAAGTAAATGGAAATATAAGTGAAAAATTAATTAGAAATTCTGTAAAGAAGTTAGTAAAGAGGTGCTTTTATGATAAATAATTATAATCGTATTTTGGTACTTGCTCCTCATACTGATGATGGGGAATTTGGTTGCGGGGGTAGTATAGTTAGATTTATTGAAGAAGGGAAAGAGGTTTTTTATGTGGCTTTTTCTATTGCAGAGGAATCTGTCCCAAGAGAATATCCAAAGAATATCCTAGAAATAGAAGTGAGAGAAGCGACTAAATTATTAGGTATAAGTCCAGATAAATTGATTATTTATAAATTTCAGGTACGTAAATTAAATTATGTGAGGCAAGAGATACTTGAAGAGTTAGTAAAAATAAAAAATGAAATTGATCCTGATTTAATTTTTATTCCTTCTCCAAATGATTTACATCAAGATCATTATACTATAGCTATGGAAGGAATGAGAGCATTTAAACAGATTAGTATCTTAGGATATGAGCTTCCTTGGAATAATATCACTTTTCATACTCAAGCTTTTATTAAATTGGAAGAACGTCATATAACAAAGAAAATAGAAGCATTAAAAGTTTATAAATCTCAGCAAAATAGATTTTATGCTAATGAAGATTTTATTAGGAGTTTGGCTATTACAAGAGGAACACAGATTAATGTTAAGTATGCAGAAGCTTTCGAGGTGGTAAGATGGGTGATATAATTTCTATAATTGTAACAGGAGCAGGAGCACCAGGGATAGCAGGGACTATATATTCACTTAGAAATAATCCTGATAATCTTAATTTTAAAATAATAACTACTGATATAAAAGAGGATTCTGTTGGAAAATACTTATCAGATGAATTTTATGTAGTTCCAGCTCCCGAGGATGATAATTATATAAATATAATAAAGAAAATAGCTGAAAAAACTAAAACAAGAATAATATTACCACAGACAACAAGAGAGATTATAATATTATCTCAACACAAAGAAGATTTCAAAAATATTGGTATAGATGTTATTGTTTCTGATTATGATAAGTTGTTAATAGCCAATGACAAATTTTCTCTTTTAGAAAAGGCAAAAGAAATCAATATTCCTTATCCTAAATATTATTTAGTAAATTCTCAAAGTAGTTTTATGGAGGCAATTAAAAAACTTGGCTATCCACAGGATAAGGTTGTTGTTAAACCAAGAGTATCAAATGGAATGAGGGGTTTAAGGATAATAACTAATGAAAAATGGAATGTGAGAAGATTTTTAGATGAAAAACCAGAAGGAATAGAAATTGATGTAAATACTTTTGTTAGGATATTTAATGGAGATGAATGGCCTGAACTTTTAGTTACAGAATATCTTCCAGGAGAGGAATATACGGTTGATGTTTTTAGGGATGAAAAAAACATAATAGTAATACCGAGATTAAGGAAATCTATAAGGAGTGGTATAACTTTTGAGGCTCAAGTAGAATTTCGTGAGGATTTAATCAATTTTTCTAACAAATTATCTAAAGCTCTTGATTTGAATTATTGTTTTGGATTTCAGTTCAAATTATCAAAAGAAGGTATACCCAAAATACTGGAAAGTAATCCTAGAGTTCAAGGGTCTATGGTTGTGAGCACTTTTGCAGGGTTTAATATGATTTATTATTCAGTTAAGAAAGCTCTTGGTTTTGAAATTGATTTAAGTAATATAAATTTACGGGAAATTCGATTTAAGAGATATTGGGGAGGGATAGCTATAGAAGATGGGAAATTTATTGGAAGAATTTAAAGGAATGATTAATAAAGGGAATTATATTTTTCATATCCATACTAATTATACTGATGGGATTAGTAATATTAATAATTATTTTGAGTATGCGTCAAAGAATAATATTGATGTAATTGTATTTACTGAACATGTAAGAAAAGATTTAAAATACAATTTTGATGCCTTTATAGAAGATATAAATGAAAATAATAGAAGATATTCTAGAATAAAAACGTTTATAGGATGTGAAGCTAAGTTATTACCTGGAGGAGACCTTGATATACCAATAAATATTTTATCCAAAATAGATGTGATTTGTTTTGCTTGTCATTCATTTCCTGAAGATTTAGAGTTATATAAACTATCATTAAAAAAGCTATTTATTAACAATCAATGGAAGAATTATGTAAGAGTGTGGGTTCATCCAGGGAGATTTTTAAAGAGGTTATATATACTTGATAGGAGTATATTGATATTAGAAAAATTAATTATGACAGCGATTATTGAAGGTGTTTTTATAGAGAAGAATCTTAAAGAATTTTTACCTCCTAAAGAAATTATTAAAAATATACCTATTGATAATATAATTTTAGGATATGACGCTCATTCAATAGAAGAATTAGATTTCATTAAAAAAAGGGGATTGTAGGTATGAATATACTCTATATCAATCACTATGCAGGCTCACCACAATATGGTATGGAATATCGACCATATTATTTGGCAAGGGAATGGGTTAGAATGGGGAAAAATGTTACAATAATTGCTGCTTCCTTTTCTCACCTAAGAAGTAAAAACCCAAAAGTGAATAAAAATATTCAAGAGGAATTTGTTGAAGGGATACGGTATATATGGATAAAGACACCATCATATAAAGGTAACGGAATAAGAAGAGTAATAAATATATTTATTTTTGTTTATAAATTACTGATATATAGTAAAGAATTTGCCAAAAAAAACAAACCTGATGTTGTTATTGCTTCTTCTACATATCCTTTAGATATATTTCCAGCATATTTAATTTCGCTGTTTTCAAAAGCTAAATTAATTTTTGAAGTCCATGACTTATGGCCCTTAACTCTTATAGAACTTGGAGGGATGTCTAAATGGCATCCCTTTATTGTAATAATGCAAATTGCTGAAGATTTTGCATATAAACATGCAGATAAGGTTATATCTATTTTGCCAAAAGCTCTAGATTATATGGTTAGTAGAGGTATGGATGCTAATAAATTTGTACATATACCTAATGGCATTGATGTAGATGAATGGCAATTGTTGAATGATCAATTACCTGAGGTACATAAAGAGTCTATTTATGAATTAAAAAGAAAGGGAAATTTTCTCTTAGGATATATAGGTTCTTTTGGGGTGTCAAATGCTCTTGATTATTTAGTAGAATCAGCAAGTTATCTTAAAGATTTACCTGTCTCTATTATTTTTGTTGGGCAGGGTCCTGAGAAAGAAAAACTCCAAAAGTATGTTGAATTAAATAAGCTTGATAATGTTGTATTTCTACCTCCTATAGCTAAAAGTACAATTCCTTTTTTATTGAATGAAATGGATGCTCTATATAAAGGATGTAAAAGAAACAGATTATATCGTTATGGAATGAGTCCTAATAAACTTTTTGATTATATGATGTCAGGAAAACCTATTATACATGCTGTTGAGGCAGGAAATGATTTAGTTAAAGAAGTTGGTTGTGGGATATCCGTTCCGCCGGAGGATCCTGTTGCAATTGCAGAAGCTGTTAAGAAATTATTGTCTATGGCTCCTGGGGAAAGGGAGGAAATGGGAATGAGGGGGAGAGAATATGTTATTAAAAATCATGATTATAAAGTTTTGGCTCAAAAAT
>CAZTWF010000038.1:0-7878 GCA_964617245.1 uncultured Nitrososphaerota archaeon
CTTATATTAAAAGAACATATTATAAGAAATCCAAGAGCAGAAACTGCTGTTATAGGTCCTGCTGGAGAAAGACTTGTTAGATATGCTACTGTTCAATGTGGTACAAGACAATTAGGTAGAGGTGGAATAGGAGCAGTAATGGGCTCAAAGAATTTAAAAGGAGTTGCTGTCTATGGAGATAAACCAATTCCAATTGCTAATGAAGAATTACTTAAAGAACTTGTTAGAGAACAAGTAAAACAACTTGCTGCAGCACACGGTACAAAAAGAATGCAAAGATATGGAACTGCTGCAATTCATGCTTTAATAAATCAAATTGGAGATTATCCATATAAGAACTTTAGAGAAACATTCTATCCTGATCATGAAAAATTAAATGGTGAAGAAAAAGTTAAAAGAACAATTAGAAATACTGGTTGTCCTAATTGTATGATAATGTGTTGGAAGTTTACATATGCTAGAGAAGGACCATATGCTGGTGCTTGGGTTGATGGTCCTGAATATGAGACATTCTGCACCTTTGGTGGCTTATTAGATATACCTAATTTAGATGTAGTCATATATGCAAATCAACTTGCTGATAACTATGGAATAGATACTATATCTACAGGAGTAACTATTAGTTTTGCTATAGAAGCATTTGAAAGAGGTATATTAACAACAAAAGATACTGATGGATTGGAATTAAAATGGGGAGATGAAAAAGTCTTATTGACTTTAATTAGAAAAATTGCTTTCAGAGAAGGAATTGGTGATCTATTAGCAGAAGGTGTTAAAAGAGCATCAGAAAAACTTGGAAGAGGATCTGAATATTTTGCAATACATGTAAAGGGCCTAGAACTACCTGCTTATGATCCAAGACCTGTAAAGGCACATGGACTTGGAATGGTAACATCAAATATTGGAGGAAGTCATGCTATTGGTTATGGAACACAAGAAGTATTTGGATTACCTACAAAAGTAGACAGGTATACTATAGAGGGTAAAGGAAAATTAACAGTATATAATCAAAATAGATTAGCATGGGGAGAATGCTGTATATGGTGTACCTTCCCAACAAGATCTGAATGGCATAAACCAGATATACTCACTAAAATAATTAATGCTGCTACAGGAATAGATTTTGGAGGTTTTGAAGAAGCTCTAAAAATAGGTGAAAGAATATGGAATGTTGAGAAAGCATTTAATGTTAGAGAAGGATTTGATAGAAGACATGATACATTACCAGAAAGATTCTTAAAAGAACCCATACCTTCAGGTCCATCAGCAGGTCAAATATTTGAATTAGAGCCTTTATTAAATGAATACTATCAAGCAAGAGGTTGGGATGTAGCTACTGGCTTACCTACAAGAGCTAAATTAGAAGAACTTGATCTTAAGGATATAGCTGATGAACTTGAAAAAATGGGTCGTTTAGGTGGATAATCTTTATATCTTAGTTTTTTTCACATTTTTTTATGCCAAAAGTAACTGTTAAATTTTTTCAGGATATCAGAGAGTTAGTAGGCACTTCATCAACAGAGATAGAAATTGATAATCCAAAATTTCTTAAAGATATTTTGAATGAAATATCAAATAAATATCAAAAATTAAAAGATATTCTTAAAAATATTGAAGAAGATAATAGCTCAGTAATAATATTAGTAGATGGAAGAATGCCTACTACTTTATCATCTATAATTGTAAAAGGAGGAGAAGAGATTAGTATTCTTCCTATTGTTGAAGGAGGATAATTTAATTTTTTAAAGTTTAAATATTCAAATAATTAATATATTATTGGGGATTTTATGAAAAAAGAAGAGATGACTCCATATGATCGTTTAATGACTGCTTTTGAAAGAAAAAAACCTGATAGAGTACCAGTTACTCCTTTTGTAAGAGAATGGGCAGTAAGACAAGCAGGCTTTAAATTCTCTGAAGTTATGACAAATCCTGAAAAATATGTATATTCTCAATTATATGCAATAAGAAAATATGGATATGATATGGTTCTTGATTTACTTGCTGTACATGCAGAATCTGAAGCTATGGGAAGTATTCTTAAAATACCAGAAGATGCTCCACCATCAGTTGATATACCTGCTGTTAATGATTATTCAAAAGATTTACCTAAATTAAAAATACCTCATCCAAGAAGAGATGGACGTCTTCCAATTATACTAGAAGGAATTCGTAGACTTAAACAAGCACTTGGTAATTATATACCTGTAATGGGCTATGTACAAGCATGTTGGAGACATACATGTATGTTAAGAGGTACTGAAAGAGCTCTTTTAGATATAAAGAAGAATCCAGATCAATTAAAAGAATTAATTGAAATTGCTACAGAAAGTTTAATTGTATATGCTGAAGCTGTTGTTGAAGCAGGTGCAGACTTAATATGGGTTTCAGATCCTACATCTTCAGGTGATATGATATCAAAAAAAGCCTTTGAAGAATTTGTATTTCCATATTTAAGAAGAGAAATTAGAGCAATAAAAAGAATGGGTGTTAAAGTATTCTTACATATATGTGGAAATGTAAATGATAGATTAGAAATAATGGCAAATACTGGTACTGATGCAATAAGTGTAGATGAAAAAGTAGATTTAGCAAGAGCAAAATCTTTAGTAGGAGATAAAGTATGTATTATGGGAAATATTAGTCCAGGAGTTACCTTACTTCAAAAAACTCCAAAAGATGTAGAAGAAGAATGTAAAATTGCTTTAGAAAAGGCCATGGCTGGAGGAGGTTTTGTTTTAGCATCAGGATGTATTGTTCCTGCAGCTGCACCTGCTGAAAATATAGTAGCTATGGTAGAAGCTGTAAGAAAATATGGTTTTTATGAATAAGAGGTGATTTAATGGAAAAAGAAGAAATTCTTAAAAATCTTGCTAAATCTGTTGTGGATGGTGATGAAGAAGGAGCAAAGAAATGGGCAGAAGAGGCTATAAAAAATAATATTGATGCCTATGAAGCTATAATGAATGGATTAGCAGAAGGAATGAGAGTTGTAAGTGAATTATATGAAAAAGGTGAATATTATGTTCCTGAGGTTTTACTATCTGCGTCTGCTATGAATGCAGCAGTAGAAATACTTAAACCACATATAAAAGTAGAGAAAACAGAAAAACCTATTACAATTGTTTTAGGAGTTGTTGAAGGAGATATTCATGATATTGGTAAGAATTTAGTAAAAACAATGTTGGAAAGTGCTGGATTTAATGTTATAGATCTTGGTAAAGATGTACCTTTATCAAAATTTATAGAAGAAGCAAAGAAACATAATGCTGATGTAATTGCTATGTCTGCTTTAATGACAACAACAATGCCAGGTATGAAAAAAGTAATAGAATTACTTATAAAGGAAGGGTATAAAGATAAAGTAAAAACAATAATTGGAGGAGCACCAACGTCATTAGATTATGCAAAATCTATAGGTGCTGATGCTTGGGCTAAAGATGCATCTGCAGCTGTTGGTGTAATCAAAAACTTATTAGCAAAATAACTTTTTTTTAAAATGCCACAAATTTTTTTAGATTCTATTTCAAAAAAATATAAAGTTGCTGGAAAAGAAATTATAGCTTTAGATTCTATTTCTTTAAAATTTCCAGAAAAGGGAATTGTTGTTATTGCAGGACCATCAGGAGCAGGAAAGACTACATTAATAAAGATAATTGCAGGTTTAGAAGTACCAACACATGGCTCAGTTTTTATTGATGGTGTTGATATATCTCATTTAAGTGGTTATGAAATTGCATGGTTTAGAAGAAAGAAAATTGGATTTAAGCCTCAAGATCCAGTACTAATACCACAATTAACTGTATTAGAAAATGTTGCTCTTCCTTTACTTATAAATTATGTTGAAAAAGAAAAAGCCTTTAAAATAGCTAAAGAACTTCTTGAAGAATTAGAACTTTCTGAAAGAATTTATCATAGACCTTCACAATTAAGTGGTGGAGAATATGAAAGAGTAAGTTTAGCTCAAACTATTATAGGATCTCCTCCTATTATAATATTAGATGAACCTACTGCACATCTTGATATTGTAACTTCAAAAAAAGTAGCTAATATATTGAAGAAAAAACAAAGAGAAACAGAATCTCTTTATATTATTACTACACTTGAAGAATCTCTTATTGAAGGTGCTGATAAAATTTTTAATTTATTTAAAGGTAAACTTATAAGTAAATAATATTATTTCATTATTTATGAAAACTAATAATAGAAATGAAGAACTTTTTTCTATTGCAAAAATAGCTGGTGCAAGTATTATTGGTGTTGCAGATTTATCATTACTTAGAGATTTACCAACATTTAATATCAATATAGATAAGTTTAAATATGGAATATCCATAGGAGTTGCTCTTCCAAATTATACTTTTGAACTTATTCAATCTGATAATCCTGGAATTTTATATGCTCATGCTTATCATATAGCTAATACTCTTATTGATTTAATTTCTATGAGAATAGCAGGATGGATTTCAAGTAAAGGTTATTTATCATTAATTATTCCAGCATCTTTAAGAGAAGATATAGAAAAACTTGTTGGTCATATATCTCATAAAGCAATTGCATGTACTGCTGGAATAGGATGGATTGGTAGAAATGGTCTATTAATAAATCCAATATATGGACCTAGAATTCGTCTTGGTAGTATATTAACTAATATGCCTTTAGATCCTGGTACTCCTATGAAAAATCAATGTGGTGATTGTAGATTATGTATTGATTCTTGTCCTTCAGGAGCATTAAAATATTCAGATTTTGAGTATTATCCAAAATCAAGAGAAGAAATATTTGATGCTAAAAAATGTTCAACAAGACTAGATAATCTTAAGAATATTCTCTTAAAGAAATCTTTTCAATCAACTTATGCTGCTACAGTTTGTGGTATATGTATAAAAGTATGTCCAATAGGAAAAAATTCAATATGATCTAAATTCAGAACCTCTTCCCTTACTTTTAAATACTTTATATTCTATTAATAATTGTTGAATATATGATTGAAAACTTTGAGAAATGAAAGATTTTTTCCTTTCCTTACCTTCCCAATAATCGATAATTATTTTACTTCCTTCTTTTACAATTACTTTTGCTCCTATAATTGGTAATGTTTCATCATTTTTTAAACTTTCATCTGGATTTATACCAAGTGATGATAATGTAACAAAAGTTAACCTTCCAGTATCTCCTAAGTATCTACATAAAATTTCAATTGAATCTTCTTTTATACCTATATTTAATATTACTAAATCTTCTCTTTCCTTAAGTCTTTCTTCAATATAATCCTTCACATAAGATAATTCATTAATTGAAAGAATTACTGGTGCAATATTTTCCATAAGTGGTCTAAAAGCTATTCTTCCCATTAAGCTAATTTGCATTGATTTTAAAGATGAATAAAATGAAGGAAGTATTCCTAATATCATAGAAATTAGAAAAGAATAAAATAACATAGTATTTTTTATTTCAGATAAAGGAAAAGTAATAACAAATATTATACCAATAAGATATCCTATTAATGAAATAGATAATAATCTAATTATTCCAATTTTAAAAATATCTGATGGCGAAACTCCTATATTTATTAAATTTATTAATTCATCTTTTGTATCATATTCAAAAGCAAAAGAAGTTGTAATTGCTAAAAGAAACGTCATAATTAGTATGATTAGTATATTCCATCCCATTAATAAAACTTCATAAAATACAAGAATATATGTGAGAAAAATATTACTTATCATCATACATAGACTTAATGGAAGTCTATGAATTATTTTTTTAAATACAATTCTAATAATAGCTTCTGTTTTTGGATCTATGTATTTATCAAATAAACCCATTAAATTGTCACCTTTAATAATTTTCTTAAACCCAACCAACCAATTAATAATAATAATGCACTAAAATAAAACATAGTTATATAATTAATATTCCATAATATAAATGCAATAATAGGTCCAAATATAGAAATTATAAAATAATTTCTAGAAAATTTATATTCACTAAATATTTTTTTATTTCTATTTACAATAATTATAAAGGAATTCAAAAAACTTAAGTCAATTAATATAAATGTCCATAATAAAATAAACATGATAACATCATTTATTAATCCTATTAATAATATAGAAATAAATAATGAAATAATTAATAATCTTCCTAAGCCTTCTTGAATAATTTTTCTCTTACTTATTTGCCATCCTATTATATGAGTAATTACTAATGAAATTGATAATATAAATCCTATTTCTATAATATTAATACCTATAATCTCTAATGCTATTATAGGAAGAAAAATTGTTCCTATACTACCTCCTAAACTAATCCCTATGCATATTAACCATCCATCTAAATTAAAACTCTTTATTTCATCTTCAAAAATTTTTGGCTTTGCTACTATTATTTTAAGTGAAAATAATAAAAATATGGAGAGAATTAATGCAAATACTCCTGAAAATAATAACAATCCATCTACTTCATAAACATAAATGATTAAAGTTCCTACAACTGGAAATAAAGAAAAAATAATAAGTTTTGATAAATTAAGAACAGCATAAGAAGGTAATGAAAGTAATCCTCCAATTGAAATTCCTAATAATAAAGAAAATATTATTGAAAAATATCCATAGCCATATGATAAAAAAAGAATAGTAGTAATAACATGTGAAGTTAAGAAAATACCAGTAATTCTAGATAATGAAGTTTTAGATTTATTATAATAGATATTACCTATAAAAAATCCAGTATAATATGTAACAAGAGAAATACTTGTTATAAATAAATCTTGTATTCTTATCCATAATATTAATACTATTAAATAATGAAGAATTCCAGCTGTTGGAAATGTAAATGATAAAATAGATTTAAATAATTTCAAATAATCTATGTGAATTCCCTCCGTTAAATTTTTTTAAATGATAGTTCTATATATAATTTAGGTGAATGTATGGAAAAACCAAAATTTACTTTTATGCAAGAATTAATAATAGAGTATATATTGAAAAAAGTTAGTGATGAAAGTAAATTAGAAACAGTTGAAGTAAGTAGTGGTGATGTACTAGGATATGTTACTAATGAAATGACAAAAAGAAAGGATAGTGGTATAAAAGGAACTGTTGCTGCTACTAGAGGCTGGGCAGATATGTTTAGATTAGCAGTTAAGGATTTAGTTGATAGAGGATATTTAAAAGAAAAGAAAGGATTAATTTCTTCAAAACTAATTCTTACAAAAGAAGGACTTGAGGCTTATAAAAGATATAAAGAGAAGTGAGAAAAACGAAAAAACTAATTTCTTTCTTTCTTATTTACAAAAATTATTTTAAATTGTATGAAAAAATAATTTATCCTCTTGGATTATTATCTGTGCCTTTTATATTAATTTCAATAACTTTTTTAATTGCTTATGGTAGTATTCCAAAAATATTTTTACCTTTATCTTCAGATTATATTTCATTCTTTTTAATAATCTTTTCATTTATTATTGGTATTTTTCTACATGAAATTTCTCATATTATTATTCTTACTAATAGAGATATTAATGATATACATTTGGGTTTTTCTTTACATGGAATTGTAGGTGGATTTACAACTGCAAAAATAAATCCAAAAATTTATAATGAAATTATATTACCATTTTATTCAAGTGGTTTAGGTCTTAATTTTTTATTGTTTTTAATTTTTCTTCCTTTCTTTTATATAAATTCATACTTACATATAATTTCAGTAATTAATTTTTGGTTATTACTTATAAATAGTATTCCTGCTCCTTTTGTTGATGGAGGAAAATTGTATGAAATCTTATTGAAAAAAATTAATATAAACTTAGAATATATCTCAATTACCATTATTCTTATTTGGCTTTTAATTTTCATTATAAGAATATTCTTATAA
>CAZTWF010000039.1:0-6499 GCA_964617245.1 uncultured Nitrososphaerota archaeon
TTTTATTAAATGTATATACTTTATAAGAAGCTGTTTCTGATGCTAAAAAATTAAAAGCTACTTCACTATCTATTCCTATTTTAATTCTAGCTAATACCTTTGTTATAAGTTCTCTGAGAGTTCCAAGTTCCATATAGAGAACATACTCTAATGCTGATTTTAAATCTGAAGTTGATGAAAGACTTTCACCTAATGCCTTTAGAAAGGCTGGATAATTTTCATCTATAGAATTAACATATGATTCTAATCTATGAGCCATAATACCTGGCAAAATGAAAATAACTCCTATTGAAATTAATCCATATGGTATTCCCATAAAAAAAGCTATTATCATAGCAGAAGGTATAAAAGATAATGCTAAAAGAAATAATATTTTAAATATTCTATATAATCTTGGAGGATTTTTTCCTTTATATATAATTGGTTCTTTTATTGCTACCATTCTAAAACCAAGAAACATACTAATTGTAGATAATATAGCAATTAAATAAGCTAATGGAACTACTTTTTCATCTACTATAAATATTGTTAATATTGAAACTGTCATAACTATAAATACTGAAACACTTTGAAATGTTGAAAACATTCCTCCAAGTAATCTTAAAGATTCTAACATTCTTGTATAAAATCCAGAATATTCTTCCATAATTGTTGAATATTCAAGTTCAAAATATCCTTTTGGTTTAGCACTAGAAAAAGCCTCAGAAAGACGTATTAAAATATCTCTAAAAGGAGGTTTTACAGTTTTTGATATATAAAGAATAGCTCTACTAAATCCATAACCAAAATCCTTTGCAATTCTTTTAATAGAAGCAAAAACTTTACTATAAATTCCATATTCTTGAAAATTTGCAATTGTATCAATAAGTTTATCAGTACTAACTTCTCCTAGACTAACAACATACATATGTAATATCATCATAACTAATTTCACATCAAGTCTTCCTCTTTGTCTTTTTCTAAGAACAATAAATAAATATAACATGGGAATTAATATTCCAATAATGAGAATATAATAAGTAAATAGTATATTACTTTGTAATAATAATAAAATTAATAATAATGATAACAATACAGAAGATAATATTACTATTTTTAACCTTCGTTCCAAGGTTTAAGACCTCTCTTAATTCTATCATAAACATAATCCACTCCATAATTATCTACTATAGTTACAGTTTTCCAAACACTATTATATGATGGATCATTTTCTGAAAGCCATGTAAGAATTTCAGCTCTCATTTTTAATTCATTATAAAGCTTATCTAAATTACTAATATCCATACCTTTAAGTGGTAAAACTTTAGCTTCTAATAAAAAACTTGAACCAGAAAATCTATGTTCATCAGTATCAAAATCATAAGTAAAAGTTTGTAAAAAATTTAATTGACCACTTTCACTTGAAAAACCAATAATTTCATCTATTGATGTTACACGTCTTATAAATTTATGTTTTCTTTCTATTCTTGCTTGAAATAAAACAAGATTTAAACTATCAACATGACTTTTTGGAACATTTATAGGGTCAGAAGTAAGT
Organism: uncultured Nitrososphaerota archaeon; assembly: GCA_964617245.1. Classification (GTDB taxonomy): domain Archaea; phylum Thermoproteota; class Methanomethylicia; order Methanomethylicales; family Methanomethylicaceae; genus WYZ-LMO11. Next base: position 1,538 of record CAZTWF010000039.1, read on the forward strand.
CTTTGAAATAATTGAGGTAAATTTCCTGCATGCATTGTTGATATAACTGGATGTCCAGTTTCTATTGCTTGAAATGCAACACGTCCTTCTTCTCCTCTTATCTCACCTATAATTATATAATCTGGTCTTTGTCTTAAAGCAGCTTTAACAAGATCAAACATTGTTACAGGACTTCCAGTATGAAGTCTAGTTACTTCTCTTACCCAGTTTTTATGTGGAACATTAACTTCAGGTGTTTCCTCTATACTTACAATTTTAGCATTAGGTTTTATGAAGGCTGTTAAAGCATTAAGAGTTGTTGTTTTTCCTGAAGCAGTTTCTCCACAAACAAAAAATGAAATTCCTGCTTCAATAAGTAACCAAAGATAAGCTGCCATTTCTGCAGAAACTGTTTTCCATTTAATAAGCTGAGCTATAGATATAGGCTCTTTACTGAATTTTCTAATAGTGAAATTACTTCCTCTTAGGCTTATATCCTCTCCAAATACTATATTAAATCTTGAACCATCTGGAAGATGTAAATCAACAATAGGATTTGAAAAACTTAAAACTTTTCCATATCTTTCAGCTAGACTTCTGAGTAATCTATCGACTTCTGTTTTTTCTACTAAAACATTAGTTTCAAGATATCCAAAAAGCTTATGATATACAAATACCCTTCCACCACCAGGTATGCTTATATCCTCAAGCCAATCATCTAAAAGAAATGGATCTAAAAAACCATGACCAACTTTTTCTCTGAGAAAATAATATAATATCCAGCCAGTATCGCCTTTAAGCTTTAATTTTCCTTTTTTTAAAGCTTCTCCAAATAATTTAATTAAAATATCTGTTTTATTTCCTTCTATTTTTTCCTTATTTGTAACTAAAAGTGCAATAGAAGCTTCAACTTCCTCTAAAATTTTCTGATCTTGTTTTGGTGGTTCAATTACATTATAAAGACGCTTTTCACCAGTTTCAATATGAATAAAAATTCCTCTTCCAAGAGGATAGATTACATTTACTTGTTCACCAAATTTAGTACTATAACTAAGTGCTGATACATAAATTGGTTTATTTTTAAGTTTATCTAAATATTCTTTAAGATATGGACATTGATTAATAGCTTCTTCAAGAGTATTTGGTTTACCCATTTCAATAAGTTTAGCTTCTTCAATCTCTATACTTCTTTTAAATGGTGAGCTTATCTTAAAATTAGGAATTTTTAAGGAAAACCTCAAAGCTTTACTCCTCCTAGAGGCATTACTCTGAGACCTATTGAAGGATGAATTTCAAGCATTACTGAACTTTTTCTTTCACCACCACCCCATAATTTTATAACCTCAAGAATTTTAATTGGAGTTTCAGCAAATCTAGTATTAGTTAATTTCAAATATACATCACTAGCTGATTTAAGCCTCATTAAGTTTTCTTCTGCAAGACTTCTTGGATGAAAAGTAACTATAACTGATTTTCCTTCTGAAACTATATTCTTTATTCTTGTTAGAAAAGTAAGAAATTCATTATAAGGTGTATCTGTAGAAATTGTACTAAGACTATCTATTGCAATACAATCAAATTTTTCTTTTTTAAGCTCAAGAAATCCCCATACTACACGAAGAAAAAGTGTAGAAAGAAATTTATTCCATTGTCCACCTTTAACATGAAGAGGATGTACAGTAAATTTATTCTTGATAATATAGTCTGTTACATCAAGTTTTACTGATTTCATCATTTTAATATATCCATCAATAGTAGTTTCTCCTGTTATTACATAAACTCTCATATTTTCTCTTAACATAGAATAAAGTATTTGTTGTGTAAAAATAGTCTTTCCAGCTCCATGTTCTCCTTCTATAGATATTAAACTTGGATGAGGCATACCGCCACCTATTGCTTCATCAAGTTCTTTAATACCAAGACTAATAATTTTCATGATCTAAATCCCTCTCCTATTGCTGAGATACCATAATGAGATACAAATACAACTATAACTGGAGTATTTTCAGGAATTTCTGGAGCATATTCAGGTAATTGAATATTTAGAATTGCTTCTTCTCCTGGATTAATATATTTATGATTATCTTGAAAGAATATATCTGAATCAATTATTCTTACACTATAATTATAGTTTACTAAATAAGAAGACCAAACATCATTAGTTTTATAATAAACAATTACATCATTCCAATTAGGCTCTAAAAATATTGTTCTTGATCCTATATTTTTTACACTTGCTATTATAGATTTATTTTCAATATTTAAAATATTTAGTGTAAGTAAAACTTCCATTCTTATTCTTTCATTTTGAATATATTTTCTTAATATATCTATATTTTCTTTAGAATATACATAAAATGTTAGAAAAGTAGTTCCAATTATTGTTAAAAAAGTAATTAATATAATAGCACTTCCTATAATGCTACTAATTCCCTTATTTTTATTATTCATATTCCAACCTCCTTCTAAGGAGGTGATGGAAATAAATAACTACTTCCTGTACCACGTAAAGGTTTTATGATTACTTCATATACTGAAGCCTGTGGGATATTATCAGGATATACTACTATTATAGCAGTTTCCCCAGGATCCCAAGAATTATTTCCATTAACATCAGTAATAGTAAAATGACCAGTACTTGGTGATGAAGAATATGTATATAAAAATGCAGAACCATATGGTCCTATATAAACATCAATAAGATTATAATCTGTTATAGGTAGATAACCAATATTTTTAGCATATATTACAAAAACACTTCCATTAATACAAGCATAAACTATTTCAATTCTCAATTCTGTAATCTTTCTTGTATCACTTACAATTTGATACATATCATTTCTAAGAGTGCCAATTGTATATGTAGCATAAGCAGATATACCACTTGCAAGAATTATTGCTGCTAATACTAAAATACTTTCACTTATAGTTGAAGCACTCAAGATTGTCTTCCCTCAAAGCTTATTTTCTTTAAGATTTTTCTTAATAACTTAAAAGCAATTTCTTCAAGTTCTTTCATTTCAAGCTTAAGTCCAGAAGCCTTAGCAGCTCCATAGATAATAAGCATAAATTCCTCCATATTTAAACCTCCAAGTCTTGCTTTACTCATTGCATCTACTATATATCCTACATATTCAGCAGATCTATTAGGAAGATATCCAACACTTTCACAATATCTAGAAAGATTTAGTACATCATCTCTATCAAAACCAGCATCTAATAGTGCCCAAACCCATTTTATAATAGAAAAACCAGCTTCAAAACCTGCTGTTTTAAATTCTACAATTTTTTTAACAGCTTCTTCAACTTTAGAAGGTTTTTCAATTTTTTCAGGTTTTTCAATTTTCTCAATTGTTTTCTCTAATGGTTTTTCAATTTTTTCCTCTGTTAATTTCTTCAAACGCTGAAGGTCTTCTTCACTTGATATGACTTTGAGAAGATTAAAAGGATTTTCTATTTCAGAAATACCATTCTTAACCTCAATAATTGCTTTTTTTAATTCTTCAATTGATTGATTAAGATTTTGAGTAATTGTCTTAACTTCTTGTTTTAATTTATCTATTTCTCCTTCAATTTTATTAAGTCTATCAGACATTTCTGCCATATGACATCACCATAAAAAAAGAAAAAAAGAAAAAAGATTAACCAAGACGTATATACTCATTACCTGAGAATCCTGGAGGCATTTGACATGTTACTGTTAAAGCAGCACCATCACCAATTCTTATTTCAATTGTAACTCTTTCATATGGTCCTAATTGATGCTGAGCAGTATCTAATTTAATAATTACATAGCCTTTTTCATTAAGTTCTAAGAGCTCATCTCCATCATTATTATAGATTACACTATAAGCTACATCTCCTTGACCTGCTAAATTATTAATCATATCTTCTACTGTTGCTGTTGTATTAACACCTTGGTAAATATTAGTGACTGTGAAATCTTTACCATATACTGAAACTACAACACTTTTATTAGATAGATCAATCATTGTTCTACCCACTGATAATCTAACGGGTGTGATCAAGAACTCTATATAGTTACCATTACTATCAGCTCTTCCAATTATTGAACCATCAAGTTCTAAAGCTGTTGATGCAGATTCTACTCCTCGCCAGATAGTTTCCTTAGTCTTTTGAGCTGAGAAAAATCCCATGTTGATTATTACATATGCAACTGCTGAAGCTACTACAACAAAAGCTATCATTATAATAGCTGTTTCTACACCTATAGTACCTTTGCGACTTTTAGAAACATTATGAGTTTTCATGGAAATCACCATTATTAACCAACAGTAATATATGCATTAGGAGGTATAGCATCAGGAACTGTGAATTCAATAGTTAATGGAGCACTTTTTTCTGGTCTAATTTCTATGACTACATTTTCTCTTGGATATGCTCTATGATTTACTCCTAATTGAATTATTAAGTAACCTTTTTCAAAGAAGTCAAGTGAATCATCTTCATTATCATTTACAATAACCAGAACAGCTCCTGTTTGATCATCAGTGCTAACACCTCTATTAGTCCACCATTCGTCTAAAAAGCCACCAGTTGAAGTTAAGTTATCAATTATTGCATCAAATGTCATTGTTGTAGGATCAATATCATGCTCTATACCTGCATAGATATTAGCTATAGCAACTCTTGTACCTATTTTTACACTAACAACTGTCTCATTTGCCCACATTGGTACATACTTAACACCAAGTGTTTTTAATGGTATGATTATATTTGTAATATTATTTGGATAACTATTATCTGATTTTAATAGTATAGTACCATCTAATGTTAATGGACTAGTTGCTTCTTTAAGGCCTTGCTGTATAGCTTCTTTACCACGTTGAGTTGAAGTAAGACCCATATTTACAACCATGAAGGCAAAGGCTGTAGCTACAATAACAAAGGCTATTAGTATAATTGCTGCTTCAATACCTACAATACCTTTTTTATTTATTTTTTTCATTTTCCCCCCATTAA
>CAZTWF010000040.1:0-2994 GCA_964617245.1 uncultured Nitrososphaerota archaeon
TGGAGAAAAAATGAAACTAAAAATTTTTCTTTTTTCATTATTTTTCTCAATTTTTCTCTTTTGTGAAGAAATTTTAATTAATGGAGATTTTCAAAAAGTATTGAAAATAGATGAAAGGATTTTAAGACCTTATCACTGGAAAAAAGGATATTTTAAATCTTATCCAACTTCAGAATGGAAAGTGATTGCAGAAGATAACAATTATTATGTTTATTTAAAAGGAACTGAAAATGATGAAAATATTTTTTGGGAACCAGAGAATTTTATTGAGATTCCGCAAGATGTAAGTGAAATCACTATTAGAGGGAAAATAAAGTTTATAGGGATACCAAGACAACAAGGAAAAGGAGGAGAAGCAAGATTATATATCTTCTTTTTAAATGAAAAAGGAGAAAAAATAAGTGAAATGCCTGTTTTTACAGTTCATACTTCTAATTGGAAGATTTTTGAAAGGTCTATTAAAAAGATGGAAAATACGAGAAAAATTAGAATTATTCTTCAACTTATAGGAGAGGGTGAAGCATTCTTTGATGATATTTCTATAGAATTTTTTAAAAAAGAAAAAAATGAGAAAGTTTTGGATTTTAAAGAAATAAAATTTTTAGAAAACAAAATAGAAAAAATTAGTGATGAAAAAAGGAAAATGTTTTTTAAATTTCTTCTTCATAATATATGTGAAAAGGAAGGAGATGTAGAATTTTTATCAGTTATTGAGAAATTTCTTGAAAGTAAAAAAGAAATAGAGTTTATGAAAAGTGATAAAAATTTTGTAATAAAAAATAATAGATGTTTTATGGTTTTAAAAAGGAGGGAGGATAATATTTTTTTATCCCATTTAGGAATGATAAAAGAAGAAGTTATAGATTTTATGTGTTATGAAAGTTATCCAAAAAATATCTGGGCAATAAATATTAATGGCAAAGAAGATAAAGATTGGATATTTAAAGATGTAGATTTTGTAGACGGAAAAGTGCTTTTGATATGGGAAAAAGGTAATAGTTCTCTTATTTGTTCAATTATACCAAAAGATAAAAACTATTTTTATCTTAATTTTGAAATTAACCTATTAAATCCTTCAGAAATTTGGTATCTAATATATCCATTTTTTTCAAGGATAGGAAATCTTGAAGAAGGCAAAGAAGATAGTTTACTTGTTCCATATCATTTTGGCCAATTAATTCCTGAAGTGTCTAAAAAAAGAGAATATGGATATTTTCCACATTTTAGTGAGAGTTTATATCCTTCAATGAGATTCCCTCTTCAAATGTTGGCATATTTTAAAAATAATTCTACGTTATATATTGCTACTTATGATCCATTACCACTTCCTAAGAATTTTATATGTTTACCTTATGATAATGGTGGATTTACTTTAACTATCAAACATTACCCTTATGGAAATGGAGAAAAAAAACAGTCATGGAAATTAGAGTATCCTGTAGTTATTGGACTTTTCCCTTTTTCAGATTGGTTTGAAATAGCCAAAATATATAGAAGTTGGGCAATTAAACAGAAATGGGCTACCAAAAATAGTGAGAAAAAATTTCTATCAAAAAAATTTTCAGTATGCCCTATTAAATATTATCTTGATATAGATGAATGGTATGCGAGAGAAAAAAATGAAAGATTGTTAGAAGATATAAATAAAGTATTTGATATTTTCCCCAATATTCCTTCTTTTGTCCATCTTTATAATTGGCATAGGAATATTTTTGATAAAGAGTTACCTGAATATTTCCCTCCAAAAGATTTTATGGATTCTAAAATTATTGAAAGTTTTGAAAAAAGAAATTTATATATAATGCCATATATAAATGGAGTAAATTGGGATATTGAAACATTTTCTTGGAAGGAAGAAAATGCTATTCAATTTGCTTGTAAAGATAGGGATGGAGCAATATATATAAAGGAATACCCTTGGAAAGTATATAAAAGTGGAAAGATAGAAAAAGAAGGAATTTCAAAAAATGCCTATATGTGTTCTATTACAGATTTTTGGCAGAAAAAACTGTATGAAATTACTTATAAAATTAGAAATTATGGATGTAGTGGAATATATTTTGATGTAGTTGGTGCGGATTGTGTTATATGTTTTGATAAATCTCATGGCCACCTATCTGGAAATGGGAATTATATTTTTGAAGGATATAGAAAAGTTGTAGAAAAAATAAAAGAAAGTATGGGCAAAGAATTTTTTATAACTACAGAGTCATGTGGAGAACCATACCTTAATATTTTTGATGGATTTCTAATGGATTTAAGGCACCCTTGTATAGATGAAAATACGGTTCCACTTTTTCCTGCAATATATTCAGGTTATTGGATAGGATTCAATCATGCATTTACACGACATAACTGGATAGCAATTAAAGAAGAAGTAACAAGAGGATTTCATTATGGAATTAATTTTGGAGGAATTACTCTTGATTCATGGTCTGATTTAAAAGGAGATTTAAATTTAACTTATTCAGAGGAAGTAATCTTATATATGAAAAAACTAATAAATTTAAGGAAAAAATATGAAAGTTTTTTTCTTTATGGAGAATTTATGCATCCATTAGAAATAAAAATTATTGAAGGAGACAAGTTTTTTGAATATGAGAGAGATGGGAAAAAAAGAAGGTGTTTGTCATTATGGCATAGTGTTTGGAAAAAAGATAATAAAATTTTGATAATTTTCACTAATATTTCATTAAAACCAATAAAATTTAAATATATCTGGAAAAGTAATTTTTATTTTCCAGAAGACAAAAGATTTAGATTGGAACAAATTTATGAAAATGCTGATATAAAAAAAATTGAAATTTCCAAATATTATGAAGGGGAAAATTTAATCCAACCTTATGAAATTATATTAGTTGAAATTGAAAGATAATAAGAGGAGGTAAAAGATGAAAAAAGAACTCTATTTTTTATTATTTCTTTTTTTTCTGAATATGCTAATGGGTGAAATTTATTATACTTCTAATGGTTTTGAAAATGTAAAAGAAGGAA
>CAZTWF010000041.1:0-11191 GCA_964617245.1 uncultured Nitrososphaerota archaeon
TAGAAAATGAAATAAAATCATATTTAAAATTTAGTGGTTCAAGAGGAATACAAATATGGGCTTCTTTTGATAATTCAAAAATTCCAGAATGTGATTTATTTGCTACTTATAGATTAATAATTCAAAAAATACAAAAGAAAATTGAAGAAAGAATATCAAAATCTCAAGCTCCAGAAGAACTTTTACCTTTTATTAAAAAAGGATTAACAACTTCTATTGTAGCAAAAAAAGAGGAAAGAAAATATAAGGTTTTATTAGATTGGAGTTCTATAAAGCCATATGGAGATGTAAGAGCTCCTTATAGTATACATTATAAAACAGGTCTTATTTCTTGTCCAATAGATCCAAATAAAATAATGGATTTTCAAATAGAATATGCAAAACCAGATAATATTTTGAATAATATAACTACAATATCAAAATATTTTGAAATAGAAAAATCAAATCCATTAAAATTATTAGGAGTTTTAAATATAATTTAATTATGATAGAAAAAATAATAGAATTTATTAGTAAAATAAAAGGTATTGAGGATATTATTTTATTAACAGAAGAACAAAAAAATGAAATAATGAAAATTGAAGAAAAAGCTGAAAAATCAATGTTAATGGGTCTTATGCCAGGAATAAATCAAGGTGTTAGAGAAGCAATTTCTAGAAAATTTACACTTGCTGCAATAACAAATAATGATTTTGAATGGCCAGAAAAAGGAACAGTAAAATTTGTTTTTGAAGGAAAAATAATAGGAGAAGATGTAAGAGGAGAAGAACTTGAAAAACTTAAAAAAGAAGGTAAAAAAGTTATTGGAAATGTATTTGTATTATATGATGAAAAAAATTTAAGAAATGCTATACTTATTGTTTCTTCTTTAGAAGTTCCATGGATAAAAGAAATTCCCTATGTAAAAAATGTAGTTATTGGTAGTCCTTCACCTCCTACAGATCTTTATATTAAAAAAATAATGAATAAAAATGGAGAAGGAAAAGGAACTATAGTAATTGGTTTTGAAAAAGAATAAAAATATTAAAATTATAAAAAATTCTATGAGTAAAAATTTACTAGAAGAAATAAAATCTTTAATATTGTCTGGAGATAATAAGAAAATAATTGAAGTTATAAAAGAGGCATTAGAATATTACTCTATAGAAGATATTATAAATAAAGGAATTTTAGAAGCATGGAAGGAATTTTGTAAAATCTATGAGAAAAATCCTATTGAAGCATTTAAAATTTGGGATATTTCATATTTAGCTACTAGAAAAGCATTAAAAACTATAGAATCTAATGTAAAGCCAGGAGAAAATATAGTTATTGTTGCAACTGCTAAAAATGAAGGTCATTTATTAATGAAAGAAATAATTATTACTTATATTAAATCCTTAGGATTTAATGTTATTTCTTCAAGAGGTATAAATATTAATGATTTGAAAAATCCATTAGTAAAATTCTTAGTATTATCTTGTATTGAAGATGAAACAGAAAAAGAACTTAAAGAAATTATAGAAAAAGTAAGATCAATAAGATCTGATTTAAGAATAATTGCAGGAGGAAGAATTGCAGATAGAATAGGAGCAGATTATGTAGTATCTAATTTATCAGAATTAAAAAATATTCTATTAGAAGGATTAAAATGATTTTTCTTGGAATTGATCTAGCAGCATTAGAAAAAAGACCATCTGGTTATTGTATTTTAGAAAAAATAAATAATGAAATTTTATGTAAAACTGGAATTATTAAAAAAGATAATGAAATAATTAAATTAGCTTATGAAAATAAACCAATAGTTATTTCAATAGATTCTCCATTATCTTTTTCTAAAAATGAAAAAGCATTTAGATTATGTGATATAGAAGCAAGAAAAAGAGGATTTATGGTTTTGCCATTAAATATGCCAAGTATGAAATTATTGACTATAAGAGGAATAAAAATAAAAGAAGAGTTAAATAAAATGGGATTTGAAGTAATAGAAGTATTTCCAACAGGTGCTTTTAAATCATTAAATATTTCATTACCAAAAAAAGATTTTAATAAAACAATTGAAGATTTGAAAAAATTAGGTTTAAAATTTAATAAAGTTAAAACAATTCATGAATTAGATGCTATTATATCAGCTTATACTGCTTATAAATATTATAAAAAAGAAGTAATAATTCTAGGTAATCAAGAAGAAGGAACTATTGTTTTTCCTTTATAATATTTACAAATATTATTTAAAATACATTCTTCACATTTTGGTTTTCTTGAATTACAAGTATATTTAGCTAAAAACCAAAATAATAACCAAATTTTTTCATCATCTTCTTCTAATGGTAAAAATTCTTTCAATGCTTTTTGAATTTCATTATAATTTGCTTTTTCATTAACTAATCCTAATCTTATTGCTATTCTTCTCATATGAGTATCTACAACAAAATATTCCTTATGACCAAATAGACTACTCATTATTACATCTGCAGTTTTTTCTCCAATTCCTTCTATTTCTAAAAGTTTTTTTCTTATTTCTTCTTTTGAAAATGATAAAATTCTTTTTATATCTCCTTCATAATTTTCAATTATAAATTTAGAAACTTTTATTATTCTATTGGCTTTTATATTATGAAGACCTCCTGGCTTTATAACTTCACTTAATTCTTTAGGATCTAATTTACTTAAAGTAAAAGGATCAATAGAATAATGTTTTTTTAATGAAATATAAGCTCTTCTTGTATTATTATTTGATGTATTTTGTGATAGAATTGTAAAAATTAAATGTTTAAAAAGATCTGAAGAAATTTCTTTATAATTTAATTCTTCATCATCTTTCCACCAATATTTATAATATCTTTTTTCAAGTTCTTTTATTAATTCCTTAGGAAATTTCATAAAATTTTATTAATATTAATTATATTTATTTTTTAAGAAAAATCATTAATAAAAATTCATTAATTACTTATTAAGAGATGATAAAAATGAAGATAAGAGCACATGTTTTTATAAGTGGAAAAGTTCAAGGAGTATTCTTTAGAGCATGGACTGAGGAGGAAGCAATAAAAAGAGGATTAAATGGATGGGTAAGAAATTTAGCAGATGGTAGAGTAGAAGCTATTTTTGAAGGTGAAAAAGAAGCTGTAGAAGATATGATAAGATTATGTTGGATTGGACCTCCAGGAGCAAAAGTAAAAGATGTTAAAGTAATTTATGAAGATTATAAAGGAGAATTTCAAGATTTTAGAATAATCTATGGTTTACATAAATGATTATTTAAATTATATCAGTTAATCTTAATTGTCTTCCTTTTTCTTTTAATGCTACTATAAATTCATAAGCTTCTTCAATACTATCAAATCTTAAATTCTTTATTTTTTCAAAATTCCAACCAGTACATTTTATAGCAGAAATAAATGAAGCATAACCTATAGCTTTTCTCCAATCTTTACATTTTATATATGATGCAAGAAAGCTTCCAGCCCATGTATCTCCTGCACCTGTAACATCTACTAGTAAATTTTTTGTAATTGCAGTCATAGCTGGAATAAATTCTATTCCTTTTTCTGAATTTATTATTGTTCCAATTTCTCCTAAAGTTAAAACTATTAATTTTGATTTAATTTTCTTTAGGGCTTCAGATATTGTTTCCATTCCTATTAAAGCACGAAGTTCTTTTTCATTTAATATAAATATATCTGATAAATTAGCAGCATTAAGAATACAATTTCTATTTATAGATTTATTAAAATAATGTATAGAAGAATTAAGTGATATAATTATATTAGGAAATTGTTTTTTAATTTCTCTTATCATTTTTTCTACTTTAGGAGGATTCATTGGTGCAATATGAATTGCTTTTATATTTCCTCTAATAACTTTAATTAATTCTTTTGTTGTTATTTTTGCTCCTGCACCAATTATTACTTCTTTATATTTTGGATTCCAATTCTTATCATAAACTATAAAAAATTTTGTACTTTCACTTTTTACTCTTTTTATTATAGGATATTCAAAATCAAAAACTTCTCTAAATTTATAATCTCTTCCTATAGCAGAAAAAATAGCAATATCTTTACAAATAGTCTTAGCTCCCATAGCAGCATATAATGCTCCTCCTCCTGGCTGTATTACTTCTCCATGGATATTCTTTATTTTATCTATAGAGACATGACCAACGAAAAGAATTTCTGTCACATCTTATTCATAAATTTTTGAATATATAAGAGATTGGGGGTCTACTTGAAAGAATTTCTATATTCAACTACAAAATTATTAAAAGAATTATTATACTTTCCTGAGGCTACAAAAGCTTATGGATTTAATGAAATAATAGATATTAATTCAATAAAAGAAATTAATGAATCTTATGAAGAAAAAATTTCTGCTATAGATGGAGGTACAAGTGAAATAATAAGACTTCCAACATTTTCTATTGTATTGAATAGAATATATTGTAATTGTTTTATTGGAATGAAAAAATTAGATTATTTTGATAGATGTACATTTATTTCATTAACAAGAATGATAAATAATAATGGAAGAATATTCTATGAAACAAAAATTCTTCATTTTATTGAAGGAAAATTAAATATTAAATTTCCCATAGTAGATTCTTATTCAGAAGAAATGAGAATAGGTAAGAATAGAGGAGATATATCAAGAGTTATATCTATGGCAAGAAGATTTGGAGAATGGGAATTTGTAAGAAATGCTTTAAAATCTGGAGCAAAAATTATACTAATGGATGGTTCTCTTCAAACATCATTTCCTAATGAAAGTGAATTTGTAAAACAAATTTATAATGAAGTTGAAAAAAATAATTCAATAATAGCTGGCTTATCAAAAACTTCAACAATTTTTACAGAAAATGGTCTTCCAATTTCTGGATTTTTAGAATATTTAGGAAGAAAAAAAGGAATTTCAAAATGGGCAGTAAAAATAGGTAAATCTGAAGAATGGACAAATAAAGCATTAATATATTTTGTAAAACTTCATGAAAATTCAGATAGATGTTATAGACTTGATATTTATGAAAATACAAGTGAAGAAGATATTGAAAGATTATTATCATCTTTAGTTTTAAATTCAAAATATTTTGCTTATCCAGGCTATCCATATGCTTTAATAGATGCTCATAATCTTGCTAGAGTTGGAAGAGATGAAGCAATATACATAAGAAATTTAATTTTTGATTTATTAGATATAGAAGATATAAGAAAAATAGAAAATTCTGAACAAATAGCTCATAAAATATTAGATGAGTTGGGTTAATATGACAATAGTTGGTTCAATTGTTGAAGGAAATAGTAAATATTTAATAATGAGAGAAAGAAAAGGAGTAGATTTAGAATTAGGAGAACTTGTAATTATAGATGATGAAAAGAGAAAATACATTTGTATGGTTTATAATATTGAATATGGAGTTCTTTTAGAACATGGAAGATTATATACAAGTGCAGGAACAATTATTGAAAAGACAAATCCAAAATTAGAATTTCCTAATGATGATTTGAGAATATTTCGTAAAATCTATTTAAAACCATTAATAGAAATCTATAATGGAAAATATAGAAGTCCAATATCTATACCAAGGCTTTTCTCTAATGTAAAGAGAATAGAAAAAGAAGATCTCTTCTTTATAAAAGAACCTGATACAAAAGTATTTTTAGGAAAAATAAGAAGTGGAGGAAGAGTATTAGATTTTAATTATTATATGAATGGAGAAGAAATGATTTCTCATCATACTATAATAGCTGCTCAAACTGGAAGAGGAAAATCAAATCTAGTAAAAGTAATGCTTTGGGAAATAATGAATCATGGAAAATTTGGAATTTTATTACTTGATGTTCATAATGAATATTTTGGTATAGGAAGTAATAAAGGCCTTAAAGATCATCCTAATGCAGATAGATATCTACTTTATTATTCTAAAAATCCTCCTCCAGGTCATAAGAAATTAAAAGTAAGTCTAACATCTATTGAACCTGAAGATCTTTTTGGAATTATTGAACTTACAGAAGCTCAAAAAGAAGCTATTAGTATTTGTAAAAGACGATATAAAGAAGAATGGATAAAAGAACTTATGTGTAAAGAAATTGATAATGTAGCACAATCTACCTTGAGATCATTAAGAAGAAAAATAGGAAATTTATTTAGAATAAGAATTTCAGATCATGGAGAACCATATTGTGAAGATGAAATTTTCAATTTTGAAAGAATTGGAGAAAAAACAATATTTGATATTGCAAATGCTCTTGAAAATGGAAGAATTGTTATAATTGATGGTTCTTCAATTCCAGATGAAACTGGATTAGTAATAATGAGTGCAATAATGAGAGAAGTTTTTAGAAGATATGAAAATTATAAAGATCAAGGAATATTAAAAGATAAAGTACAAATTGGTGTAGTTCTTGAAGAAGCTCCAAGAATATTAGGAGAACTTTATGATAAAAATATATTTGGAAGAATTGCAAGAGAAGGTAGAAAATTTAAAATTGGATTAATAGCAGTAACACAAATGGCATCTGAAATACCTGATGAAATTTTAGCAAATATTGGAACTAAAATAATAATGGGAAATGAAATGAAAAAAGAAAGATTAAAATTAATAGAAAATTCACCTCAAGATTTATCTGATTATGATTATATAATTGCAGGATTGGAAAAAGGAGAAAGTATTGTAAGCTCAATATTTACAAAATTTCCAGTTCCAATTTATACACCTTTATTTGATGATATTGTAAAAAGTGAAAAAGAAAAATCTGAAATAGTTATATTTTAGGTGAAAAAATGAAATTTGCTCATATGGCAGATATACATTTAGGAGCTACTTCAGATCCAAAGCTTAAGGAATTAGAAATTAATACATTTAAAAAAGCTTTTGAAATATGTATTAAAGAAGATGTTGATTTTATATTAATTTCTGGAGATTTATTTCATGTAAATATTCCAGATTTATCTTTAGTAAAAGAAGTAATAAAAATAATGAAAAAAGTAATTGAAAATAAAAGAAAAATTTATGTAGTTTATGGAAGTCATGATTATTCTCCTAATGCTGTATCAATAATAGATATACTTGAAGAAGCAGGTATAATTATAAGAGTAGGAAGAGGAAAAATTGAAAAAGGATTATTTAGACCTGAAATAATAATTGATGAAAGAAGTAATGTAATAATAACAGGAATATCTGCAAGAAAATTATCATTAGAAAGAGAAGTATTCAAAATTTTAGATAGAGAATATTTATCATCATTAAAAGGTTATAAAATATTTATGTTTCATACAGCAATAGATGAATTAAAAAGAAGAGGAGAATA
Organism: uncultured Nitrososphaerota archaeon; assembly: GCA_964617245.1. GTDB lineage: Archaea > Thermoproteota > Methanomethylicia > Methanomethylicales > Methanomethylicaceae > WYZ-LMO11. The sequence goes on from CAZTWF010000041.1 coordinate 7,284, forward strand.
TTATGAAGGAATAGCATCTACAGATCTACCAAATGGATTTGATTATTATGCAGGAGGACATATACATAGAAGAATAGAATATGGAGGAATATTCTATCCTGGACCTCTTTTTACTGGATGGGGAGTAGATTTAGAAAATACAGTAAAAGGAGAAAGAAGAGGCTTTTATATAATTGAAAATGGAAAATCTAAATTTATTGATTTAACACCATTTGAAGGTATATATAGAGAAATAAATGCTACAGGAAAATCAGCATTTGAAGTTAATAATTTACTTAAAGAATCTATTGAAAAAACTAATGTAAAAGATAAAGTTATTGTATTAAAAGTTTATGGAGAGCTTATAAGAGGAAAAACAAGTGATATTGATTTTTCATATATAAAAAATGAAATAATGAAAAGAGGAGCTATTTATTTACATTTAAATAGAAGTCAATTAAGATCTAAAGAATTTGATATTATAGTTTCATCAGAAAGTGACTCACAAAAAATAGAAGAAGAAATTTTCATAGAAGTAATAAAAGGAAAGAAATTTACTGAAGAAAAACTTTTATCATTAGAACTTCCAAAAGCATTATTCAATCAATTAAAAGTTCAAAAGAAAGAAGGAGAATTATTATCAGATTATGAAAGAAGAATAAAAGAAGCTGCAATAGAAGTCTTAGGAATAAAAAAATTACTTGAGGGATAAAATTTGATTTTAAAAAGATTAAAATTAAGAAATATAAGAAGTTATGAAGAAGGAGAAATTTATTTTCCAAATGGAATAATATTATTTGAAGGAGATATTGGATCTGGAAAATCTACTATATTACTTGCTACTGAATTTGCACTTTTTGGTCTTGGAAATGAAAAAGCAACAAGTTTATTATCTCTTGGAAAAAATGAAGGAGAAGTTGAACTTGAATTTGAAGTTAAAGGAAATAGAATAAAAGTTCATAGATCTTTAATAAGAATTACAAAGAAAAATATAAGACAAGAAAATTGTTGGATAGAAATCAATGGAAAAAGATATATATTATCACCAAAGGAAATGAAAGAAAAAATATTAAATATTCTTGGATATAATGAGCCTATTGATCCAAAGGCAAAGAGTATTATATTCAGATATGCTGTATATACACCTCAAGAAGAAATGAAGGAAATTCTAAATAAACCTACTGAAGAAAGACTTCAAACAATAAGAAAAGCATTAAGACTTGAAGAATATAAAATTGCAAGAGATAATGCAAGTTTAATAGCAAAGGAATTGAGAACATATGCATCTATTTATATTAAAGAAGAAGAAAATATTCCAAAACTTGAAGAGAAAATAAAAATTCTTGAAGAAAATAAAAAAGAATTATCTAAGAAAATAAAAGAAATTGAAGAAAATCTTGTTGACATTAATATTGAAATTAGTGGATATGAAGAAGAATTAAATGAAATAAGAGAAGAATTAGAAAGACTTATGGGAGAATTAAAAAAAGAAGAAGAATTCAGAAGAAATTTTGAAGAATATAACAAGAGAATAAATTTCTTGAATTCACAAATATCAATAAATAAAATAGAAAAAGAAAAACTTGAAAAACAAAAGAATAGTATAGTATTAAAAAAACCAGAGAAAACATTAGAAGAAATTGAAGGAATATTAGAAAAAATAAAAGAAGAAAGAGATAAAATATTTGAAGAATATACAAAAAAACAAGAATTATTAAAAAATTATTTAATATTAATTCAAAAAAAGATATGTCCAACATGTAATCAAAGTGTAGATAATCCTATTTTCTTAGCAAAAGTAGAAGTATTAAAAAAAGAAGTAGAAGAACTTGGAAATAAGAAAATAATAATTGAAAATGAAATAAAGAAATTAAATGAAATGAGAAAAGAAGCTAAAATCTATGATGATAATATTAAGGAATTAGAAAAAATAAATTATAAATTATCAATTGTTAATGAACAAAATAAAAATTATGAAGAAGAATTAAAAGAATTATCAAAAAGAATAGAAGAATTAAAAGAAAAAATTGAATTATCAAAAAAAGCTGCAGAAGAATATAATATAAAGAAAAAAGAATATGAGAAAATCAATAATGAATTAAAAAATCTAATGGAAAAAAGAAGAAATTTAGAATTAGAAAAAACAAGAATATCAGCAAATATAGAAAAAAATGATTTAGAAATTTCTAATATTCAACAAGAAATAAATAAAATAAAAGAAAAAATAAATAAAGGAAGAAAATTAATGGAATATACTACATGGATTGAAGAATGTTTTATATCTGCTCTTGAAAAAATTGAATTAGTAATATTTAGAAATGCTAATAGAGAATTTAATGATGAATTTTCAAGATTTTTCTCATATATGGTAGAAGATCCTACAAAAAGTGTAATGATTGATGAAGATTTTACACCAATTGTAATGCAAGAATCATATGAACATGAAATATCTAATTTAAGTGGTGGAGAAAGAACAGCTTTAGCATTAGCATTTAGATTAGCATTAAATAGAATTGTTCAGAAAAGAGCAGGAATAGAAGGAGGACTTTTAATACTTGATGAGCCAACTGATGGATTTAGTAAAGATCAAATAGGAAAAATTGGTGATTTAATAAGAGAATTAAAATTAGATCAAGTAATAATTGTTTCTCATGAAAGAGAACTTGAAGGTTCTGCAGATTATATATTTAGAGTAATAAAAGAAAATGGAAAATCAAAAATTTATGCTCCCACATAAATTTAAATAATATATAAAGAAAAATCATATTATGGAAATTTTTAATGTTATTTTAATTGCTATAATTGGCATGACAATAACAATGTCATTATTATCATTATATGCTATAATATTTTATTTTATTGGAAAACTTCTAAGTAAAGAAGATGATTTACCATACATAATAACTGCAATTTATTTATATTATAGGAGGAAGAAGAAATGAAATTTCAAATTACTATAAAAAATAGAAAAAAAGATGTAGAAATTCAAGAAATTAATAATAATTTATTAAAAGTTAAAGTAAATGGAAGAGAATATGAAGTAAAAGTAGAAGGTTTAGAAGAAATAACAAAAGAAGAAAAATCTGAAAAAATAGAGCCATTAATGGATATAGAAGCATTTTATGAAATAGAAGATCTTAAATTAAAAGAAGAAATTATTGATATAACCTCACCTTTGCCAGGAGTAATTTCTTCAATTCTTGTAAAAGAAGGAAGTAATGTTAAAAAAGGTGATGTTATTTTATTTATAGAATCTATGAAAATGCTTAATGAAGTAATTGCACCAAAAAGTGGAATAATAAAAGAGATATTGAAAAAAGAAGGAGATTTTGTTAATATTGGAGATTTATTAATAAAAATGAAAATTGGTGAATAAAATGATTGAAAATATTATAATGATAATTATTGGTTTAATTCTCATTTATTTAGGTATATTTAAAGAATATGAACCATTGCTTTTAGTTCCAATTGGTTTTGGTGCTATACTTGTAAATATTCCCATGAGTGGTATTGCAGATATAGGAGGTTTTCTTTATTATGTATATAAATATTTATTAGAAACTGGAATTATTCCAATATTAATTTTTATAGGTATTGGAGCTATGACAGATTTTGGTCCTTTAATTTCTAATCCAAAATCTTTTCTATTAGGAGGAGCTGCACAATTAGGTATATTTATATCAATGATATTAGCATTTTCTATTGGATTTAATATAAAAGAAGCTGGAGCTATTGGAATTATTGGAAGTGCAGATGGTCCAACAACAATATATACTGCTTCTAGACTTGCTCCTCATTTATTAGGACCAGTAGCAGTTGCTGCATATTCATATATGGCATTAGTTCCATTAATACAACCTCCAATTATAAAATTATTAACAACAAAAAAAGAAAGACTTGTCAGAATGCCTCCAATTACAAGAGAAGTT
>CAZTWF010000042.1:0-3734 GCA_964617245.1 uncultured Nitrososphaerota archaeon
GCTCTTCCGATCTCATATAAACAAGCAATAGTAGCTGCAGGAGATGGAGCAATTGCTGCTTTAAGTGCATATGATTATTTAATAAGAAAAGGAATTTCTCCTTTAAAATAAATAATATTATTCTCTAAAGCTATTTTATAACATTCTATTTTAAGATTTTTAGATAAAGCTATTTTTATAGCATTATAAAATTTTGGATCTATTTCTTTATTTATTGAAAATATTTTTGGATCATTTCTCATTATAATAAATATTAATAATGGAATTTCTTTACATAAATTCATCATATTAATAACTTGTTTATATCCTCTAATTGTTGGAGCATCAGGAAAAAGTGCATATTCATTTTTATATAAAGTACATCCTTTTACTTCAGTTAAATATTTTTTATTATTTTTTTCTAATAAAAAATCTATTATAGAATCTCCACATTTTATATTTTCATCTATAATTTTATAATCAATTATTGATAATTCAATAAGCTTTTTCAATATTATATTTGGAATTCTAGAATCAATTATGACCCAATTTCCTTTATTTTCTGCAGCTAATACATCATATTCTGTTTTTCTATTATTTCTTTTTACTTTTCTGAATAGAATTTTAGTATGAGGTGATAATATTTCTTTTAATCTTCCTGAATCATGTAAATGACATAAAATATTATTATTTTTATATCTTAATAAAACTGTAAATCTATTAATTCTTTCTAAAAATTCTCCTTCAAGTATATCATGAAATTCTATTAGTTTTATTGAATACATACATAAAATTATTAAATTAGTTTTATTTTATACTTATGGAAATGAAGGAATTATTTTCAAAGCCAATTCAAAGACTATTAGATGAAAAAGGATTTAATGAGCTTACAGAACCTCAGAAAAAAGCTATTCCACTTATTCTTGAAGGAAAAAATGTATTAATAATTGCACCAACAGGAACTGGAAAAACTGAAGCAGCATTTCTTCCAATATTAGATATGATGTTAAGAGAAGAAAGAAAAATAGGTATTAGAGTTCTCTATATAACTCCATTAAGAGCATTAAATAGAGATTTAATGGAAAGATTACAATGGTGGTGTAATAAATTAGATTTTAAAATATCAGTAAGACATGGTGATACTGATATAAGAGAAAGAGGAAGACAAGCAACTTCTCCTCCTGATATATTAATTACAACTCCTGAAACTTTACAAGCTATACTTACTGGAAAAGTATTAAGAAAACATTTATCAAAAGTAAAATGGATTATAGTAGATGAAATACATGAACTTACAGATGATAAAAGAGGAAGTCAATTATCAATTGCTTTAGAAAGATTAAGAAAAATATTAGAAAAAGAACCACAAATCATAGGATTATCTGCAACTATAGGATCTCCTGAAGAAGTTGCAAAATTTTTAGTTGGTAATGGAAGAAGTTTCGAAATTATAAAAGTATCTGTTCAAAGAAATATGAGATTACATGTAGAAATGCCAGAAATAAGAGAAGATGATATTTATCTTAGTGAAAAAATAGCAACTTTTCCTGAAGTTGCTGCAAGACTTAGAAGAATAAAAGAATTAATAGATGAAAATAGATCTACATTAGTTTTTACAAATACAAGATCTGAAGCTGAAGTACTTGCAAGTAGATTTAGAGTATGGGATATAAATATTCCAATAAGTATTCATCATGGAAGTCTTTCAAAAACTTCAAGAATAGAAACTGAAGGAGGATTAAAAAAAGGAGAATTAAAAGGAGTAGTATGTACATCTTCTCTTGAACTTGGAATTGATATTGGTACTATAGATTTAGTAATTCAATATAATTCTCCAAGACAAGTAACAAGATTAGTTCAAAGAATAGGAAGAGCTGGTCATTGGATTGGTGGAATTGCAAAAGGAGTTATAATTGCTATGGATTCTGATGATGTTCTTGAATCAATAGCAATAGCAAGACGTGCTCTTAAAGAAGAACTTGAAGATGTTAGAATTATAGAAAAACCATTAGATGTACTAACTCATCAAATAGCAGGTTTAATTATAGAATATAAAAGAATGAAAGTAAATGAAATTTTAGAATTAGTAAGAAAAGCATATCCTTTTAGAAATTTAACAAAAGAAGAACTCATATCAGTTCTTGAATATATGAGTAATAGAAGACCAAGATTAGTACTTTATATACCAGAAGAAGATATTGTAATAAAAGCAAGACCATATAATGTTGTATTTAAATATTATTTTGAAAATCTCTCTATGATACCAGAGGAAAAACATTATCTTGTAGTTGATGAAGAAAAAGATGAAGCAATAGGAATGTTAGATGAAGCTTTTGTAGCTGAATATGGAGAGCCAGGTGTAAAGTTTATTGTAAGAGGATCTCCTTGGAGAATTCTACATATTTATAATGATATAGTTTATGTTAAAGCAGAAAATGATCCTATTGGTGCTATACCAGATTGGATTGGAGATGAAATTCCTGTTCTTTTTGAAGTTGCTCAAGAAGTTGGAGAAATAAGAGATTTTGTTTATAGAAAATTAAAAGAAGGAATAGAATTTGATGATATTATTAATGAATTACATAAAATTTATCCTATTTCTAAAGATTTACTTAGAAGAGCATTAAGTGAAGTTAAAGAACAATTTGAAAGAAATATGGAAATATCAACTCATAAGGTTATAACTATTGAAGAATGGGAAGATTATATTATAATAAATTGTACATTTGGATTAATGATAAATAAAGCATTAGCAAGAATTTTAGGATATTTAATAACAGAATATACTGGAAGTGGTGTTGGAGTTTCTCAAGATCCTTATAGAGTTTTCTTAAAGACTTCTATTAATGCAAATACATTATTAAAAATAATTAATGATATTAATACTGAGGAAATAGAAAAAATTATTGAAAAAGCTATTGAAAGAAGTGGATTATTTAAAAGAAGATTATTACATGTAGCAAAAAGATTTGGTGTAATATCAAAAGATGCAGATTTAAGTGATATTGGAATGCAACAACTTATGGAAAGTCTAAAAGACACTATTATATGGAAAGAAACATTAAAAGAAATTTCATATAAAGATTTAGATATAAAAGGTCTTAAATATGTAATTGAAAAAATTAAGAAAGGAGAATATGAAATTAAAATAATAGAAGGATTATCACCTATTTCAAGAATTGGTATGAGAAAATTAAGTTGGAAATCAGATATTATTCCTGCAGATAGATTAAGAAGAATATTAATTGAATCTGGAAAAGCAAGAATATTAAATGAAGCAAGAATTGCATTATGTACAGAATGTTTTAGATATATGGAAATTGTAAAAATAAAGAATATTTTAGATGAATTAATATGTCCAAATTGTAAATCAAAAAGAATTGCACTTTTAGATAGAGATCCTAATGAAATAAATCAAATGATAATAGAAGTTATAGAAAAAGGAAAAGTTTCTGAAAGATTTAAGAAAATATATAAAGATGCAATAGAAATTGGAGAGCTTATTGAAAAATATGGATTACCAGCTATATTAGCAATAACTGCAAAGAATTTATCATGGCCATCAATTATTAAAATAGCAACATCAAATATAAAAGATTTAGATTTTCTTATTGATATGATATTAAGAGAAGAAAAAGAATCATTAAAAATGAGATTTAAATTTAAATAAATTTAAGCAATATAACTTGTATCTTTCTTTTCTTCTGATGATTGAGATATTATAGGAAGAGGAATAGGTGGAGGAATATTCAAAG
>CAZTWF010000043.1:0-33096 GCA_964617245.1 uncultured Nitrososphaerota archaeon
ATTTATAATTATTTATAATTATAAAATTACTTATATTATTCTTTTTTTATAAAAATCTATATGAAAAGATTAAATTTTTCATATATTAGGAAAAATAATGAAATAAGAGCACTTTCAGATCAAGTAGGAGATATACTTGTAATTTTAGAAGGATTAGATATATTGACTAAGATTAATACTCTTATAGGTTTTTTTAATGAAGAAAGAATAAAGAAAATTGATGCAATTTATAAATTTTATTATCCTATTTTTATTGTTAATAAAAATAGTAATATCTTATGTATTGATGGTTTAGAACTACATAAAACAGAAATAAAAGAATTTTTGATTAATTCTAAAGAGTTTTCTATAAAAGTCCATAAGTTTAGCTTATTAGAAATAGACAAAAGTATTTGTCAAGAATATACAATTATTAATGATGAAATTACTGATGGTTTTGTAATTCCTTGTGTCTTAAGTAAAGAAAATGTTATTAGTATTATTAATGAAATTTTAAGAATATATAATTCATTAAAAGAATTATTAGGGAATATTAAAGAAGAAAGTTCTAGATTAGAAGAGGAATATAATCAAAAAATTAATTTTATTAAAGAGAGAAAAGATAAAATTATTAAAGAATTTGATGAAAAAATAAAAGAAAAAAGAAGTATTATAGAAAATCTTCTTTTAGAATGTGAAAAAAGAGAAATATCAAAAATAAAACATGAAATAATGAAACAAAAAGAGATATTAAATAATAAAAAAGAAAGTATAATTATTCTTTTGAATAATTTAAATAAAGAACTTATGGAAATTATTAAAAAAATTAATAATGAAAAAAAAGAATTAGTAAATTTAAGAAATGAAATTTCTAAATTAAATAAAGAAAGACAGCATATAATGAATATAAAAAATAAAATAAAAGATATTGAAGAAATAAATAAACTACTTAATAGATTAGAAGTTATAGAAAAGGATTTAGAGAAACTTAGTAAAAAAGAATTGAAAACATCAAATGAATTAGATAATTTAGAAAAACAAAAGACTCTAACAGAAGATAAAATTAAAGAATTGAATGAAAATTTATCTACAGTTATAGAAGAGATAAAATTCCTTCCATCTAAAGAAGATTTAGAATGTAGAAAAGTAAGAGAAGAATATATAAAAAATAGAGAAATTGTTATTGAAGAACTTAATTCAATACTTAATGAAAGAGAGAAAGTATTAATAGAACTAAAAATAGAAGAAGATTATATTAAATTTGAATATAAAAGAAATAAAGAAAAATATGATAAAGTTATTGATTTAATAGAAAAAGAAATCAATAATTTAGAAAAATATATGTATAAATCAGAAAGCTCTCATATTAATGATATAGAATTAGTATATGTGCCATATTATGGAATTATAAGAGATACAGAAGTTGACATAATAGAGCCTTTTATAATAATTGAAAATAAAAAAATTAAGTATAAGAAATTAAGCTTAGATTCAAAAATTGTAAAGAATATATTTATTAAATATTTGCCTTTATTATTATTTGAAGCAAAAGATGTATTCAATATATTAAAGAAAAAAGATAGAATTCTTCAAGGAATTAATATGTTAAGAGAAGAAAAAATAATTAATAAAATTCAAGAAATTATTATATTAAGGAGGATATTATGAAAATACTTTTTGTAAGTCAATCATTTTTTCCAAGTACTGGTGGAGTTTCTTATTATTTAATATGGTTAGCTCGTAAATTAAGAGAAAAATCTCATGATGCAGTTTTTATAAATCTTAAAAAACCAAATGAATCACCTGAACAAGAAATTGAAAGCTTTAAAGTATACAAAGTACCAGCTAATAGTGAAATTGAAAAAGAAGTATTAATTGGATATACTAATTTTAAAGAACTTCTACTTAAAGTATTTCATGAAAGAAATATACCCTTAGATCGTTTATATAATAAGCATATTTATGGTTATAATGAATATATTGAAGTAAATCATTATTTTGAAAAAAGAATAAGAGAAATTGTTAAAAAAGAAGAGCCAGATATTATACATATTCATGATTTTCAATTAATGCCATTAGGTAAAATGATTAATGATTTGAAATTACCAAAGCCCTTTACATGGCATATACCATTTTCTGAAAGTATTGAATTACCATGGAGAAAATTTACAATAGAACTTCTAAGAGAGTATTCTGTTTCAATATTTTCAACAAAATCATATGTAAGTACTGCATTAAAATCTGGACTTGAATGGAATAAAGTAATATGTATACCACCATTTATAGAAGTTGAAGATTCAAATATTAATTTTAGAAGAATTTATGGTATTGGAGAAGATGAAAAAATTATTCTATGTGTTGCAAGAATAGATAGATTAAAAGGACAAAAGTTCTTAATAGAAGCTGCTAGTCAATTAAAAAATATTAAATTTAAGCTTATTTTTATTGGTAATGGTTCTTTAAGTAAAGAAGTACTTAAAGTAAGAGATAAAGAAGAATATCTAGAAGAATTACAAGAACTTATTTCTTCAAAAAAATTACAAAATAATGTAATTTTTACTGGTGCAGTAAGTAGAGAAATACTTATGGCAGCTTATAAAGCATGTGATGTTGTAGTACTTCCATCAATTCAAGAAGGTTTTGGACTTGCTATAACAGAAGCTATGGCATTTGGAAAACCAGTAATAGGAAGTTGTATTGGAGGAATTTCTACACAAATATGGCCTGGTGTAAATGGTTTTTTAGTAAGTCCTGGTGATGTAAAAGCTTTAGTAGAATGCTTAGAATATATCCTTACAAATGATGATATTGCTAAACAAATGGGAGTAGAAGGTAAAAAAATATTTAAAGAACAATTCTCTTCAGAAAGAGGAGCAAGAGATCATATTGCTTTATATAAAAAACTACTTGGAGAATGATTAAATGAAAATAGACATAATAGTAACAGATTATGATAGAACAATTGCAGATGAGAATAATAATTTTATGATAGATAGAAAACTTAAGGATTTTTTAATTAAAATTCCAAAAAAGAAAATATTAGCAACAGGAAGAAGACTTAATGATATTCCTGATAAAGATGTATTAAAAATATTCGATATATTAGTTTTAGAAAATGGAACAATTCTTTTTTCAAAAAATAAAAAAGAAATTCTTCCAGATAATAATTGGTTTACAATAAGAGAGAAGATAATATATTTACTTAATGAAAATAAAATAGATTTTGTATTAGGAGATGTAATTATCTATAGTGATTCAAAAAACTATTATTATGTTGAAGAAATAATAAAAAGAAATAATATTTATGTAAATATTGATTTTAATAAAGATAGTTTTATGATAATGCCCTATGGTTGGGATAAAGGAAAAGGTGTAAAAATTGCAATAGAAAAAATTGGAAGTGGTAAAATTTTAGCAATAGGAGATGAAATAAATGATATTTCACTTTTTGAAATAGCTGATTTAAAAATTGCAGTTAATAATGCAATACAAGAGTTAAAAAGAAGAGCAGATATTATATGTAGTAAAAATAATGGTGAAGGAGTATTAGAGGTGTTAATGAAACTATGGAAAGAGGAACTTCTAGAATACCAGGATTCTATAAAATGAATATTGAAGAAAGAAGAAGAATAATAAAAGAATTAGTTAAATTAACTGATGATGATATAAAAATACTAGATTCTGGACTTGATCTTTCAATTGCAGATAAAATGATTGAAAATGTTATAGGAATAACACAACTTCCTTTAGGAATAGCAGTTAATTTCAGAATAAATGATAAGGATTATCTTATACCAATGGCAATAGAAGAACCTTCTGTAGTTGCAGCAGCAAGTCATGCAGCAAAACTTGCACTTCCTGAAGGTTTTAAAGCTGAAAGTACTGAATCAATTATGCGAGGGCAAATACAAGTAGTAGAAATAAATGATTTAAATGAAGCTATTAGAAAAATTGAAGAAAATAAAATACAACTTATTAATAAATCAAATGAATTTATTAAAGAACTTGTCTCTTTAGGAGGAGGAGTAAGAAATCTATCTACAAAAATAATTGGTCCACATGATGATAAGATGTTAATAGTTGAATTTTTTATTGATTGTAAAGATGCCATGGGAGCAAATACAGTAAATACAGTTTTAGAGGGAATTGCACCTGAAATAGAAAAATTAACTAATGGAAGAGTATTGTTAAGAATATTATCAAATCTTTCTACTGAAAGAATGGTAAAAGCATCTGTAGTTTATAGAAAAGAAGCAATTGGTGGTGAAAAAGTTGTAAATGATATTATAAGAGCATATAAATTTGCATTATATGACCCATATAGAGCAGCAACACATAATAAAGGAATTATGAATGGAATTATAGCTGTAGCTTTAGCTACAGCAAATGATACAAGAGCAATAGAAGCAGGAGCACACGCTTATGCTTCACTTTCTGGAAGATATATGCCATTATCTAGATGGTATAAAAATGAAAATGGAGATTTAGTAGGAGAATTAAAACTTCCACTTGCAGTTGGAATAGTTGGAGGGGCTACAAGAGTACATCCTATAGCAAAATTATGTTTAAAGATTTTAAATGTAAAAAGTGCTAGAGAATTAGGAGAAGTAATATGTGCTGTAGGATTAGCTCAAAATTTTGCAGCATTAAGAGCTCTTGTTACTGAAGGAATACAAAGAGGACATATGGAATTACATGCAAGAAATATTGCAATAACAGCAGGTGCTTATGGAGATATAATAGATAAAGTTGTAGAAATACTTGTAAAAGAAAGAAATTTCACTATATCAAGAGCTAAAGAAATTATTGATTCGTTAAAAAAATAATAAAAAATCTATTATATTTCTCTAAACAATAAATTATATAATGAATAATAGAAAATATTTAATGCCAATTCCTGCTGGAACACCATATTCAATAATTGCAGAAGTAATTAGTAAATTTAATTTAGAACTTGTAGAAATGCCAGTAAAAGAAGCTATGGTTGAAGAAGGAGAAAGCCCTCCAATGATGTGGGTACTAAAAGGAGAAAAAGAAGATTTAATGAAAGCTAAGGAATTCATTTGTGAGAAATTAAAAGAGAAATTGAAAAAATTTGAATAATTATTTTAAAGATGAAAGAAAATTTTTTATTTTTTGAACCATTATTCTTGCTTCTTCTTCAGAAGAAGGATACGGAACAGTTATATAAGGAATATTTCTTTGCTTTACTAAATATATTAAGAATTCATTAGCTCTTGCACAACTTGTACATCCAAAAGCTGCTTCAGAATTTTCAATAATTATAGCAGCATCTGCTTCTTCAATTAATGGACCCATAAGTGTTAATCTACCTCTTATACCAGATGGAACTTCTACAGCAACATATTTTAAACCTCTTCTTGGAAAATCAGGAGTAATATTCATAGGAGGAGAATCTATCTCAGGTCTATTTACATTTTTAGAGACTTCTTCTCCTAATCCTAATGGAGTATGTCCAAATCTTCTTACAAGATCAAAAAGTATAATACTATTTGGTGGAAATATGAATATTTTTGCCATATGATTACACCAATTTTCTTTTTTCTATTTCATTTAACCAATATTTTACTTTTATGACAATTTCATTTAGTTTATCTCTTGGTATACTTACTCCCCTTATTACCCCAGTAACTATGTCTACTATGATACCAAAACATTCAACTTTATCTGGAGGAGGACGAACTACTCTAGTAATTATTCCAACTTTAGCAAAATCCTCATAATCTACTGGTGCTTCACATACTATTATTACAGGTATATCAACATAACGAAGAAATGTTTTTGCTTTATAAATAACATGACCTAAAATTCCACCAAGATGAAGTAAAGCTAATTTAAATCTCCTTATTTGAAGAATTTCTTTTTCATTTATTCCAGCCATAGAACCTCCAGGAGCACCTCCATATGGAGAATCTGGAGGTACTCCAGATCCAGATTCTAATACAATTACACTAGTTCTAATTCCTTGTTCTCTTAGACCATATGTAATTTCACATATTGGTCTAGTAATATGTCTTTTAGATGGGGACATTGCTATTGCAATAACATCAAAACGTTCAGTTTCTGATATTGTACCTCTTTGAGCTAAACCTCCACCTTCTCCAATACCTTGAGTTTCTCTACAATCAATTATTTGTGCACTTCTTCCAATGATCTTATCCAGTAATAATCACCTCTAATATAATCTGAAACTGTAGGTCTTGGTTTAATAAATCGACCAATTCTCATATCATATCCATATGGCATCATTTGATCACATATAGGTTTTATCTTATTTATAACTTCTTCTGGAGAATCTATATTGATAATTAAAATAAAACGACCAACTAGATAACTTCCATCTGAATATCTATGTTTTTGAATTAATACTTCTTTAACTAATCCAGTATCCTTAATAAGATATATTAAATCTTCAGCTTTATTTTTTGGCATAAGTTTTCTTGGCATTATTTCAATTTCAGATGGTATTTCATTACTCAAAAATAGCACCAATTTATAAATTTGTATAACTCAAATAAATTTATTTGGTGAAAAATTGAAAATAAAAATTGATGGTAATGAAATAGAAATAGAAAAAGGACTAAAATTAAGAGATATTATAAAAAGTGATGGGTTTATATCAGTAGTAAAAAGAAAAATAGATTTTGAAAGTATTATTACTAATCTATATGAAATTATTACTAATAAAGGTAAAATGATTATAATTTGGGAAAATAATAAGACTTTAAATAAATGGAGAGAAATTTATAAGAATTTTGAAAATTGTAATGTGAGATGGGCTAGTATTGATGCTATTGCTTTTGGTCCTACTTATACAAATTTTAAACCAGTAATAAAAGATGTAGAATTAAAAAAATATGATGTAACAATAAGCTTATCTGGTATGAGTAATGAAGAATCACATTTGATATTTAGTAAAAGAAATCATAGTGGTCTATATTTTCCTCCAAATGAAGGAGATATTATGGGAAGAGTAGTTTATGGAAGACACTTACTTGATATTTTAAAAATAGGAGATAAAATTGAAAAAATTTCACCTGTTATTGAAAAGAAAGTTAAATCAGGTTATTTAATTAAAGTAGATGATAAGTATGAATTAAATGAGGATGATGAAGTTCTTACAAGAATAGATATATTATTTGATTATAATTCTCCAATAAGTAGTGAGCATGTTTATAATAGTTTAATCAATGGTTTTATTGTCACTAGAAAAACAAGTAAATTTATAGCTTATGATAAAAAATTATTTGATTTAAAAAAGGAAAAAATTGGAATTAGAGAAAAAGGTATAGTTTCTGTAAGAAATAGTGGAGATAATATTGGAGCTATCTATATATACACTCAAAAAGCTCCAATATCCAATGAACATAATATCGTAGGAAAAGTATTAAGAGGATTAGAAATAGCAGAAGTTGCTTCAGAAGGAGATAAAATAAGAGTACTATTAAAACCTGAAAGATTAGACTTACTTGGAAAGACACAAAAAGAAGCTTCAATACTATTAGAAAAATTAAATATAAAGCATATAAGAGAAGGTAGTAAAGATGATGATAGTATTATTGTGGAATGTAATCCATTAACTACAATTGAAATATATCAAAAAGGAGAAGTTGTATGTAAGGGATTAGAAAAGGAAAAGATACTTAAAATAAGACTTTATAGAGATAAAGCTCCTAATTCAGTAAAATATTTTGAAAAAATAACAGGAATTGAATTAAAGAAAGTTGGAGTATTAAATTTATTTTTTAAGACAAAAGATGTAGTATTATTTAAAGGTATTGAAGAACTAGGAAGATCTTTATTACCAGAAAATATGCCAAAAGATATTGTAAATCCTGGAACTATTGGTATAACAAATTCTGTAAAAAGATTTGCTGGAATGATAGGAATAAGATTAACAAAAAGTAATAAATTTGGACCAACTGCAGAAGATTTCAATGGTACAAATATAATAGGAGAGGTAATAGAAGGATTAGATGTAATAAATGAAATAGAGGATAAAGTATACATAATGGAGGAAAAATAATGAAAAAAACATATTTAGTAATGCTTTCTCCTGATTCAACTATTACACCTTCTATGTTAATAGAAAAAATATCATTAATGAGTGGTATTAACTATAAAGAAACATGTTATGGTTTATTAATTGAAGGTGAAGAAGAAGATTTGAAAAAAGCTATAAAAGAATTAGAAAGTATGGATCCAAATAGAATTTTCTTTAAAATAAGAGGATATAGAATAGGAGATGAACGTATTTGTAGAGCAAAAAGAGGGGGAGGTCCAAGACCAGGTTTTTTTATGATTGGAACTGAAAGAGAATTATTAAGGAATATAGCTAAAGCATTAGAAGAGAAAGAAGAAAAACCAATAGAAGAAAAACCAAAGAAAAAAGGCATAGATGTTGAAGTACTTAAAAAGATAATAGAGGAGGAGATAAAACATTAAGATAATAGTAGATACAAATGATGAAAAAGGAAAAGAAGCTTATATAAAGATAATAGAACAAAGTATTGAGGATTTGGTATTAGGAGGAAATATAAACTGGATACATTTGTATATGAATTTAGAAATTCCATTAATTATATTGAGAATAAGCTATAAAGAATTAGAGAGAAAAAATTTACTCAAGGATTTAGCAAGATTTGAAGAAGAAGTAAATACTACAAAAATAATACTAAGAAATGAAATTGATATAACAGATGCTTTAAGAATTTTATGGAGTAAATTTGGAAGGGATAAAGTTGAACAAATTAGTAGATTTGAAATATTAGTAAGAAATATTGATATTAATGAAATTAAAGAAATTAAGATAAGAGAAAAAGAAATAGATATTTCAGAAAGAATAATGGAATTAATAAATAGAATACTTCCTGAAGGTTTTAGAGTTAGACATACTATAAAAAAAGAAAATATGCTTATAGTTATTGCTTCAGAAGATCCAATTAAAGAAGAATGGATTAAAAAAGCTCATGAAATTAAGGTAGAGGAATAATGTTAAAATACATTGTATTTGAAGGAGGAATATATAAACATGAAAAATTAATAGAATTTGTAGAAGATATTGGAGGATTTTTAATACAAAAAAACATAATGGGATTAGATGTAATAATGCATTTAGCCATTCCTGAAGAAGAATTTGATAATTTAAATAAATTAGTAGTAGAATTTAAAGGAAAAATAAGAGAAGCACCACTTATTGGTACTGAAATAGCAATTGTCTCACCTAGTTTATCAAGACATCATTTACCACATCCAGTTTGTGATATTGCAGAAAATCTAAGAAGACATGGTGCAAAGACAAATATTATAGGATTAGCAAGAGGTGTTGGTCAAAAAATAGCACATATAACAAAAGAAGAAAGATCATTAATAGAAGAACATGATATTGCATTATTTATATTAGGAAATTTTGAATATTGTATTTCAAAATTTAAGATTAAATTATTTAATGATATTTCAATTCCTGTTGTAGTAACAGGTAAGCCTGATAAATTAATTCTTCCAAATGTTAGTGGTTATATTGGAGGAATTGGAAGATTTAGTGAAAGAGCTAGAACAATGGATATGATAAATAAACTTAATGAAATTTCTGAATTTTTAGGAAGAATTGCAGAAAAAAGAAGAAAAGAAATGGATTTAGATCCATTAATAGTTGAACCAGCATTAGTAAAAAAAGAAATAGAAAGACAAATACCTGAAATTAGCGAAGTACTTTCTCCTAATCCTGTGACATTAAAGATAGATGGTGTAAGAATAAAACTTCCATATAATGAATATAAGGATAAAATAGCTTCTATAGAAATTGAAGGAAAAAAACTTATAGAAATTGCTAATATAAATAAATCACTAATGAGAGACTATATACTTATTAAAATATTACCAGAATCTTTCTTCACATAAGGTGTTAGAATGTTAATATGTGAAGATATTGTAAAGATATTTCCAAATGGAATTAAAGCACTTGATTCAGTATCTTTTGAATTAAAAAAAGGAGAAATCTTAGGAATACTTGGAGAAAGTGGTGCTGGAAAAACAACATTACTGAGAATAATAAGAGGAGTTGAAACTTTTAATAGTGGTAAAATAATATTTGAAGATTTAGAAATAGAAGCAAATTCTCCTAAAGAAAAATTTTTAGAATTACAAAAAAGAACTGCTATTCAACTTCAAAGAAGTTTTGGATTATGGTCAGACTCTGTAGTAAACAATGTTATAAGAGCACTTAGATATCAAGATATAAGAGAAGAAACAATTCCACAAAGTGAAGGAGAATATGAAGAATATAGAGAAAAAGCAATGGAAATTTTAAAAGTTATAGGACTTGATAAAAAAGCAGAATTATGGGCTATGATATTAAGTGGAGGAGAGAAACAAAGATTAATTATTGCAAGACAAATTGCAAGAAAACCTAAACTCTTATTATTAGATGAGCCAGGAACAATGACAGATCATAATAGTAGAAATGATTTAATTGATGTCCTTAAAAGAGTAAGAGAAGCTTATAATACTAGTATATTATTTGTTTCTCATAACCCTTATATTCATAATAATCTTGCAGATAGAGTTTTACTTATTGAAAAAGGAAAGATAGTAATGGATGGAAAACCAGATTATGTAGTAAATATTTTTCTTTCAAGAATGGAAAAACCATTAGAGAAAAAAGAAATAAAGGGAAAGGAAATTCTTAAAATGGAAAATGTAAATAAGATATACAAAATAATTCCTTATGGAAAAATTTTTGAACTTGAAAATACAACTTTAAGCTTCAAAACAGGAGAGATTACAGCAATTATTGGACCTTCTGCAGCAGGAAAAACAGTTCTTTTAAGAATATTAGCAGGTCTTGAAATACCAAATAGTGGAAGTATTTTAGTATTTCATAAAAATGAATGGGTAGAAATTAGTAAATTTGGAAAGAAAAGTTTGAGAGCAAGAAGAAAAATAAGTATAATGCATCAAGAATTTGATCTGCCATATTGGGCTAGTGTATTAGAATTATTTGCAGCTCGTCTTGGAATAAAAGATTATAGACTTTTAGAAAGAGCAATAATAAGAGCAGAAAAAGAAGGCTTAAGTGAAGTAACAATTGATATCTTAGGAAGAATAGCTGAACTTCCTGATATGGATATGGAAATAAAACTTAGTGAAATAGGATTAAGTAGAGAAGATCTAAGAAAAATTTTCAAAGAAAAGGATCATGAAAAAACTAGAGAAATTGCAGAAAAAATGTTGAATTGGTTTAATATGGAAAATGAAATACTTAATAGAAAAATATATGAATTATCTGGAGGAGAAAAAATAAGAATAGCTCTTCTTCTTTCTTTAATTTCAAAACCAAAAGTATTATTATTAGATGAGCCTTTTGGTGATCTAGATCCATTAACATTAAGAAGAATAGCAAATACATTAAAGAGAATAAAGGAAATTTTTAAACCAGCTATTATACTAGTTAGTCATCAATTAGATTTTATAGAAGAAGTAGCAGATAGATGTATATTAATAATGAATGGAAAAGTAATAATGGATGGAAAACCAGAAGATATAATAAAAAAGTATTCAGAGATGAATAACAATGGAATATGAAGTAAAATTTCTTCCTGATGGAAAAAGAATTACAATTGAAGAAGGAAATACAGTATTAGCAGCTGCAATAAAAGGTAATGTGAATATTTCTGCTATATGTGGTGGAAAAGGACTTTGTGGTAAATGTATAGTAGAAGTAATCGAGGGAAAAACTAATTCACCTACTGATCATGAAAAACGAAGATTAGGTGAAAAAATATCAAAAGGACTTCGTTTAGCATGTCAAATTAAAGTTTATGATAATATTGTAGTAAATATACCAGAACAAAGTAGAACAGGAAGACAAAGATTAGTAATAATGGGAGTTGAACCTCCATCAAGACTTAATCCAAATGTTAAAAAGATCTATTTAGAAATAACATCACCATCATTAAATGATCCAAGAGGGGATGATGTTAGAATATTTGATGTTTTATCAAAATTAAATATAAAGAATATTACGATAAATTATGAAGTTGCAAGAAAAATGCCAAGAATTCTCAGAGAAAGTAATTGGAAAGTTACTTTTACTATTTTAAATAATGAAATAATAGACATAGAAGCTGGTAATACAATGGATAAATGTTATGGTGTTGCTATAGATATTGGTACAACAAAACTTGCATTATTTATTGTAGATCTAAATGATGGAACTATAATATTTTCTGATGGAATAATGAATCCACAAATAAAATATGGAGAGGATGTAATTTCAAGAATACAATATGCTTCACAAAGTGAAGAATCACTTAAAGAAATTCAAAAAGCAATTATAGATGGTATTAATTCATTAATAGAAAAAGGAATTAAGGAAACAGATATAATGAAAGATAATATTTATGAAGTTGTTGTTGTAGGAAATACAGCAATGCATCATTTATTCCTTGGTCTAAATGTAAAATGGTTAGGTTTTTCACCATATGCACCTGTAATTGGTAAAGGATATTATATAAAAGCTAAAAGACTTGGAATTGATATAAATCCAATGGGAAGTATTTATACATTACCAAATGTGGCTGGATTTGTAGGAGCAGATGCTATAGCTGATGTTCTTGCATCAAGAATTCATGAAAAAGAAAAACTTACTTTACTTATGGATGTAGGGACAAATACAGAAGTAATATTAGGAAATAAGTATGGATTATGGTGTTGTTCAACAGCTTCAGGTCCAGCCTTTGAAGGAGCTCATATAAAATTTGGAATGAGAGCTGCTAGTGGTGCAATAGAGAAAGTAAAAATAGAAGAGAATTTTGATGTTAAATACATAACCATAGATAATGAAGAACCAAGAGGAATTTGTGGCTCTGGTATAATAGATGCTATTGCAGAAATGTTAAGAACTGGAGTAATTGATACAAGTGGAAGAATTATTTTACAAAATCATAGAAGAATACGTGAAGGAGAAAATGGTAAAGAGTTTATTATAGCATTTAAAGAAGAGACTGCAAATAAAGAAGAAGATATTGTTATAACTCAAGATGATATAAGAGAAATTCAAAAAGCAAAAGCAGCAATGTATGCAGGATATATGACTTTAATGAGAAAAGCAGGTTTTAAAAAAGAAGAACTTTCTGAGATAATAATAGCTGGTGCCTTTGGAAGTTATATTGATCCTTCTAGTGCAAGATTAATAGGTATGATACCTGAATTGCCAATCTCAAAAATTTCCTTCTTAGGAAATACTGCTGGTTCAGGTGCTAGACTTTGCTTAAAATCAATGGATTATAGAAAAGAAGCAGAGGAAATTATAGAAAAAATGAAGTATATAGAATTAGCTGCTGAACCTATTTTTGAAGAAGAATATATTAATGCAATGTATATGCCAAATAGTAACTTAGAAAGTTTTCCTGAGATTGTTGCTAGTATAAAAGCTCCTAAATTTGTTAGAAGGTATAGTAAAATTAAATATTAAAAATTGCTTTTTTCTCTATGGTCTATTAAAACCTATAAAGGTGCTATTTTGATCTTATTTTTGCTAAAAATAAGAAGCAAAAAAGATCTCAGTTTAAATAATAATCTTCACTATAAATTCATTATAAATTTTTTATTAATTAAAAATCCTACTTAGTTAATGCAATTACAAATTCTCTTAGTAATTTTTCTGGATCCTTAGATTTTGCAATAGCTGAAGCTACTAATATTCCTTCCGAGCCAAATTCTATAGCTTTTTTAACATCTAATCCTTCTGTTATACCTGCACCACATAAAACATGAACATTTGGACTTATGCTTTTTATAGCATTTACTGAATTTATTATAACCTCTGGTTTAGCTTTTGAAACTGAAATTCCAGTACCTATAAGCTCAGGAGGTTCTACAGCAATCATTTCTGGTTCTAATACAGATAATGCTTTAGCAATTAAAGTATTATTAGCACATATACAAATTTTTAGATTTAAATTCTTACACCTTGATACTATCTCTTCTATTACATCAATTCTTAAACGTCTTTCTGAATGATTTATAAGAGTACCATAAGCCCCTGCTTCTTTGATTGATTCTGGAGTAATATGACCAGTATAACTACCTGGTGGATATGGATCAACATGTTGAGCAAAAACTGGTATAGTGACTTCTTCAGCTATTTTTCTTATATCTATAAATTGAGGTGCTACACTTATACAAACTCCATATTCTAAAGAAATTTTTTCAGCTATTTTTGCAAGATATAATCCCTTTTCACCCAAAGTTTCTAAATAAGTTTTATAGTTTATTATTATTATAGGATATGATAGTTGCAAGTTTATCTCCTTTGGTGATTATATATGCTTGAGATATTTAAACAAATTGATTTTGAAAGGACTGAGAAGTATATAATAAATTTTTTAAAAAATAAAGTAGGAAATTATAAGGTTATTTTTGGATTAAGTGGAGGATTAGACTCCTCTACATTAGCTGCATTATTAGCAAAAGCTTTTGAAAGAAAAAGAATACTTGCATTAATAATGCCTGATAGATATGTTACTCCAAAAGAAGATATTGATGATGCTATGACTATTGCTAATATGTACAATATAGAGACTAAAAATATAGAAATTACAGATTTTGTAGAAATATTCTTGAGAAATTTAGGTAGAAAAGATTTAATTACAGAAGGAAATTTAAGAGCAAGAATTAGAATGATAATTTTATATTATTTTGCAAATGCTGAAAATGGAATTGTAATAGGAAGTGGAGATAGAAGTGAACTAGCTATAGGGTATTTTACAAAATATGGAGATGGTGGTGTAGATCTACTTCCTATTGGATATCTTTATAAAACTCAAGTAAAATTATTAGCTAATTATTTAGGCATACCAAAAAGAATTATAGAAAAAGAAAGTAGTCCAAGACTTTGGCCTGGTCAAACTGCAAAAGATGAATTAGGAATGGAATATGATGAAATTGATAAGATTTTATATTATTATTTAGATTTAAAATATAAAGTAAATGATATTATAAGAATAACAGAAATAGAAGAAAATAAAGTAAAAAGAATAATAAATATGGTTATAAGGAATAAACATAAATTAAGAAGGCCATCAATAGCAAAAATTCCATATGAAGTACTTTTTGGATCTAATAAAAGAAAATAAATAATATGAAAATAAATATAGGGATTTAAATAATGATATCATTAGATGAAATAAAAAGAAGGATGAATTTAGGTGAACAATTAGAAGAAATTCTAGAAAAAGAAGGATGGAAAGACTTTGAAAAATTTGTATCAGGAATTATATCAGAAAATGGATTTTTAACAATTAATAATTTTAGATTTTCATACAATAGAAAAAGAAATGAAATAGATATTATTGCTATACAAAATCCTAGAATAATCTTAATAGATTGTAAACATTGGAAAGCAAAATATAAAAGACTATCAGCTTTAAAAAATGCTTCATTAATACACTATAATAGAGGAATGAATTTTATTAATATAATTAAAAAATTAAGCATAATAAAGGATTGGAAGAAAGTTACAATTATATTAGCTATTGTAACTTTATATGAAGAAAATATTATAGAAATAAATAAGGTTTATATTGTTCCATTATTTAAAATAATTTCATTTTTAGAATTTGTAAAATCTGGATTATATGATAATTATATTTTAAAGATTTAAACAATATCTTTATTAGTAAGTAATATAAACTATTTATAATGTAATCTATAATGAATAAATAGGAGGAAATATATGAATCAGCCTTGTGAAATTGTAGTAAAAAAACTCTTACCATTGTTAAGAGTATTAATTGCAAAGGAATTATCTCAAACTTATAATTGGTCACAAACTAGAATAGCAAATATATTAGGAGTTACTCAAGCTGCTGTAAGCAATTATTTAAATCAAGATGAGAGAACTCTATCTCCTCAATATTTTGATCTAGAAGAAATAAGAAATATTGCAAAAGGATTAGCTTCTGAAATAAATGTAAGAAGAGGAGGACATATAGATATTGTATATAATGTTTGTAGAATTTGTTTAAATCTAAGAAAAGGAGGTAGTATATGTTATGTGCATAAGTTAAAATTACCAAAACTTAAAGAAGAAAGATGTATGATATGTATGCAATTACAT
This sequence comes from uncultured Nitrososphaerota archaeon, assembly GCA_964617245.1. Taxonomy (GTDB): domain Archaea; phylum Thermoproteota; class Methanomethylicia; order Methanomethylicales; family Methanomethylicaceae; genus WYZ-LMO11. The sequence continues at coordinate 16,121 of CAZTWF010000043.1, forward strand.
TTAAGCTTATCAGATGTATTGGAAGTTAGAAGAAAAATAATTAATGAAGTTAAAATTGCTGTAGGAATGCTTGAAGAATGTCAAGAATTTTCCTTGCTATTACCTGAAGTATTTTCAAATATTGTTATGGCTATTGAGGGGGCAAAAGTAATATCAGATATAGCTGGAATTCCTGGAAGAATTGTAAGATTTAGAGGAAAAGCAAAAGCATTAATGGATCCAGAATTTGGAGTATCAGGTCATCTTGGAAAAGTTTTATTAGCTGTTATGAGGTTAAATCCAAGAATTCGTTCAGTAATTAATATAAAATATAATAAAGATATATTAGAAATATTGGATAAACTTAATTTGAAATATTATATTCTTAAGAGAGATCTTTTTTCAAAAGATATAGAAGGAGAAATTGTAAGATTTATAGAAGATTTGGCAAAAAAGAATATTAAGGATATAGATGCAATTATAGATGAAGGTGGTTTTGGAATAGAACCAAATGTATATCTCTTTGATGAAAATGCAATAAAATTAGCAGAAAAAACAATAAAAATAGCAAGAATGTTTTATAATAAAAATAAAAAATAGATTAACTATAATATTTTTTTAGTATGCCAACAAATTTACCACCACAAGCTAAAGCTGCTGAAAGAAAATATATAGAAGCAAAAACATTACCAGAGAAAATTAAGTACTTACAAGAATTTTTATCATTAATTCCAGAACATAAAGGTACAGAAAAAATGAGAGCTCATTTGAGAAGAAGATTAGCACAATTAAAAGAAGAACTTGAAGAACAGAAAAAAAGAAAAACTAGAAAAGGAATAGATAAGTTTTCAATAAAAAAAGAAGGAGCAGCTCAAATAGTTATAATAGGTATAACTAATTCAGGAAAAAGTTCATTATTAACAAAATTAACAAATGCAAAATCAGAAATTTCAGATCATGAATTTACAACAAAAATACCCATACCAGGAATGTTACAATATGAAGATATACAATTTCAATTGATTGATACTCCAGCTATATATGAAAATATGGAAAATGGAACTTTAGGATTAAGAACTTTAAGTCTTATAAGAAATAGTGATGGATTAATAATATTATTAGATGGAAAAGATCCTGTTAATCAATATAATATTATAATAAAAGAACTTGAAAATGCTGGTATTACTATAGAAAAGAGAAATAATAAAATTGAAATTGAAGTAAAAAATTCTAATGGAATTCAAATAAAATGTATAGGAAAAATAAATTGTAATATAGAAGAAGTTAAAAAACTACTTAGAGATCATGGAATACGTAATGCATTAATAAAAGTTTTTGGAGAAGTAAATTTAGAAGATTTTAAAGAAGCAATTAAACAAACAAAAATCTATAAACCATCATTAATTCTAATAAATAAAATAGATAAATATCCTAATGCAGTTGAAGAATTTAAAAAAGTAATTAATAAAGATACCATAGGAATATCAACAATTACAGGAGAAGGATTATCTTTAATTGGAAAAGCTCTATTTAATATGCTTGGAATAATAAGAGTTTATACAAAAGAACCAAATGGTGAAATTGCAAAAAAGCCAATTGTTGTACCTATTGGAACAAAAGTTATAGATATTGCAAAAATTATTCATTCTCAATTTTACAAAAATTTTAAATATGCAAGAATCTGGGGTTCATCAGTAAATTATAATGGTGAAAGAGTAGGAGCAGAACATATATTAGCAGATAGAGATATTGTTGAAATAAGAATTAAATAAAATTATAAAAATTATAATAAAAATAATATCAAAAGTGATAATTAATGAATAGAAAAGTCAGAATAGCTCAGATATCATGTGGAACTGAATATAGTGGAATACAAAAAGAAATTGAAAAAGCTGCAGAACTTGTTGGTGGCAAAATAATAATACCTGAAATTGATATTTCAGATATAAGAACAGCAGAAGAAGAAATAGGATTTCATGTGGTAAGTAATGGATTAAAGGTAATGATGGCAAGAGCAAAAGCTATTGTAGAAGGAAGAACAGAAGCTGATGGAGTTTTATTAGCAACATGTTTTAGATGTGCAGAAGGTGCTCTTACAAGAAGTATTCTTAGAAGATATATTCAAACTAAAAGCAAAATTCCAGTTGTAACATATTCATTTACTGAAAGAACAAAAGCAGGAACTTTATTACTTAGATTAGAAGCTCTTGTAAATACAGTAAGTAAAAAGCCATTATTTACACGTACAAAACAAGAAGGTTTAACTGCAGGAATAGACTCAGGTTCAACAACTACAAAAGCAGTTGTTATGAAAGATAATGAAATAATTGGTATAGGATGGCTTCCAACAACAAGTGTATTAGAAAGTGGGAAAAAAGCACTTGAAATAGCACTTCAAGAAGCAAATATTACTATTAATAAATTAGAAGGTATAGGAGTAACTGGTTATGGAAGAAGAATATTAAAAGAATATTATAATGCACAATTATCAATGGAAGAAGTTTCTACATGTTCAAAAGGAGCTTTATTTTTAGCTAATAAACAAAAAGGAGATGCTACAGTAGTAGATATAGGAGGTATGGATAATAAAGCTATTACACTTTATGATAGTATTCCTGATAGTTTTACAGTTGGAGGAATTTGTGCAGGAGCTTCTGGTAGATTTTTAGAGACAAGTGCTAAAAGACTTGGAGTTAGCTTAGAAGAATTTGGAGAATTAGCATTAAAAGGAGATTATAGAAATGTATCAATGAATGCTTATTGTATAGTATTTGGTCTTCAAGATTTAGTAGCAGCATTAGCTGCTGGAGCTAAAATAGAAGATGTTGCTGCTGCAGCATGTTATAGTGTAGCTGAACAAGTATTTGAACAACAATTACAAGAAATTGATATAAGATATCCCATAATAGAAGTAGGTTCAACAGCTTTAATAAAAGGACTTGTTAGAGCTATGTCTGATATATTAAATGTTGAAGTAATAGTTCCTAGTAAACCTAATTTAATAGGAGCTGTAGGAGCTGCTTTAATGGTATCAGGTGTAAAAGAGCTTGAGGAAAAAGAAAAATGATATTAAGGCCTATAAAGAAAGAATATAGAGAAGGAACACATAGGGCTAAAAAAATAGAAGAAACACTAGAATATTTAAGAAAAATTTATCCTAAAGTAGGAATAACAAGAATAGCAGATATTACAGGACTAGATAGAGTAGGATTACCTATTTTTTCAACAATAAGACCAAAGGCAGCTGAAGGTGCTGTATCTGTATATAGTGGTAAGGGAATAACTCCAGAAGCTGCTGAAGTATCAGCAATAATGGAAGGGGTTGAAAGATTTTCAGCTGAACCAAATTATAAAATGATAATAAAAGGAAGTTATAATTCTTTATCAGAAAAATATAAAGTATTAGACCCAAGAAAGTTAATATTACCTCCATTTACACATTATTCTCATAATGAAGAAATAGAATGGATATCAGGCTTTTCATTAATAAATAATCATGATATATTAGTACCTGCAGAAGCAGTATTTCATCCTTACAAGAGAGAAAATCAATTATTTAGAACAAATACTAATGGTTTAGCTTCTGGTAATGTAATAGAAGAAGCAATAGTTCATGGTCTATTAGAAGTTATAGAAAGAGATGCTTGGTCATTATATGAAATGGGTATTACAAAAGGAAGAGATGTCTATGTAGACTCTAATGGAATAGTAAGTAAAATTATTAATAAGTTTGAAAAAGCATCTATTAGAGTTTATATAAAAGATATTACATCAGATATAGGAATACCTACAATAGGAGTTGCATTAGATGATGAGCTTACAAAAGATCCTGCTTTACTTTCTCTTGGAATTGGAACACATTTAATTCCTGAAATAGCATTAATTAGAGCATTAACAGAAGCAGCACAAAGCAGATTAACAACAATACATGGAATAAGAGAAGATACATATAAAGCAGCATTTGCAAGAATTATTGGTTATGAAAGAATGAAAAGATTAAATAAAAAATGGTTTGAAAAATCTAAGGAAAGTATAAAATTAAGTGAAATTAATTCTATTGATAATGATAATTTTTTAAGTGATATTAATTATATTATTAACAGATTAAAGACAATAGGAATAGATGAAATAATAATAGTAGATCTAACTAAAGAAGAAATAAATATCCCTACAGTTCGTGTAATAATACCAGGATTAGAAGTTTATGCTCTAGATAGAGATAGAATAGGAAGAAGATGTATTAGGGGAAAATTATGAAAATTATAGTTTTTTTAGGTCCAAGCTTACCTAAAGAAGAAGCTTTAAAAATATTGCCATTAGTTGATTACAGACCTCCTGCTGGAAGAGGAGATATATTAAAAGCAATAGAAGATGGGGCAAAAATAATAGGATTAATTGATGGTGTATTTTATCATAGAGTAACAGTTTCTCCTAGAGAAATTATTAATGCTATAGAGAAAGGAATAATAGTAATAGGAGGAGCAAGTATAGGAGCATTAAGAGCATGTGAATTAGATAATTATGGAATGATAGGTATTGGTAAGATATATAAATGGTATAAAGAAGGAAAAATAAATGCAGATGATGAAGTTGCAGTTGCATATCATCCTATAACATATCAACCTATTTCTGAGGCTTTAGTTAATATAAGAGCAACTCTAGATTATTTATTAAGTAAATCAAAAATAAGTGAAGAAGAAGCTAAAATAATATTAAAAATTGCTAAAGAAATACCATTTTATTTAAGAAATTATAATAGAATTATACAAAGAAGTATACCTGAATTAGGTATAGAGAGAGCAAAAGAAATATTTGAGATTATAAGATTAGAGAGAGTAGATCAAAAACGTGAAGATGCAATTGAGGTGTTAAAGAAAATTAAAGAAATTGAGGTGTTTTAATGGGAGAACCTTTTGTGATCTTAGAAAATATTTCTAAAAAATTTAATGGAAAATATGTACTAAAGGATATTTCATTAACTATAAATGAAGGAGATAAAATGGGAATATTAGGTAAGAGTGGTTCAGGAAAAAGTGTACTTTTATCAATATTAAAAGGAGTAACTGAATATAAACCAACTTCTGGAAGAGTAATATACAGAGTTTCATATTGTAAATCATGTGAATATATAGACAGACCAAGTAGTAAAGATAATCCATGTCCTTTATGTAATAAAAAGTTAGAGCTTATAGAAGTAGATTTTTGGAAGGGTGATAAAATATCTAAAAAAATTAAGAGTAGAGTAGCTATGATGTTCCAAAGGACATTTGGTCTTTATGGTAATTTAACAGTATATGAAAACATAGTAGAAGCTCTTTCAAAATCTATACAAAAAAATGAAGTAGATATTAATAAAAAAGCTATAGAGATGATAGATAAATTTGGTCTTTCACATAGAATTATTCATGTAGCACGAGACTTAAGTGGAGGAGAAAAACAAAGAGTAGTTTTAGCAAGATTATTAGCTACTAAACCAATTTTATTACTTGCGGATGAACCTACAGGAACACTAGATCCTTTTAGTACAAAACTTATAAATATTATACTTAATGAAGAAACAAGAAAGAATAATATTACCATGTTAGTAACATCTCACTTACCTCAAGTAATAGATACATTATGTGAAAAAGCCATATTATTAAATGATGGAAGAATTGAGGCTATAGGTGAACCAAGGGAAATCATAAATATATTTATGAAGGTAGAAGCTGAAGAACATGAAGAAATTAAAAAAATAGAAGAAACAATATTAAAAGTAGAAAATTTAAGAAAATATTATTTTTCTATAGATAGAGGGATTGTAAAGGCATTAGATGATGTTTCTTTTGAAGTAAAAAAAGGACAAATCTTTGGAATTATTGGAATAAGTGGTGCTGGAAAGACAACATTATCAAGAATAATAGCAGGAATAACAGATCCTACTTCAGGAAAAGTATTAATTAAAATAGGAGATGAATGGATAGATATGTCAGAGCCAGGAATAATGGGAAGAGGAAGAGCCACTAGATACATAGGAATATTACATCAAGAATATTCATTATATCCATATAGAACAATATTAGAGAATCTAACTGATGCTATAGGATTAGAATTACCTGATGAATTTGCAAGATTTAAGGTAATTTCAACATTAAAAGCTGTAGGCTTTAAAGAAGATTATGCTATTATGATATTAGATAAATATCCTGATGAATTAAGTGAAGGAGAAAAACATAGAATAGCTCTTTCTCAGGTCTTAATAAAAGAGCCCATAATTGTTATACTTGATGAGCCCTCAGGTACACTTGATCTATTAACTCAAAGAGAAATAATAAGATCAATAAAAAATGCAAGAAAGGAACTAGGACAAACATTTATAATAGTCTCGCATGACATGGATTTTGTAATAAGACTCTGTGATGAGGTAATATTACTTAGAGAAGGCAAATTAGTTACAAAAGGACCAACATTAGAAGTAATAAAACATTTACTACCAGAAGAAGCTAATATGAAATAATTATTTTTTAATACCTATAACTGATTCCTTAGACAGATCCATAAATATTTCTTCTTCATTATTCAAGCTCAATACTATTTTATTATCTGATGTAAATTCACCTACATATTCAACTGAAAATCCTGCATTTTCTAGTATCTTAGTTTCACAAAAATCATTAATACCAAATATTAATCCCATGGCAGGATATACAATTAGCCATTCATGAATAGGTATTTCCTTTGGTCTAGGAATTTTATCTAAATAAATCTTTGCACCAACATTACTTGCTTCACATAACATAGCTAAACTTCCAATAATGCCAGGACTACTAATATCTTTTGAACATGTAATATTATTACTTAATTCTATGAAGTTAATTAGAGAAGATATCATATTTTCTATATCTTCTGGAGATCTATTTATTGTACTATCGAAACAATTTGTCCATCCTCTTCTCAAAAGAGATCCATTAGTATCAATAACCATTAAGATTTTTTGATTTGGTTTAGCAGTTGTTCCTCTAACAACTTTTTTTGCTATACCAATTACAGCAGCATCTATTGCAGAATATGAAGTATCTGGATGAGTATGGCCTTTTAATAACTTTAGATTATATTTTTTTAATCCATCACTTACACCTTGGGCAATTTTATTACGTATTTCTCTTGGTCCTGAAATCACATTAACATAACCAATAGGTCTTGCTCCTTTTACTATAATATCATTAACATTTACAAGTACAGAATAATATCCTGCAAGCCAAGGATCTAATTTTACTAAATCTTCAGTTATTCCATCAGTAGATACAACAATATAGTCTTCTTTAAGTTCAATTATTCCAGCATCATCATATTCAATATTACCAATTATCTTTATTATATCACTAATCTCAGCTTTTCTTGAAAAGCCCTTGAATTCCTTTATGGTTTTTACAATTTCTTTCAAGGTCTTCAATTTTTATCCCTTAAATTAATAAGAGAGGTCATAATTAAAAATTATGGGGGTTAGTTTCTTGTTAAGAGAAGGAAATATAGTAATTTATAAAAGAACTGGAACTATTGGTAGGATTCTAGAAATTGTAGAAATTGCTGGTAAGAAATGGGCAAAATTAGACTCTACAGGACTTCTCTATGATATAGATTTTATTGAACCTACTCAGGAGATAGTCAAGGAAGAAGTTAAAAAAGAAGTTCCTGAAAAAATTAAGGAAAAATCTAAGCCTATTGAAATAAAAGATGAAGGTAAAATAGACTCAAGTGCTGGTGTATGTGGAGCAGGATGAAAACTGCTATTGTATTTGATAAATCAGGAACTATACTAAATCCTTGTAGAATATTATTTGATTTTGAAAAAAAGGAATTTATATATCATGTAAGCACATTAAATATTGTTAAAAAACTTAAAGGATTTTTATTAAATATAGAAGATAATGATAGATTTAAAATAAGTTATTCTTTTTCTTCTGAAATACCAAAAATAAGTATAGAAGATATAAGAAATAATTATGATGTATTAAAAAGAATTGAAAATGAGGCTTTAAATCATTGTCATTCTGAAATAGGAACTTGTAAAGCATTAATATTAGATGAAAAAGGAAATATAAGATATGCTGTAGGATTAGGAGGTAGAATTTATGATGATGCAAAATATGCTATAGATAAATTAAGAAAAATAAGTGATATATTTATAGCAACTGGAAATTGTAAAAAAGCAACTTTAAAGTGTGCAAAAATATTAGGAATAAAAGAAAAATTTGTAATTTATAATGCAACACCAAAAGAAAAAATGGAATTTGTAAAATTATTGAAATTATTTTATGGTTGTGTAATTATGGTTGGAAATGATATAAATGATATTATGGCATTAAGAGAAGCAAATATTTCAATATTTATAAATAGAGATAGAAGTAATATTAATTTTGATACTGATTATGTAATAAATTCATTATATGAATTACCAAGAATTTTATTAGAAATTATTTCATAATAATGATATTTATATTCAGAATGAAAATGAGGTAAGGAATTAAAAAGTTCTATTTCTAATTTTCTTATTTTTGGAATATCTTTTTCTTCTATTATACAAATTAAAAAATTTTGAAAAGCTTCTTTACAAAATAGACTATGTGGAATAAAACCTGCAGTTATTAAAAAAATTTTATTGAAATTTCTTATTTCTTTTAAATGTTTTTCATCAATACCATATCTTATTTCTTCTGTAAATGATTTAATACAACAATCAGGATAATTTAAGAAATATCCTATTTCCCAATCTGAAAAATTCTTATTAAATATACCTATTTGTGTAGAGACGTATGGATCTAAAGCAGGTCTAACTGGTGGATTGTATTTTTTAACAATTTCAGATTGTATTTCTAATCTTTCTGGTATATCAATTAATCTTTCTTCATGAAATAATTTAGCAATATGTTCTGCAAAATTAGGAAAAAGAAAATATTTTTCTCTTGCTTCTTTTGGTGATAATGTAAAAATATCAAAAATAGTATCTATAATTTTTCTTAAAGCTAAATAACCATTCATAAAAAAAGAAGAAAATTAGTGAGGTGGTATTATTAAATCTCTTTCACCAGCAGGCATGAATTCTCTAAGAGCACCTTTTCCAAAGCAAAGTCTTGGATGGGTAAAATCAAACTTTAAGTCTCTATCTGCAAAGGCAACTTTTATTAATGGATTTGTAGTCCATGCATCTCCTCTTCCTCCATGTGCTGCTGATATTATACCACCATATGCTGATTGATGTCCTACATTCATTGCATAATTTGGATAGTTTACACCTCTAAGATTAAATACTAAACCTTCATCACTTCTCCAAGAGAAACTATTTGTAGAACCACATTGATCTTGACAATCATAGCCATAGAATCCTAATCTACCCATTTCTTCTTTATGAAGTAATTGACTTAAGTACCATCCATTAACTCCAGCTGTAGCATGACCTGTTGCTAAAGCTACTGAAACTCCAGCAGCTGCTGCAACAACTGCAGCTCTTTGAGAACCTCCAAAGTGAGTTTCCATTAATGCTGGATATTTTTCATATTGTTCTAAACCATAGATTGTTACTTCAGTTGCAATATCTTTAATTATATCCCAGCTTGGTTTTACTTTTGCAAATCCTCCATATTTCTTTTTAACATAATCTGCACCATAATAACAGAAATCATCAAGTATATTATCAGTATAAGTACATGTAGCATATTGAGTAAATCCTACTCCTCCTGACATATAACTACCAAACCAGAATTGATCATATAGCACTGCAGACATTGAAATTACTTCAAGAGCAACCCAAACAGGATCTTCTGGTTTGACTCTAGAAGCTTGGCAAATATCTGCAATATATCCTAATGGAATTCCTCCAGGTTCATTAGGACCTCTTGCACGCCTCCATGGCATAAGTGTACCCATTTCAATAAGTTCTGCATGTTTTGCAGCAAAAGCAAATTCAGCAACAGCCGCTTCTCCTGCCATTAATTTATATGCATTTATCATTGACATTGAAATTTGCATAGCTGCCCATCTAGACATTGTAGCTCCATCACATGTCATAGCAACTATAGTTGGCATACGACATACTTGATATAATCGTTTACCAATAGCAGCTTTTAATTGTTCTGCATGATCCTTTGGAAATTCTTTATTAATATCAATTAAGAATTTATCATCAATTTCATCTGCAAGCTCATCATCGCCAGTAAATACTTTTACATAACTATCAGCTACTAGTCCTGGATGAGTTTCAACCATATGTTCTTGAACAACAGCTGCACCAGGAAGAGCATGATTTAATACTTCTAAATAATGATTAATTGTTTCAGGAGTAACTTCTTTTCCAAGACGTTTTGTTAATACCATATGAGCAGCATCTAGTCCAACTATAACTGTACGTCTTATATCATGCCACATTTGTTGCATAGCAGCATTATTAATAAAGTGTAAGTCATCTCCTTCACAATAAATATCTGTTCCAGAAATACGATATGGCATTAAGACTCTTTGACCTAATGGAATTCCTCCTAAATGTAAATCTGGATTATAAAATGGAACTCCTCTTTCTTTTGCAATTTTTTGAGCTATTTCTACAAATTCTCTTTTTCTTTTTGATTGTTTCCAACCATCATATATATAGAATTTTGTATATCTTTCCTCAGGAGCTTCTTTAAATTTTCTCCTGAGAGCCTCTATAAACATTCTTTCTTCACTCATTTTATTCCCCCCTACATATTTTTAACTTTTTCAGGATTAAAACCTGCCTCTGTTCTAAGCATATGAATTCTTTGTATAAATTGAATAAGTTCTAAATCTGTTCTAAATGGTATTCCATCTACTCTGAATTCACATGTTCTCTTCTTAAGTTCTTCTTCAGGTAATGGTTTACCTAAGGATATTAATTTATCTAATGGTACTCCTACTTGATTCTTTACATATACTACTTCACCAGTAGCCTTATTAAATTGATATCTACGTAAAGCATCAAACATTAATCCATTTTCATCTAATCTTAAAGCATGTCCATGTACTGTAGCACCTCTAATTCCAACTCTTGCAGGATCAAATATTTCTGTCTCTATAAGCTCTTTTGCAACTTTCTCTAAATCACGTTCTCGGGCTTCTAAAGGACTTCTTCCAGATAATACACCTATATCAACACCACGATATCTCATATGTCCCATCCATGCTCTCATATATGGAACTAAAGGAGCAAAGTATACAGAATCTGTAAATTGTACATATCTTATTCTATCACCAGCCTTAGCACCTGGTGTTGGTTCAACTAATTCTCTTATTGGACATTCTGGTTCTCCAATTTCTTCTAAAGGAGGATGTACATTTTTATAAGCTTCACCAGGAGCTCTATGACCTAGTATTCTTATTAAATCTTCATCACTTATTGTTCTTAATTTTTCTAATTTATAATTTGGATTTATGTATTTTCTTCTATTAGCAGCTATAGGAGAACTTCCAGGATAATATTGAGGAGTATATTCTACCATTTTAAACACCTCCTTTTATAGAAGCTGCAGCTTCATTAACATATTTTAATGGTTCTCTTAATTCAGGTACTTCACTTAATACTTCTCCTACAACACCACTAATCTTTTCTGGAGAATATATTGTTGTTCCAGCATCTAATGCAACTGCTGCAGCAACACATGGAATAGCAAATCCTTTACTATGTCTTGTAACAATGTGATTGCCATGGAATACTGCTGGATTTCCTCCACCATAAATTGAATGACTAAAGAAGGCCATTTCAACACCAGTACCTGCAACTCTACCAAAATCAACACCAGGAAGACCTGTTTCTCTTTCTATTAGATCATTAAAGTATATTAAAACTGATGGTACATGTTGCATTGCTCTAGCTGCACCACATGTTACCATGGTAGCAGCAAGTAATCCTGCTGCAGCATATGCATTCCATTTACTTAAATCATTAGTAGTATAGATAGTATAACCAGAAGGAGTTTTATTAAGAGGATAGATTACTTTATCTTCTACTGCTCTTCTTACTGTTGAAATTACTACAGTACCAAGAGTACCATTCTTTCCATTTTCTTTTACAAGATCATAAACCATATTATTGGCATTTAATCCTTGATATGCAAGTCCTAAAAGATGTAATCTTTCAAAACTTCCAATAGCATCTCCCATTTCATACATTGCAGTTTGTTCAAGTATAGCAGCTAAAGCTGCAGCATTCATTGCATTTCTTCTTGTTATTAGTGCAATATGTGCACATGGTATATTTCTTAAAGCATAACCCATACCTTCATTTTGTTGTGGTACTGCAAGTAATGATGAAACATTTCCTCCTAACAAATCCATAGTTTGTGGATATCTTCCCCAAACTGCAGTATGTACTAGATCAGCATCCCATATACTTACATTAAACTTTTCAATAATTGTACAACATAGAGCTGCAGCTACTGCAGTTACACCTGTAGTATATTCAACACCAGCAGCTAATCTTTTAGCTGGAACTCTTACAAGTAAATATTTTCCACCTTTAATTGCTTTTACTTCAGTATCATCATTTGGATCTACTTGTAGACATTTCTTAAGATCTTCAGCAATACTTTCAGCATTTTTTACTAGATCAAGTTTCAAACTCCTTCCTCTTATGATACAGAATCTTCCTCCAACTTCACCTGTTGCCAATGCCTTCTCTATTCCTTCTAGGTTAACTGCTACAAATTGCTTTATGTTATTGATTATTCGATGTATTGCTGGATTTTTTAATGGACTTATTGCCTCTATTGGTACATTGGTATCAAAAAGTTTGCCTCTATCGTCATATAAATCGATTCTATCAGGATATTTTGGCATGTCCTTCACTGTTTAAAAGTAAGCAATAAAAGGTTATAAAAATTTATCTTAAACTATTATTTAATCTTTTGTTTCATATGAAATAATTTTTTCAATAAGTCTATCAATAGGTTCAATAATATTTTCTTCTCTAACTTTTATAGAAACTATTGGAATTTTAATAAATTTTTCAATTATATTTGCAATAATAGGAGCACATACAATTCCATCAACTTTATCACATTCAGCTTTAATTGCACTTATTATAGCATCTTCAAGATTAGATACAGGATATTCTTTTATCAAAACTTTTTTTCCTTTTATTAATAATTGTTTTTTTGATATATTATCTAATGTATATCTAGAAGCAATAATCCCTATAACTATATCAGAAGATGACCTTTCAAGTCTACGAAAATATGAAATTATAGTTCTTAAAGTTGAAATTCTTATATCTCTTGATTCATTTAATATTTTATTTAATGTACTTATAGGTATACCTGTTTCTTGACTTAGTTTTTTTATAGAAATATTCATTCTTTTCATAATAGAACGTAAAGTTAATGAAAAATCTTCATTAGATTTTAAGAATGCTTCTATAAGTTCATCAAAAATATTACGTTCCAAATTCAACCACCCCCATTTCTTCATGAAACATTTTAAGTATCTTTTCTCGATAAGAAATAAAAGATGGACTAAGTCTATTTCTTGGATATGACAATTCTATATTAATTATAGATTTTACTCTTGATGGACGTTTTGTTAGAACTATTACTCTATTTGCTAAAAATACAGCTTCTTCTACATTATGAGTTACAAATAGTACAGTTTTTCCTACTCCAAGCCATATTCTAAGTAATTCTCTTTGCATTAATGATCTGGTTTGAGCATCTAAATCTGCAAAAGGTTCATCCATTAATATTAAATCAGGATCAATTGCTAAAGCTCTAGCAATAGCTACTCTTTTCTTCATACCACCAGATAATTGATATGGATAATAATTCTCAAATCCCTTAAGACCAACCATTTCAATATATTTTTTAGAAATTTCTTCTGATTCTTTTTCACTATATCCTTTAATTTCTAATCCAAATTTTACATTTCCTATAACATTTCTCCATGGTAATAGAGAATCTTCTTGAAATATCATACCAAAACGATGTTTTATTGGATTTGGAGGTTCATTTCTTATTAATACTTTCCCATAAGTGGGCTCTTCAAGACCACAAATAATTTTTAAAAGTGTAGTCTTCCCACATCCAGATGGTCCAACAATACATATAAATTCTCTCCTATTTACATCAAAAGTTAAATCTTTCAGAACTTCAAGACTTGATTTTCCTTGTGTAAATATTTTTGTTAATGATTCTACAATTATTTCTTTATCCAATATCATCACCTATGTTATAGTTATTTCTGGTCTCCATTTTAAGATTCTTTTTTCTATTATTAGCATAATATAATTCATTAATAGACCTATTATTCCTATGGTTATCATTCCAGCTATTATTACATCTAATCTAAGTAATCCTGCATACTTTATTATAAGTCTTCCAAGACCCAAGGGTTCTCCACCTATCATTTCAGCTGCTACAATACACATCCAGCCTACTCCAAGACCGACTCTTAAGCCTGTCATTATTTCAGGAAGAGAACTTGGAATAATTATTTTATATATTATTTGATTTTTACTAGAACCAAAACTTTTTGCCATTTGAATTAGAATAATAGAAGTTCTTTTTACGCCTGCAATAGTATTTAATAATATAGGGAAGAAAGCTCCAATCCATATAATAAAAGTGTATCTTGTAATACCTACTAATAGAACTATTGCTAAAGGAATCCAAGCTATTGGAGGAATAAATCTTATAGGTTCAATAATTGGTGTAAGAATATCTTTAATTAAAGGCTTTATGCCAAGAAGTAAACCCAAGGGGATTGCTGTTATAGCAGCAATAAAAAAACCTAACAATACTCTTCCTACACTTACATAAATATGTTGAATTAATGTGTACTTATCAACATCACCAACTAAAGTAATTTCTAAAATTGCTTTAATGACTGACATAGGACCAGGAAAATAAGGAATATTAATTATAATTGAGAATAAATGCCATAGTATTAAGAATACAATAATAGGAAAAAATATGAAAAAATAATCAGCATAGTTAGTATATCTTTGTTTCAATATTAACCACCAATAAATTTAGTTGAAATAAAGTCTTTTAAAAATGCATCTATTTTGTCTTGATCTATATTCTTAATAATACCTAGAGATATTGCTTCTCTTAAGAATGTTTTTACACTTTCAGTATTTATTGATTCAGTATATTTCATCCTTGGTAATGCAAGTTCTATGACTTTTTCAGGAAGACCAGTCTTATTAATAGCTATTTCCTTAGCTTTTAATGGATTATCATTTATAAATTTTATTGCAGTAACATGAATTTTAACTATTTTTTCGACGATATCAGGTCTTGAATTTAAAAATTTTTCTGAAACTACTAATAGACAACATTGATGATCTGGCATTAAATCTTTAGATGTAAGTAATATTGATGCATTATATTGATAAATTGCAATTGAAGGATATGGTTCCCATGCAATAAAACCATCTATTTCTCCTCTAGCAAGTGCTAAAGGTAAATCTCTTATAGTCATAGGATATTTTGTAATACTTAAATTATTATTTTTAATAAATATTGATAACATTACATCTTGTATAGTACCAGTGCCTGGTGTTCCTATTTTCTTTCCATTTAAATCAGATATGCTTTTTATATTAGGATTAACAACTAATGCGGATCCTTCTAAATTAGCAGAAGCAATAGCAATAGGTGCATTAGGAGAGCCTATACTTTGCGATCTTGCAATTAATGCTGGAGGTGTTCCAACATAACCAAAATCAAGTTCTCCTGCAAGAAAATGTTGCATTAATGTAGGTCCATTTATATATTCATAAAGCTCATATTCTATACCATAATTAGCAAAATAGTTATTTGCTATTGCAACAAATAATGGTAAATGATGTAGATCTCCTGTTAGATAACCAATTCTTATCTTTACTTTAGGAGTAGATACTTCTGAAATATAAATACCAATTACTGAAACTATTATTACTATTAGGATAGCCGAGAATACAATTGTACTTTTTTTCATATAGAATTACCTCCATTATTTATATACAATTGTACTAATATTTATACCATTCGTTAGATTATTATTAAATAACTTTTAATATTATATGAATTGCTATAGTAATTGTAGCCATTTCAGCAGTTATAATATCTTTTGCAAATCCTATAATTACTAGGTCATTTTCATTAAGTGAAAAAGATTTGATAAATTTTGTAGTATTAGGATAATCCTTAGAAATATCATCAGTTATCATTGGTAAGGAAATTTTAGAATCTTTAAAATGAAAAATAAGTACCCCTTCTGCACCATATCTTATACCAATATCTCTAATTTTTGTAATATTAGGAATATGAGGAGACCTTATATGTATTGCCCATGCAGGAAGAAAGATTCCAAATTCTTTAAGATCAGCTTCTTTTTCAGAAATAATATATTCTCTTAATTTTTTAGTAATAAGTTTACCATAATCTGTTAGATAACATCCACCTATAGGATCAATAGCTATTATACCTTTATCATGGAGTTTTTTTATAATTGTACGAGTTGCTCCTTCTCCAATATTTAGCATTTTAGATAAAGCTTGTCTTCCTATGGTAGTATTTTCTAATAGTAATAAGGTTTTAATTATATGAGAAATTGAGAAAGAAGGTAATGGACCTTTTGAAGGATATACTTTAATAAATTCATTAAATATTGTTTTTAAATCTATTAACAAAATTCATCCCAAAAATAAAAATATAATAAATATTTATTTAAAAATTGTGAGAGAATGATAAAAGAAGAAATCATAATAGAAAAAGGACTTGTTGGATTAAGTAAATGTTTTAGAAAAGCAATAATTGATTCTAAAAAAACAGGTAAATTATTATTTGTTGGTACACCTTTTACATGCTTACCTTTTGCTGAATTTCTTACTTATAGTATTAGAGATTTGCCAATAAAGACTTATTTCTCTCCTAATGGAGATACTCCTGTAATTTTAAATATAAAAGAAGGAATTGGCTATACAATAGGAGAGAAAACTGATGAAAAGGATTTTGATATTATAGTATTAC
>CAZTWF010000044.1:0-8607 GCA_964617245.1 uncultured Nitrososphaerota archaeon
AAAGAATAATAAATTATTATAGTTGCAAATATTACTAAAATAGCAATAATATAATAATTAATAAATTTTTGTATCTTTTTTGAACGTTGAATTTTAGATTTTTCTTTTTCATGTTCTGGTTTACATTTTAAACAATAATCCCTTCCTTCTACAGTTATCATTTTTCCACAATAAATACAATGCTTATGAGGATATATGTATGGTTTCTTTCTTTCCTTTTCCAATTATCTCACTTTTTGTTTATAATTTATTTTATAATTCCCATTGCCATAGCTTTTAATTTTTCTATTCTCTTCCATGTAGGAGGATGAGTTGAAAATAATTCAATTAATACATCTCCTCTAAATGGATTTACTATCCATAGAGGACTTGTTGATGGATTTATTTTCATCATTACACCTGATCTTACATGTCTTTCTATTTTCTCTAAAGCACTTGCTAAAGATAGAGGTTTCTTACATAACATAGCTCCTTCCTTATCAGCTTCATATTCTCTACCTCTTGAAATTGCCATTTGTACTAATAATGCTGCAAGAGGTGCTAATATACTTAATATAAATGCTATTAAACTAGCATTTCTATTTCTTATATCTCCAAAGAATATACTATATCTTCCTATAAATGCTAAATAACTTATAGCTCCAGCAATAGTAGCAACAATAGATGATATTAAAACATCTCTATGTTTTATATGTGCTATTTCATGAGATATAACTCCTTCAAGTTCATTTTCATTTAATATTTCTAATAATCCTTTAGTAACTGCTACAACTGAATTCTTTGGATTTCTTCCAGTTGCAAAAGCATTTGGAACTTTTGAATTAACAATAGCTACTTTTGGTTTTGGAAGTCCTGCCATCATAGCAACTTTTGAAACAATATTATGAAGATAAGGATATTCTTTTTCACTTACTATTTTAGCATGAGTCATTAAAAGAACAATTTTATCACTATAGAAATATGATATTAAATTAAATATTGCTGCAATTATTAATGCAAATAATGCTATGGATTCAGGAGCACCAAATACTAATCCTATAGCATATCCTAATGCTACAAATAAAAGCGTAAGAAACATCATCATTAATGTTAATCGTATCATACTTATCAGAAAATATTAAAAGTGTGCAAATATTTAAGCTTTTAAATCTTCAGCAGTTATTTCTGTATAATAATATTCACCAATTTCCTTTTGATATCTATCAAGCCATGATCCTTTTTTATTTACACGAGGTCTTTTAGTTTGAGGATCTCTTCTAAAAGTAATTCCTAATTCTTTTAAAAATTTATTCATACCTTTTCTTAAGGAAGTTGGAGGATTAGCTATTCCATTTCTTCCTGGCTCTCCTGAAAATACCATTATACTATTAGCCATTAAATCAATAGTTACTATATCATGTTCTACTACAAAAGCAGCTACATTCTTTTTTTCTACAATTCTCTTTATACAACGAGCAACAGTAAGTCTATTTTCAACATCTAAATGAGCAGTAGGTTCATCTAATAAGAATATTTTAGCATCTTTTGATAAACATATAGCAACAAAAACTTTTTGAAGTTCTCCTCCACTTAAAGTATCTACTTTTCTATCAAGTAATAATTCAATTTCTAATGGTTTTATTATTTCTTCTTTAAACCATGGATCTTCTATTATTGATGAATCAAAATAATCTTTTACTTTCTTATTAGCCTCTGGAAATATATATTGAGGTTTATAGCTTATACTTATTCCAAAATTTTCAATATATCCTTGTGTTGGTTGTAATTCACCTGATATAATTTTTACAAAAGTTGTTTTTCCAATACCATTAGGTCCAACAATACCAATTATTTCTCCTTTATGTATTTCTCCTGGAAGAGCAGATAATTTAAAATCTCCAATTTCCTTAGTAAAACTAGGCCATCTTAAAAGTAAATCTTCTGGTCTCCATTCATTTGGAATAGGAGAAAGATCAAAACTTATTGAATATGATCTGAATTGCATATTTTCATCAGGTAAATAGCCATTAATATATAGATTTATTCCTACTCTAACTCCATGAGGTTTAGAAATAATTCCATATACTCCTGGCTTTCCATAAAAAATACATACATAATCAGATAAATAATCTAATACTGCAAGATCATGTTCTGCTACTATTATATATTTAGATTCTTTAGCTAAATCTCTAATAAGAGATGCCATTTTGAGACGTTGATATATATCTAAATAACTTGATGGTTCATCAAATATATATACATCAGCATCTCTTAATGCTACTGCAGCAATTGCAATTCTTTGAAGTTCTCCTCCACTTAAATGATGTATATCTTTATCTAAAATTGAATTTAATGATAATGCATCACAAACTTCATTAAATTTTCCTTTTTCATCAATTCTTTTAAGAATTTCTCTAACTGTTCCTGAAATATTTTTTGGAGCTTCATCTATATATTGAGGTTTTAATATAACTTTGAGTTTTTTCTCTGATAATTTTTTAAAATATTCATAAAGTTCAGTACCTCTAAAAAATCTCAAAATAGTCTTCCAATCTGGTGGAGATTCATAATTTCCAAGATTTGGTCTTATTATACCTGATAATATCTTTAATGATGTTGATTTTCCAGTACCATTTGGTCCTAATAATCCTAATACTACTCCTTGTCTTGGAACTGGAAGTCTATATAATTTAAAAGAATTTGGACCATATCTATGAATACAATCTTCTTCAATTTCATCTGGAAGATTTACAATTTTAATTGCATTATATGGACATTTTTTTACACAAATTCCACAGCCATTACATAAATTTTCTGAAATTATTGGTCTATTTCTTTCTTCATCAAATATTATAGCTTCTGTATTACTTCTCACCATAGGACAAAATCTTATACATTCTTTATTACATTTACTAGGTTTACAAAAATCAATATCAACTACTGCAATTCTGACCAAGGCTTTCACCGTATAGTTTTATTATTTATTCTTGTTCTTCGCTTTCTTCTTCATAACTTTCTAGAAAAACTTTGTAATAATCACTAATTAGCTCTTTTTCTTCTTCTTTTCTTTTTCTTATTCCTATGGGTTCTTCTGATACTAAGATTTTTCTTCTTTTTCCTTCTTCAACTTGTTGTACAATTTTATAGCTACTTGTTGGTTCTACTAGTTTTTCATAGTTACAATATTTACATACTAGAATAGTTTTATCATCTTTTTTAACAGGAACAAGAAGTTTACCACATTTTGGACAAAATTCCAAGATAATTCACCTAAAAAAGAAAAAATAGGAAATTACCATTCTTCCTCCTCTTCAAATTCTTCCTCTTCTTCCCATTCTTCTTCTTCCCATTCTTCCTCTTCTTCTTCAGGCCATTCTTCTTCAAATTCTTCTTCTTCCTCTTCCCATTCTTCAAATTCTTCTTCTATTTTGTACATTTCCAGACCTCCAACATAATGGATTTTGGGAGGTTTGTAATATTTAAATGTAGTGCTCCAAAAAGGTGATAATACTTGAAGATAAAACTCTCTTTAAGTGATATAGATAAAATATTAGAAATTGGAGAATTAGTAAAAAAAGGAGGAGTAATTGTTTATCCAACAGATACTGTTTATGGTATTGGAGGAAATCCCTTTTTAGAAGATGTTATAATAAGAGTAAAAAATATAAAACAAAGAGAAGAAAAAGCAATGCCTATATTAGTTTCAAGTCTTGAAAAAGCAAAAGAAATAGCATATTTTAATGATTTTGCATTAAAAATTGCAAATATATTCTGGCCAGGTCCTTTAACTATAGTATTAAAAACAAAAGTAAAATTTTCTCCTCATTTAACTGGAGGAAGAGATAATATAGGCTTGAGAATACCAAATCATAAATTAGCTTTAAAAATAATTGAAGCTTCAGGAGGATTAATTATAGGTACAAGTGCAAATATATCAGGAAGGCCACCAGCATTAAGTATTGAAGATATAGATGAAAGTATAAAATCTTCTGTAGATATAGTAATAGATGGTGGAAAATGTTATTTAGGAAAACCATCAACTGTTATAGAAGTTATAGATTCAAAAATTAAAATTATTAGAATTGGAGCAATTAAAATTGAAGAATTTATAAAAAGGGGAATTTCAATTGAAGGAATTTAATTTAATAATAACAAGTAAAAGAAGAAATGAAATTAAATGTGAAAAAGAATTCTTAGTATTATCAAATATATTAGGATTAGAAAATGTAGAAATTGAAAGAACTAAATTCTCAGGAGTTATTATTTGTAAAATTGAAGAAGATCCTTTAAATTTTATAAAAAGAGCAAAAAAAGTAATTGAAGAAGATCCTTGGAGCTTTAGATATATACAAAGAATAATTCCTATTCAAAGAGTATGTGAAATTAATAAAATAAAAGATATTGTAAAGGATTTTCAAATTCCTAAAGATAGTACATTTAAAATAATTGTAAATAAAAGAGGAAGTAATATAAAAAGTAAAGAAATAATTGAAGATATTGCATCTATTATTAATAGAAAAGTAGATTTAGAAAATCCTGATTTTATTATTAATGTAGAAATAATTGAAGATATTGTAGGATTATCTTTAATAAAAGAAGAAGATATTATATCTATACCAAAACTTCAAGAAAAAATATTATCTAGTGAGATCGAATAATGCAATTTTTTCTAAAACTAAGGATTGTATAGCAATTTCTTCAGATTCATATAATGTTTTTGATATCATAAATTCTTTTTCATTTATTTTGAAAAGATTCATTAATTTTTTTATTTTTTCATTATCTATTTTAATTAATGATTCATCTTCTATACCATACTTTGATAATTCCTTTAAGAATAATTCTAATTTTTCTTTATCTTCTGAAAATACAATTAAAATACATTTTTCATTTTTTACTCCTATCTTATCTAGAGCTTCTTTTATTTGTCTTATAGCTGAAACAGATAAAAGAAGTTCCATTGGTAAGGATTTTGCAATATTTCTTTTCTCCTTCCATGCTCTAATAGTAATTTTAAAAGCATATATAATATGTTCATATCCTGCAATTAATTCACTATTAAAAATTTGAGTTTTTATAATTCCATCTTGTAATATATTTGTTATATCAGTTTTTATAATCATTGGAATTATAAAGAAATAATAATTTTCATAATTTCCAATGTACATAATTTTTCTAAATTACTAAATCTATATATTCTTTAGGTATTCCAATAGAAATTAATTTATCTCTTATATTTTCTTTTGATTCTTCTTTCCACATATTAATTAATTGTTCAATACTTTCTCTTATTTCCCATGGATAAATTATCCAAGCATCTACAATTTCAACATAATAATCTGGAGTAATTTTAGACCATGGTTTCATATGTATTGTAGCAATTTTTACATCTTTTGCTCCCATGGAGATAATATATTGCTTAGCAAGATTCATACTCTCTCCACTATCAACTACATCATCTACAATTAATACAGATTTTCCATCTGGAGGTTCAGATATTGGTTGAGTTATTATTGGTTTATGATTTTTCTTTCCTATGCCTTTATAAAATTCAATTCTTAATGATGCTAAATTCTTTATATTTAACAAATCTGATAATAAACGTGCTACAATCCATCCTCCTCTTGCAATACCAACAATAATATCTGGATGATATTTACTATTTATTATCTTATTTGTAAGAATAAGAATTGAAGATTGTATTTTATTCCAATCTACTACTAATATTTTCATTTATTAACCTCCATGAACTGTTGGTAATATAACAATTTCATCTCCATCTTTTATTTTTGTATTTAATCCTCCAATAAGATTAAAATCTTTTCCATTAATAAAAATTATAATATCTGAATAAAGACTTCCATTCTTATCAAATAATCTTGATCTTACCTTAGGAGATTCTTTATTTTTTAAATAATCTAATAAATCTTTAAGTGTATTTCCTTCTATATTAATAGATTTTAAAGGTTCTTCTGAAAGTCCTTTTAATACAGCCATATATTTTAAGATTATAGTAGGAATATTTATCACCTATAAAAATCAGTGGAGGTGCTTTTTCTTCATTGTTTCCTCAGAGCAGGTCAACCTCCTCATCTAATATAATCTATGAAAATTCAAAGATATAAATCATGCTGCTTTAGATTCTTCTAATCTCTTTTCTTCTAATTTCTTCTTTGTTATTAATAGTCTTGTAATATATCCTGCAACTCTATTTCTCAAATGTTTACTTCTTATACTAGAATATTTACATACTAATTCTTTATTATTTTTGAAATCTGTTGTAAATACATTTGGATATGTTTCTATTAATTTTCTTGCAATTATTTTTATTTTACTTACTCTAACTTTTCCCATATTATCATGCAGAAGAAAAACAAAAATTTAAGATTTTCTAAAATAAGATATTTTTAGAAAAGGAGGGAAAAAATGCCAGATATAGCATTATCAGCAATTGATAGAATTATGAGAAAAGCTGGTGCTGAAAGAATTAGTGAAGATGGTGTTGAAGCATTAAGAGAAGTCTTAGAAACAATTGCTTTAGAAATCTCTAGAGAAGCTGTAGCATTAGCAAAACATGCAGGAAGAAAAACTGTTAATGCTGAAGATATAAAATTAGTAAGTAGGAAATTATTAGCATTAACTAGACTTGGTATATAGAAATATGATAGAAATCTATATATAGAAGTAGTAATCTTTCTTTTTTTGCATAAATATGGTGATTTCTCTATGGTAGCAGCTCAAGTTGGTAGTGTTCCTGTATTAATATTAAAAGAAGGAACTCAAAGAACTCATGGAAGAGAAGCCCAAAGAATAAACATAATGGCAGCAGTTACTATTGCTGAAACTGTAAAAAGTACTCTAGGACCAAAAGGAATGGATAAAATGCTTGTAGATACACTTGGTGATGTTACAATAACTAATGATGGTGCTACAATTCTAGGAGAAATAGAAGTTCAACATCCAGCTGCAAAAATAATGGTAGAAATATCAAAAACCCAAGATGAAGAAGTTGGAGATGGAACTACAACATCAGTTGTTATTGCTGGAGAATTATTAAAAAGAGCTGAAGAATTAATTGAAAAGAATATTCATCCAACACTTATAGTACAAGGATATAAGAAAGCTGCAGAAAAAGCTACAGAAACTTTAGAAAAAATTGCTATTCCAGTTGATATAAATAATGATGAAATGTTAAGAAAAGTTGCATATACTGCTATGAATAGTAAGGCTTCTGCAGGAATAGCAGATATATTTGCAGATATGGTTGTAAAAGCTGTAAAGCAAATTGCTGAGAAACGTGGAGATAAATACATAGCAGATATTGATTATGTACAAGTAGTGAAAAAACAAGGAGGAAGTGTAAACGATAGTTTATTAGTCTATGGAGTAATAGTTGATAAAGAAGTTGTACATCCAGGAATGCCAAAGAAAGTTCAAGATGCAAAAATAGTATTACTTGATTGTCCATTAGAAATTGAAAAAACTGAAATTGATGCTGAAATAAGAATTTCAGATCCAACACAAATGAAAGCATTTATTGAAGAAGAAGGAAGAATGCTTAGAGAAATGGTCAATAAAATAAAAGCAGTAGGTGCTAATGTAGTATTCTGTCAAAAAGGAATAGATGATCTTGCACAACATTATTTAGCAAAAGAAGGAATTATGGCATTGAGAAGAGTAAAGAAATCAGATATGGAAAAATTAGCTAGAGCAACAGGTGCAAGAATTATTACAAATCTTGATGATTTGACATCAGCAGATCTAGGATATGCAAAATTTGTAGAAGAAAGAAGATTTGGAGAAGATAAATTGACATTTGTTGAAGGTTGTAAAGATCCAAGAGCAGTAAGTATACTCATAAGAGGAGGATTACAAAGAGTTGTAGATGAGGCTGAAAGAACACTTCATGATGCTCTATGTACAGTATCTGATGTAATAGAAGAAGGAAAAGTAGTAGCAGGTGGTGGAGCACCAGAAATGGAAATTTCAAAAGTCTTAAGAGAATATGCTATAAGCATAGGAGGAAGAGAACAATTAGCAATTGAAGCTTTTGCAGATAGTGTAGAAGTAATTCCAAGAGCTTTAGCAGAAAATGCTGGACTTGATCCAATTGATATAATTGTAGAATTAAGATCAAGACATGAAAAAGGAGAAATTTGGGCAGGAGTAGATGTAATATCAGGAAAAGTCTCAAATATGTTAGAAAAGGGTGTAATTGAGCCATTAGTAGTAAAGACACAAGCATTAAAATCAGCAACAGAAGCATGCTCAATGATATTAAGAATTGATGATGTAATTGCTGCAGCAAAAACTACAACTCCATCAAAAACTCCTGAAAAAATGAAAGAAGAAACTGGTAGTGAATTAGACTAAATATTTTTTAATTTTTTATTTTTGGAGGTTTTTTTATTAATATTGTTATAACTGGAACTCCTGGAGTTGGTAAAACTACAATTACAAAAATTTTAGCTGAAAAATTAGGTTTAAAAATTATTGAATTAAATAAATTTGCTATTGAAGTTAATGGAATAATGGAATATAATTCTGAAAGAGATACTCAAATAATTAATGAAAAAATTATAAGAAAAGAATTAAGAAAAATTTTAGAAAAAGAAAATAATTTTATAA
>CAZTWF010000045.1:0-2561 GCA_964617245.1 uncultured Nitrososphaerota archaeon
TATTTCATTCATATATATGTAAATTTATAGAATATTTAAAGGTGATTACTTGAAAACAATAAAAGAAATTAATGAAAAAATAAGAAAAGGAGAAGTAATTGTTATTACAGCAAAAGAACTTTGTAATATGATAAGAAAAGGAGAGAAAATTAAAGATATTGATGTTGTTACTACTGCAACATGTGGAATAATGAGTGGAACAATGGCAGTATTTTCATTTAAAATAGCAGAAAAAGGAGTTTTTATAAAAGCAAAGGAAGTCTTAATGAATGGAATTCCAGTATTTCCTGGACCTTGTCCAAATGAAAGAATTGGATATATTGATGTAGTATTATATGGACCAAGTGTAAGTATTTATAATGAAAAATATGGAGGAGGAGAATTATTAAAGGATTTAATAAATGGAAAATATATTAATGTATATGTTAAAAGTATTGAAGGAAAAGAAATTGAAGGAAAAATTAATTTAAATGATATGATTTATGCTAAGCTTATTACTACAAGATCTTGTTATAAAAATTATATGGCATTTATAAATCCAAGAGAAGAATCGATAAGAACTATATTTTCTATAATTCCAATGAAAAAAGATATGATTACAGTTTCAGGATGTGGAGAATTAAATCCATTAGAAAAAGATCCTTTATTAAAAACTATAGGAATAGGAAGCAAAATATTAGTAAATAAGGCAATTGGTTATGTTATGGGAACTGGAACAAGATCAACAAAAGAAAGACCAAATTTATCTATATGTGCTAATATAAAAGAAATGTCTTCTTATTTTATTGGTCAATTTATTACTTCTTTTGGACCTGAAATTTATAATACTATTGCTATTCCCATTCCTATATTAAATGAAGAAATATTAAATAATGTTAAAAAAACTGATAATGAAATAATTTTACCAATAGCTGATGTATATGATAGAAGTATAATTGATTATTCTAATTATGCAAATGTATGGCAAGAAACTGATATTGAAGTAAAATATTATGAAAATATATGTAAAAATTGTAAAATAGATCCTTGTCTAGTTTCTTTATATTGTCCAACTAGAGCATTTAATAATAAAATACTTGATAAATCATTATGTTTTGAATGTGGAATATGTACATGGCTTTGTCCAAATGGAGCATTTAAAGCAAATTTAGGAAAAATAAAATTTAAAGATAAAGAAATTCCTATAATATCAAGATTATCATGTTTAAAAAGAGCAGAAATTCTTGCTAATTATTTAAAATCCATTATAGAAAAAGGAGAATTTTATTTAAATGAGCCCTCAGATAGAATTTTAATATGAAAGTAAAATTTTCTTCACCTGGAAAGATTACTTTATTTGGAGAACATGCAATTGTATATGGAAAACCAGCTATTGTAAGTGCTATTGATAAAAGAGTATATATATCAATGGAAGAAAGAAATGATGGTATTATAAAAATAATATCAGATTTATCTTCAATTTCTATTTCAATTAATGAAATAAATAATTATAATGGACCATTAATTTATGTTATTAAAGCAATTGAAATATTATCAAATTATATTGGAAAGAAAAAAGGAGTTAATATTATTATAAATTCAGAAATGCCTATTAGTGCAGGACTTGGAACATCAGCAGCAGTATCTGTTGCAACTATTGCAGCATATTCAAAAATACTTAATTATAATATAAATATTAATGAAATTGCAAAACTTGGTCATAAAGTTGAATTAGAAGTACAAGGAATTGCAAGTATAATGGATACTACAATTTCAACTTTTGGAGGTATTATGTATATAAAACCTAATGATATAATTGAAAAAATAAAAATAGATTATGAAATTTCATTTATTTTAGGATATATAAAAAGAGAATATAATACTGCATATATGGTAAATAAAGTTAAATCTCTTATGAATAAAAATAAAGAAATTATTGAAAAAATTATGGAAGCAATAGGATTAATAGTAGAAGAAGGGAAAAAAGCAATATTAGAAGAAGATATAGAAAAAATTGGATTATTAATGAATATAAATCATGGACTTTTAGATTCTTTAGGAGTATCAAATAAAGAATTAAATGATATGGTATATTCAGTAAGAAGAGCTGGAGCATTAGGAGCTAAACTTACTGGTGCAGGAGGAGGAGGCTGTATATTAGCATTATGTCCAAATAATAAAGATGTAAAAGATAACATATGTAATGCTATAGAATCTGTAGGAGGAAAGCCTATTCCAATAATATTATCAGAAGAAGGATTAAAAGAAATAAAAAATTAAAGAAAAATAATATAAAGGAATTGCCTAATAATTCCTTATTATGATTAATAAAGAAGAAATTATCAATAAGCTAAAAAAAGTAATGGATCCAGAACTTGGTATGAATATTATTGATGCTAATATGATAAGAGATATTTATATTGATGAAAATAATAATGTAAAATTAATATTAGCTTTAACTTCACCAACATGTCCATTATCAAATAAAATTAAAGGAGATATAATATCAAATTTAAAAGAAATTCAAGGAATAAATAATATTGAAGTAATAACAGAAGTAATGACTGAAGAAGAAGTAAGAA